>NZ_CP108423.1:2235000-2579583 GCF_035917235.1 Streptomyces sp. NBC_01294
GAGCGGGCACGTCAGGTCGGAATAAGACCGACGCGCCACAACGTCCTCGCTGTGTAATTGCCTACAGGTACCGTCCGAAGACGACCCCGCAGGTCTTTTTCAAAGGAACCTCATCCACCGAAATGGACGGGGTATCAACTTTTGGCGTTGATTTTTGGCACGCTGTTGAGTTCTCAAGGAACGGACGCTTCCTTTGTACTCACCCTCTCGGGCTTTCCTCCGGGCTTTCGTTCTGTTCTTGCGTTTCCGACTCTATCAGACTCTTTCATGTCCGACTTCCTCGGCGCTTTCCAGGTTCTCGCTTTCGCGTTTCCCTTTCCGACGATTCCGACTCTACCAGATTCATTTCCGCTCCGTTTCCGGAGGGATTCGAATTCCGATGGCCTTCGGAGGGCCTTTCCCTTTCGGGCGGATCAGACTTTATCAGGTCTCCCTGGGTCTTGATTCCCACCCGCCCGCACGACCCGTCCGGACACACGTGTGTGCCCGGGTGTCGTGCGAGGTGGAGACGTAAACGTACTGGAGCGGGGCCCCCGGATGCAAATCCGGTTGCCCCGCTCCCGTGCGGTCGCTACGGCGAGGGTCAGACCTCGACGACGACCGGGAGGATCATCGGGCGGCGGCGGTAGCTGTCCGAGACCCACTTGCCCATCGTGCGACGGATGAGCTGCTGGATCTGGTGGGGCTCCGCGACGCCGTCGGAGGCCGCGCGTGCGATGGCCTCCTCGATCTTCGCGATGACCGGGCCGAAGGCCCCGTCATCGATGCCGGAGCCGCGGGCCTGGATGTTCGGACCGCTGACGACCTTGCCGGTGGTGCTGTCCACCACGACGTAGACCGAGATGATGCCCTCGTCGCCGAGGATCTTGCGGTCCTTGAGGTGGACTTCCGTGACGTCGCCGACCGAGAGGCCGTCCACGTACACGTAGCCGGCCTGGACCTTGCCGGAGATCCGGGCCTTGCCGTCGATCAGGTCGACGACCACACCGTCCTCGGCGATGACGATGCGGTCCTTGGGGACGCCCGTCATGGCACCGAGCTCGGCGTTGGCGCGCAGGTGGCGCCATTCGCCGTGGACCGGCATCAGGTTCCGCGGCTTGCAGATGTTGTAGAAGTACAGCAGCTCGCCGGCCGAGGCGTGGCCCGAGACGTGCACCTTGGCGTTGCCCTTGTGCACGACGTTGGCGCCCCAGCGGGTCAGGCCGTTGATCACGCGGTAGACCGCGTTCTCGTTGCCCGGGATGAGGGACGACGCCAGGATCACGGTGTCGCCGGGGACGATCCGGATCTGGTGGTCGCGGTTGGCCATGCGGGACAGGGCCGCCATCGGCTCGCCCTGGGAACCCGTGCAGACCAGGACGACCTCGTGGGCCGGCAGGTCGTCGAGGGTCTTGACGTCCACGACGAGGCCGGCCGGGACCTTCAGGTAGCCCAGGTCGCGGGCGATGCCCATGTTGCGGACCATCGAGCGGCCGACGAAGGCGACCCTGCGGCCGTACTCGTGGGCGGCGTCGAGGATCTGCTGGATGCGGTGCACGTGGCTGGCGAAGCTGGCCACGATGATCCGGTTGTGGGCGTTCGCGAACACCGTGCGCAGGACGTTGGAGATCTCGCGCTCGGGCGGCACGAAGCCCGGGACCTCGGCGTTCGTCGAGTCCGAGAGGAGGAGGTCGATGCCCTCTTCGCTCAGACGCGCGAAGGCGTGGAGGTCGGTGAGGCGCTTGTCCAGCGGGAGCTGGTCCATCTTGAAGTCGCCGGTGCAGACGACCATGCCGGCGCCGGTGCGGATCGCCACGGCCAGGGCGTCCGGGATGGAGTGGTTGACCGCGATGAACTCGCAGTCGAAGGGGCCGAGGTTCTCGCGCTCGCCTTCCTTCACCTCGAGGGTGTAGGGGCGGATGCGGTGCTCCTGGAGCTTCGCCTCGATGAGGGCCAGCGTCAGCTTGGAGCCGATCAGCGGGATGTCCGGCTTCTCCCGGAGGAGGTAGGGGACGGCGCCGATGTGGTCTTCGTGGCCGTGCGTGAGGACGATGCCCTCGATGTCGTCGAGGCGATCCCGGATGGACGAGAAGTCCGGAAGGATCAGGTCGATGCCCGGCTGCTCCTCCTCGGGGAAGAGGACGCCGCAGTCGACGATGAGCAGGCGGCCGTCGAACTCGAAGACGGTCATGTTGCGGCCGATCTCGCCGAGACCACCCAGGGGGGTGACCCTGAGGCCGCCCTTGGGCAGCTTCGGCGGCGGACCGAGTTCCGGATGCGGATGGCTCAAAAGTGTCTCCTCACCACGCACGCCACGTACCCCGGAAGGCACGTGGCGCGCATGTCATTCGTGCACTTGTTCTTGTCTGTTTCTGTATTCGTTTGTTCGTTCTTATTTAGTTGTGAAGTCTGTTGTCAGAGCTGTACCCCGCCGGCGGCGAGGTCGCTCTTGAGCTGGGCCGTCTCTTCGGCGGTCAGCTCGACCAGCGGGAGCCGCAGCGGGCCCGCGGGCAGTCCCTGCAGGTTCAGCGCACCCTTGGTGGTCATGACGCCCTGGGTGCGGAACATGCCGGTGAAGACCGGGAGCAGCTTCTGGTGGATCTCGGCGGCCTTCTGGACGTCTCCGCCCAGGTGGGCCTCCAGCATGGCGCGCAGGTCCGGGGTGACCACGTGGCCGACCACGGAGACGAAGCCGACCGCGCCCACCGACAGGAGGGGCAGGTTCAGCATGTCGTCGCCCGAGTACCAGGCCAGTCCGCTCTGTGCGATGGCCCAGCTGGCGCGGCCGAGGTCGCCCTTGGCGTCCTTGTTGGCAACGATACGGGGGTGCTCGGCCAGCCGGACGAGGGTTTCCGTCTCGATCGGGACACCGCTGCGGCCGGGGATGTCGTAGAGCATGACCGGCAGCTCGGTGGCGTCGGCGATCGCCGTGAAGTGCCGGAAGAGGCCCTCCTGCGGCGGCTTGCTGTAGTAGGGAGTCACGGCGAGCAGGCCGTGGGCGCCGGTGCGCTCGGCCTGGCGGGCCAGCTCGAGGGTGTGGCGGGTGTCGTTGGTGCCGATGCCGGCGACCACGTGGGCCCGGTCTCCGACGGCTTCGAGTACGGCTCGTACGAGGTCGTTTTTCTCCGCGTCGGTGGTGGTCGGCGACTCACCGGTGGTGCCGTTGATGATCAGGCCGTCGTTGCCTGCGTCCACCAGGTGGACGGCGAGCTGCTGCGCGCCGTCGAGGTCAAGTGCGCCATCCGCCGTGAACGGCGTGATCATGGCGGTGAGGACCCGCCCGAAGGGGGTCTGCGGAGTCGAGATCGGAGCCATGGGTAACACGCTACTCGCTGCCATGCTCGCGGTGTCCCCTCGGGGGACGTCAACAGGGGGTGCGTCCGTCCCAGCGGCGGCCGGGAGAGGTCTTGGACGCCGGCACTGCCTGCTCGGGGGTTCAAGCAGTGCCGGGTCCGTTTGATCAGCCTAGATGAAGTTTATGAAACGTCGCAATACGGACACTTGGGACTTGACGCCGTACATCCGTACGCTCCGGGCTCAGCAGGCCTTACGGGGCAACGCGGCCGTTGCCGTTGTAGGCCGCGTACGTGAGCGGCATGAGCCTGGCCCAGTGCTGCTCCATCTTCTCGCCGACCATCTCGATCTCCCGCTGCGGGAAGGACGGGACGGCCGCGAGCTCGTGCTGCGTCCGCAGGCCGAGGAAGTGCATCAGCGAGCGCGCGTTGCAGGTGGCGTACATCGAGGAGAAAAGACCGACCGGCAGGACCGAACGGGCAACTTCCCGGGCCACGCCCGCGGCGAGCATCTCCTGGTAGGCCTCGTACGCCCGCACGTAGGAGTCCTCCATGACGCGGCCGGTCAGCTCCTGCTGCGCCTGGGTGCCCTCGACGAAGACGTACTTGCCCGGGCGGCCCTCCTGGACCAGCTTGCGCTCGGCGTCCGGGACGTAGAAGACCGGCTCGAGCTCCCTGTAGCGGCCCGATTCCTCGTTGTACGACCAGCCCACGCGGTGGCGCATGAACTCGCGGAAGACGAAGATCGGGGCACTGATGAAGAAGGTCATCGAGTTGTGCTCGAACGGGCTGCCGTGGCGGTCCCGCATCAGGTAGTTGATCAGGCCCTTGGAACGCTCCGGGTCCTTCTGCAGCTCCTCCAGGGACTGCTCGCCGGCCGTGGAGACGCGAGCGGCCCACAGCACGTCGGAGTCGGCGGCGGAGTGCTTCACCAGCTCCACCGTCACGTCACTGCGGAAGCTGGGTTTCAGATCTGAAGCGGCGGTGTCGCTCACCGGAAGTCCTTCCAAACGTGCGTCCTGGGGCGCGCCCACTCTACGGCGCCCCTCGCGGGCCCGATGCAGACGCACGTCCGCCCCGGGCGCCCCCACAGCTGACGCACCGCCACGAATTTTGGCGAATGTCCCGAAATCCGGCACCGATTGGGCGGCTCGGACGTCCTAACCCCAGAGAACGCACACTTACCGATCCCGAGGAGATTCTCCTGATGTTCCTCCGGCGCGAACCCGTCCCGTTCGCCTTCGTCGCCGAGTCCGACCGATTCCGAAGCAACGTCACTCCCCCGCCGCGCGAGCGTCTGGGCAAGACCCAGCTGGCCGCCCGTAGTCTGGTCGGACTGACCGTGGTGGCGGGGCTCGCGGGCTCACTGCTCTTCGGTATGCCCGCACTGCAGCCGAGCAAGGCGCCGGAGAAGTCGCAGCAGTCGGAGGCGTCCCAGGGGCGGTAGCCTCACGGCACAGCCCAACCGAACGTGCATGTGAGTGAGGTCCAGCCGTGCCCCTGCCCTTCCTGACGGCCGACGGCGTATCCGATGTGGATGACGACGGCGACGGCGACGAGATCCTGGCCCATGCCGACCAGGACCGCTGGCGGCGGCCCTACCGGCCCGGCCCCTGGCGCGTGGCCATCTCCGCGCTGCTGCTCCTGCTGTCCGCCTTCATGCTGCTGGCCACGATGATCGTCGCCTTCGCCGGCGGGTGGGCCGGGGCCGGATTCTGCCTGGCCGCGGCCCTCGTGGTCGTCGGGTCGGCGGTGCAGACGCTGCGCGTGGGCGTGTGGGTGAGCCCTGCGGGGCTGCGCCGGGTGGGGTTCTTCGTGACCCGCACGGTCGCGTGGAGCGAGGTCACCGGGATCCGTACGGTGCAGCAGCCGGTCCGCTGGCTGGGACTGCCGAGGACCGTGCAGGGACAGGCGCTCACGATGTCCGGGACCGGCGGCGCGGAGCCGCCGGTGCTGCTGACCGACCACAACGCGGATTTCCTGTCGCGGGCGGAAGCCTTCGACCGGGCCGCCGACGCGCTCGCGGACTGGGCCGACGAGTACGGCCCGGTGCCCGCCTGACCCACGGGTCGCGAGGTACGGCGGAGCACGCCACGGGAAGCCCGTGCAGGAATCAGACCTGTACGGGCTTCTTGTCGTGCAGGGCGATCGCGCGCAGCATGGCCTTGCGGGCCCGCGGGGTGTCACGGGCGTCGTGGTAGGCGACGGCGAGCCGGAACCAGCTGCGCCAGTCCCCCGGCGCGTCCTCGGTCTCGGCCCTGCGGCGCGCGAAGACCTCGTCGGCGGAGTCCCTCAGGATCCGCCCGTACTGGTCCCGCTCCAGCTCGTCGACGGGCAGGCCGCCCTCGGCCTCCAGCTCGGCCGCGAGGTGGTGGGCCCGCGTGACGAAGCGGGTGTTCTTCCAGAGGAACCAGACGCCGATGACCGGCAGGATCAGCACGGCCACCCCGAAGGTGACGGTGAGCCAGGTGCCGTGCCGGATCAGCATCAGGCCCCGGCTGCCGACCAGGACGAAGTACACGACCAGGACGGCGGCCGTGAGGAAGTACGTGATCTTCGCGCGCATCGTGAATCAGTCCGGTCAGCCCAGGTCGAGGAAGTGTTCCAGGCCGAACGTGAGGCCCGGGGTCTGCGTGACGCGGCGCGCACCGAGCAGGATGCCCGGCATGAAGCTGCTGTGGTGCAGGGAATCGTGACGGATGGTCAGGGTCTCGCCCTCGCCGCCGAGGAGCACTTCCTGGTGGGCCAGCAGGCCGCGCAGGCGGATGGCGTGCACCGGGACGCCGTCGACGTCCGCGCCGCGCGCGCCGTCGAGTGCCGTGGCGGTCGCGTCGGGCTGCGCGCCGAGGCCGGCCTCGGCGCGGGCGGCCGCGATGAGCTGCGCCGTACGGGTCGCGGTGCCGGAGGGGGCGTCGACCTTGTTCGGGTGGTGCAGCTCGACGACCTCGACGGACTCGAAGTAGCGGGCGGCCTGGGCGGCGAACTTCATGGTGAGGACGGCGCCGATGGAGAAGTTCGGGGCGATGAGCACACCGGTCTTCGGCGAACCGGCGAGCCAGGTGTTCAGCTGGGCGAGACGGTCCTCGGTCCAGCCGGTGGTACCGACCACTCCGTGGATGCCGTGGCGGATGAGGAAGTCCAGGTTCTCCATCACCGAGGCCGGGGTGGTCAGCTCGACCGCGACCTGGGCGCCGGCCTCGGCCAGCGTCTCCAGCTTGTCGCCGCGGCCGAGCGCGGCGACCAGTTCCATGTCCTCGGCGGCCTCGACGGCCTTGACCGCCTCGGAGCCGATGCGGCCCTGGGCCCCGAGGACCGCCACGCGCAGCTTGCTCATATTCCGTCCTTAAATCAACACAGACTTGCTTGCCGTGGGAACTAGGCGACCGCTTCGTCGAGGCGGGCGGCCTGCTTCTCCTTCAGCGGGCCGATCACCGCGAGCGAGGGGCGCTGGGCCAGTACATCCTGTGCGACCGACCGGACGTCGTCCGGGGTCACGGCGGCGATCCTGGCCAGCATGTCGTCGACCGACATCTGGTCGCCCCAGCACAGCTCGCTCTTGCCGATGCGGTTCATGATCGCGCCGGTGTCCTCCAGGCCGAGGACGGTCGAGCCGGAGAGCTGGCCGATGGCCCGCCTGATCTCGTCGTCGGCCAGTCCTTCGGAGGCGACCTTGTCGAGTTCGTCGCGGCAGATCCGGAGCACGTCGTGGACCTGGTTGGGCCGGCAGCCCGCGTACACGCCGAAGAGACCGGTGTCGGCGAAGCCCGAGGTGTACGAGTACACGCTGTAGGCGAGGCCGCGCTTCTCCCGGACCTCCTGGAAGAGGCGGGAGGACATGCCGCCGCCGAGGGCGGTGTTCAGTACGCCCAGCGCCCAGCGGCGCTCGTCGGTGCGGGCGAGGCCGGGCATGCCGAGGACCACGTGGGCCTGCTCGGTCTTGCGGTTCACCAGGTCGACGCGGCCGGCGGTGCGGATGCGCTTGGTGCCGGTGCGCGGGCCGATCGGCTCGGCGTCGGTGCGGGTCAGCGCACCGGCCTTCTCGAAGGCGGCACGTACCTGGCGCACGACCTTGTTGTGGTCGACGTTGCCGGCGGCGGCCACGACCAGGTGCGTCGGGTCGTAGTGCTTCTTGTAGAAGCGGCGGATCCGGTCGGCGCCGAGTGCGTTGATCGTGTCGACGGTGCCGAGGACCGGACGCCCCAGGGGGGTGTCCCCGTACATGGTCTGCGCGAACAGGTCGTGGACCATGTCGCCCGGGTCGTCCTCGGTCATCGCGATCTCTTCGAGGATGACCCCGCGCTCGGCGTCGACGTCCTCCTCGCGGATCAGCGAGCCGGTGAGCATGTCGCAGACCACGTCGATGGCCAGCGGCAGGTCGGTGTCGAGCACCCGGGCGTAGTAGCAGGTGTACTCCTTCGCCGTGAAGGCGTTCATCTCGCCGCCGACCGCGTCGATCGCGGAGGAGATGTCGAGGGCGCTGCGCTTCTCGGTGCCCTTGAAGAGGAGGTGCTCCAGGTAGTGCGTGGCGCCGTTCAGCGTGGGCGTCTCGTCGCGGGAGCCGACGTGCGCCCAGATGCCGAAGGTGGCGGAGCGGACGGAGGGCAGCGTCTCGGTGACGATGCGCAGCCCGCCGGGCAGGACCGTGCGCCGGACGGTGCCGATGCCGTTGCTGCCCTGGAGGAGGGTTTGGGTACGGGCGACGGCCCGCCCCTCCGAAGAGGGGCGGGCCGTCACACGGGAACTACGCGACATCACTTGTCGGAGTCGTCCTTGTCAGCGTCGTCGCCGGCGGCCTCGCCGTCGATCACGGGGATCAGGGAGAGCTTGCCGCGCTGGTCGATCTCGGCGATCTCCACCTGGACCTTGGTGCCGACCGCGAGCACGTCCTCGACGTTCTCCACGCGCTTGCCACCGGCGAGCTTGCGGATCTGCGAGATGTGCAGCAGGCCGTCCTTGCCGGGCATCAGGGAGACGAAGGCACCGAAGGTGGTGGTCTTGACGACCGTACCCAGGTAACGCTCGCCGACCTCCGGCATGGTCGGGTTGGCGATGGCGTTGATCGTGGCGCGGGCGGCCTCGGCGGCCGGGCCGTCGGAGGCACCGATGTAGATGGTGCCGTCGTCCTCGATCGTGATCTCGGCGCCGGTGTCCTCCTGGATCTGGTTGATCATCTTGCCCTTGGGCCCGATGACCTCGCCGATCTTGTCCACGGGGATCTTGACGGTGATGATCCGCGGGGCGTACTGGGACATGGCGTCCGGCGTGTCGATCGCTTCCATCATCACGTCGAGGATGTGGAGGCGGGCGTCGCGGGCCTGCTTGAGGGCCGCGGCCAGGACGGAGGCCGGGATGCCGTCCAGCTTGGTATCCAGCTGGAGGGCGGTCACGAACTCCTTGGTGCCGGCGACCTTGAAGTCCATGTCGCCGAAGGCGTCCTCCGCACCGAGGATGTCGGTGAGGGCGACGTAGTGCGTCTTGCCGTCGATCTCCTGGGAGATCAGACCCATGGCGATACCGGCGACGGGGGCCTTGAGGGGCACACCGGCGTTCAGCAGCGACATGGTGGAGGCGCAGACCGAGCCCATGGACGTCGAACCGTTGGAGCCGAGGGCCTCGGACACCTGACGGATCGCGTAGGGGAACTCCTCGCGGGTCGGGAGGACCGGCACGATCGCGCGCTCGGCGAGCGCGCCGTGGCCGATCTCGCGGCGCTTCGGCGAACCGACGCGGCCGGTCTCACCGACGGAGTACGGCGGGAAGTTGTAGTTGTGCATGTAGCGCTTGCGGGTCACCGGGGAGAGGGTGTCCAGCTGCTGCTCCATGCGGAGCATGTTCAGGGTGGTGACGCCCAGGATCTGGGTCTCGCCACGCTCGAACAGCGCCGAGCCGTGCACGCGCGGGATGGCCTCGACCTCGGCGGCGAGGGTACGGATGTCCGTGAGCCCGCGGCCGTCGATGCGGACCTTGTCCTTGATGACGCGCTCGCGCACCAGGGCCTTGGTCAGGCTGCGGTAGGCGGCGGAGATCTCCTTCTCGCGGCCCTCGAAGGCCGGGAGGAGCTTCTCGGCGGCGATCTCCTTGACGCGGTCCAGCTCGGCCTCGCGGTCCTGCTTGCCCGCGATGGTCAGCGCCTGGGAGAGGTCACCCTTGACGGCGGCCGCGAGGGCCTCGTACACGTCGTCCTGGTAGTCCAGGAAGACCGGGAACTCGCCCTCGGGCTTCGCGGCCTTGGCGGCCAGGTCGGCCTGGGCCTTGCACAGGACCTTGATGAACGGCTTCGCGGCGTCGAGGCCCGAGGCCACGATCTCCTCGGTCGGCGCCTGGGCGCCGCCCTTGACGAGGGCGATGGTCTTCTCGGTGGCCTCGGCCTCGACCATCATGATCGCGACGTCGCCGTCGTCCAGGACACGGCCCGCGACGACCATGTCGAAGACGGCGTCCTCGAGCTCGGTGTGCGTCGGGAAGGCCACCCACTGGCCGCGGATCAGCGCGACGCGGACGCCGCCGATCGGGCCGGAGAAGGGCAGGCCGGCCAGCTGGGTGGACGCGGACGCGGCGTTGATCGCGACGACGTCGTACAGGTGGTCGGGGTTGAGCGCCATGATCGTGGCGACGACCTGGATCTCGTTGCGCAGGCCCTTCTTGAAGGACGGGCGCAGCGGGCGGTCGATCAGGCGGCAGGTGAGGATCGCGTCCTCGGAGGGGCGGCCCTCACGGCGGAAGAAGGAGCCGGGGATCTTGCCGGCCGCGTACTGCCGCTCCTCGACGTCCACCGTCAGGGGGAAGAAGTCGAGCTGGTCCTTGGGCTTCTTCGACGCGGTGGTGGCGGACAGCACCATCGTGTCGTCGTCCAGGTAGGCAACGGCGGAGCCGGCGGCCTGGCGGGCCAGACGGCCCGTCTCGAAGCGGATGGTGCGGGTGCCGAAGGAACCGTTGTCAATGACGGCCTCGGCGTAGTGGGTCTCGTTCTCCACTAGCGTTTTCTCCATTTTCGTCGTCTCCGTCCGTCGCCCGTGTGGCGGTGGACGGTTGCGGAGAAGCGCTCCTGGCCTGGGGCCGGTCTTCGATCGAAGCATCCGGTTCGGTGCCCGCGGGGGCATTCCGGGTGCCACTACCGAGGACCGGCGGCGTAGGGAGGGCGCTCCTCCTCTTCTGTTGTGCACGTCTTCGTACGTCTTCATCAGACGTACACGTGCGTCCTTTCCAGACTACAAAGGGTCCGGTCCGGTCCGCACGTACAGCAAAGGGAGCGGCCCCCGGATGTGGGAACCGCTCCCTTCACGGCGTGTTACTTGGCGCCGGCCGCACCGCGGCGGATGCCGAGGCGCTCGACCAGCGTACGGAAGCGCTGGATGTCCTTCTTGGCCAGGTACTGCAGCAGGCGGCGACGCTGGCCGACCAGGATCAGCAGACCACGACGGGAGTGGTGGTCGTGCTTGTGCGTCTTGAGGTGCTCGGTCAGGTCCGAGATGCGGCGGGAGAGCATCGCAACCTGGACCTCGGGGGAGCCGGTGTCGCCCTCCTTGGCACCAAACTCTGCGATGATCTGCTTCTTCGTAGCGGCGTCGAGCGGCACGCGTACTCCTCGTTTAGGTCTTCGTCTGCCACCGAGTGCCCCAGGTCTGAATCTCTGGGGAGCTTCCGTAACTCGGGAGGCGGGGTCCGCTGAGCGCAGTCCACAGATCCTTGGAAAAGGAGTCCCGGGGACGCGTACACAAACGGCCGTCACACAGCGTACCAGGCTGCCGCTCGGCCCCGTCTCAGCTGGTGAGAGACCGGGCCCTGGAATAGACGTCCAGGACGGCCAGGGTCAGGGGCACCAGGCTGAGCAGGACCGCCGCCTCGGTGAGGTCGAGCAGCCGCCCCCAGAAGGGTGACAGACCCTTGCGGGGAATGACCAGCGCAATTCCGGCGAGGAGGGCCGCTCCGCCCGCGACGGCGGCGGTCAGCCAGATCGTACGGAGGTCCAGACCGCTGCGGTCCTGCTCCAGGACGAGGGCTTCGAGCAGGTCGGTCGGCGGGTTCAGGGCCATGCCCAGGATCAGCAGCGCGACGGCGGCGAGGCCGGCGGTCAGGGCGCACACCACCTGGGAGGTGTAGCGGAAGAGACGGGCGCGCAGCAGCATGGCGAGGCCGGTGGCGAGGGCCAGCAGTCGGCCCCAGGTGTTGTCGGAGAAGCCGAGGACCGCGGCGGACCCGACGGCGACGGCGGCGCAGCCGCCGACCAGGCCGAGCAGCATCTCGTGGCCGCGGCGGGCCTGGGCGGCGATGGCCTCGGCGTCGAGCGGGGTGCCCGGGTCCTGCTGGTCGGAGCCGGACTGGTCACCGTACGGCTCGGCCTCGTAGCGGTCCGGGGTCTCGTAATCCTCGGTGGCGCTCTGCGGGGCCGCGTAGCCGATCGGCAGGCGGGCGAAGCGGGCGGAGAGGCCGGGGAGGAAGGCGACGAGGCCGATCGCGACGGGGGCGCAGACGGCCGCGGTGTAGGTGGCGGAGGCCTCGGTGGCGATGCCGACGAAGGTGGCGAGGGTGCCGGTGGCGGCGACGAAGGTGGCCGCGACGAAGGGGGCGTCGCCACTGGGGGTGAGCGCGACCAGGG
This sequence comes from Streptomyces sp. NBC_01294, assembly GCF_035917235.1. Taxonomy (NCBI): domain Bacteria; kingdom Bacillati; phylum Actinomycetota; class Actinomycetes; order Kitasatosporales; family Streptomycetaceae; genus Streptomyces; species Streptomyces sp. NBC_01294. The sequence continues at coordinate 2,246,869 of NZ_CP108423.1, forward strand.
CGACGGAGGCGACCAGGACGCAGACGCAGCCGAGCAGGAACTGGAGCCGGCCGGGGCCCTGGCCCGCGGCCGGGGCGATGATCCCGGAGCCGGCGATCAGCAGGTGCGGGAGGGCGCCGAGGCCGAGCGCCACGGCGGAGCCGCGGTCCCGGTAGACGCGGGCGCGCACGCCGGCCACGCCGGTCAGCAGGACGCCCACGGCGCCGGCGATGATGCCGGGCAGGCCGTGCATGTCGTGGCGGACCGGGTCGGCGTACCAGAGGACGAAGCCCAGCATGACGAGCAGCAGGGCGGCGCCGGCCAGGCCCGCGCCGCGCAGCATGTCGTCGCTCCAGCGGTGCCGGTCGCGGACGACGGCGGAGGCGACGGCGTCGGACACGTCGTCGAACACGGCGGGCGGCAGGGACTCCGCGAACGGGCGCAGGCTCAGCACCTCGCCGTCGAGGACCTGTTGGCCGGCGAGCGTGCGGGCGCCGTCGAGGACGGTGCCCGAGCGGCGTACGAGGTGGAAGCCGGTCGGGGCGCCGACGGGCTGGGTCTGACCGGTGAGGCGCAGCAGCTCCGGATAGACGTCGGCGACGGCGATGTCCTCGGGGAGGGCGACGTCGATCCGGCTGTCGGGAGCGACGACGGTGACCCTGCAGAAACCCGTCGTACCGGCCGTACTCACCTGTGTGATCCCCCTGGTTGATGCCCGCACCGGCGGACGATTCGCGGATGCGCATGCTGCGCGCGCCACCCTACAGGGGGCGCCTCCCAGCGGTGGCTGGGGGAGTACGGCCGACGGTCGGCAAGTAGGATCACGGTCGCGTGGGGGAGACCCCCTTCGCGCCCGGGACTTGGGGGCGCCGGTTGCGACCTCCCATCCGTTTTCGAGGGATTGATGCGCCGGTGAGCCAGATCGTCGTCAAACGCCCACCGCGGTCCCTGCCGCCCGAAGTGCCTTCGGACGAGCTGCGGCTGGAGGCTCCGCCGGAACTTCCGCGCGGGCAGCAGGAGGGCATGCTGATGCAGCTCCTGCCGATGCTCGGCATGGGCTCTTCCGTCGTCTTCTTCTTCATGCCGGGTGCGGCGCCGTTCATGCGCATCATGGGTGTGCTGATGCTGGTGTCGACGGTGGCGATGGTCATCGCCCAGCTGGTGCGCCACCGGCGCGGTACGCAGGGGCAAATGGCCGATGTGCGCCGGGACTACCTCAAATACCTTGCACAGACGCGTCGTCAGGTACGCCGGACCGCGCGGGCGCAGCGCGACGCGCAGCTGTATCTGCACCCGGCGCCCGAGCAGTTGTGGTCGGTGGTGGCGGAGGGCTCGCGGCTGTGGGAGCGGCGGGTCGGCGACCAGGACTTCGGGCAGGCCCGGCTCGGGCTGGGTGCGCAGCGCCTGGCGACCACACTGGTGGCGCCGGAGACGGCGCCGGTGGACGAGCTGGAGCCGCTGACGGCGGGCGCGATGCAGCGCTTCCTGAAGGTGCACTCCTCGCTGGACGGGCTGCCGGTGGCGCTGTCCATACGCGCCTTCTACCACGTGACGGTGTCCGGGGAGCCGGAGTCGGCGCGCAGTACCGCGCGGGCGATGGTCGCGCAGCTGGCGACGCTGCACTCCCCCGAGGACCTGATGGTGGCCGTGGTGGCCGCGCCGGGCGCCGTGCCCTCGTGGGACTGGACGAAGTGGCTGCCGCACACGCAGGTCCCGGGCCAGGTCGACGGGGCCGGCACGAAGCGGCTGTTCGGCGACGACCTCGCCGAGCTGGAGGCGCTGCTGGCGTCGCGGCTGGAGGGCCGGCCGCGGTTCAGCCGGGAGGTGTCCCCGGTGCTGGACCAGCCGCACCTGGTGGTCGTGCTGGACGGCGGCATGGTCCCGCCGGACTCGGTGTTCGCGGCGGCCGAGGGGCTGCAGGGCGTCACCATCGTCGAGGTGGTCGCGGGCGAGCTGGACGAGCCGCGCGGCGGGCTGTCGGTCGTGGTGCGGCCGGGCCGGCTGCGGCTGGAGTCGGGCGCGGGGGTCGCGTACGAGGGCGTCCCGGACGCGCTGTCGCTGCCCGCGGCGGAGGCCCTCGCCCGGCAGCTGGCGCCGCTGCGCACGGGCGGCGGGGACGACGACGAGCCGCTGCTGGCCAATCTGGACTTCACCGACCTGCTGAACCTGGGCGACGCGGCCGCGGTCGACGTGGCGCGGACCTGGCGGCCGCGGTCGGCCGGTGAGCGGCTGCGCGTGCCGATCGGTGTCGGCGAGGGCGGCGCCCCGGTCATGCTGGACCTCAAGGAGGCCGCGCAGGAGGGCATGGGCCCGCACGGCCTGTGCGTGGGCGCGACCGGTTCCGGCAAGTCGGAGCTGCTGCGCACGCTGGTGCTGGGGCTCGCGGTCACGCACACCTCGGAGACGCTGAACTTCGTCCTCGCCGACTTCAAGGGCGGTGCGACCTTCACCGGCATGGGGCAGATGCCGCACGTCGCGGCCGTCATCACCAACCTGGCGGACGACCTCACGCTCGTGGACCGCATGGGCGACTCGATCCGCGGTGAGCTGCAGCGCCGTCAGGAGCTGCTGCGTTCGGCGGGCAACTACGCGAACATCCACGACTACGAGAAGGCCCGTGCGGCCGGCGCCCCGCTGGAGCCGCTGGCCTCGCTGGTCCTGGTCATCGACGAGTTCTCCGAGCTGCTGACGGCGAAGCCGGACTTCATCGACATGTTCATCCAGATCGGCCGCATCGGCCGGTCGCTGGGCGTGCACCTGCTGCTGGCCTCGCAGCGCCTGGAGGAGGGCAAGCTGCGCGGGCTGGACACGTACCTGTCGTACCGGATCGGTCTGCGGACCTTCTCGGCGGCGGAGTCGCGGACCGCGATCGGTGTGCCGGACGCCTACCACCTGCCGTCGGTGCCCGGTTCGGGCTACCTGAAGTTCGGTACGGACGAGATGACCCGCTTCAAGGCGGCGTACGTCTCGGGCACCTACCGCTCGGGCGGGCCGGACCTGTCGGTGGGCCTGTTCCCGGTGGAGCGGCGGCCCGCGCTGTTCACGGCGGCCCCGGTGCCGGTGGTGTACGCGGCCCCGGACCCGGCGTACCTGGCGGCGCAGTCGGGGCGGGAGGACGACGCGCTCGCGGACACGGTGCTGGACGTGATCGTGAGCCGGCTGGAGGGTCAGGGGGTGCCGGCGCACCAGGTGTGGCTGCCGCCGCTGGACCAGGCTCCGCCGCTGGACCAGCTGCTGCCGGCGCTGGCGCCGAGCGCGGAGCGCGGGCTGCACGCGGACGGGTACACCCGGCCCGGCGGGCTCGTCGTACCGCTCGGCCTCATCGACAAGCCCTTCGAGCAGCGGCGCGAGGTGCTGTACCGGGACTTCTCGGGTGCGGCGGGCCACCTGATGGTGGTCGGCGGTCCGCAGTCGGGCAAGTCGACGCTGATGCGGACGCTGATCTCCTCGTTCGCGCTCACGCACACCCCGCGCGAAGTGCAGTTCTACGGGCTGGACTTCGGTGGTGGCAGCCTGTCGTCGATCGCGGAGCTGCCGCACGTGGGCGGGATCGCCTCGCGCCTGGACCCGGAGCGGGTACGGCGTACGGTCGCGGAGGTGGGGGGCATCCTCAACCGCCGCGAGGAGTTCTTCCGCTCGAACAACATCGACTCGATCAACACCTACCGGCGCCGGCGCGCGGCGGGCGACCTGCCGGGCGAGCCGTGGGGCGACGTGTTCCTGATCGTCGACGGCTGGGGCACCTTCCGGGGCGAGTACGAGGGCCTGGAGCAGATCGTCACGGACATCGCGTCCCGCGGTCTGGGCTACGGCATCCACGTGGTGATCACCGCGGCGCGGTACATGGAGGTCCGGGCCGCCCTCAAGGACCAGATGCTCAGCCGGCTGGAACTGCGGCTCGGCGACACCATGGACTCCGAGTTCGACCGCAAGGTCGCGGCGAACGTCCCCACGGGGATGCCGGGCCGCGGCCAGGTGGCGGAGAAGCTGCACTTCCTGGGCGCGCTCCCGCGGATCGACGGCTCGCACGAGGCGGGGGACCTGTCGGAGGCCACGGCGGCCTTCGTGGACGCGGTGAAGCGGAACTGGGCGGGGCAGGCGGCTCCCGGCGTACGGCTGCTGCCGCGGCTGCTCCACTCCGACCAGCTGCCCAAGGGCGGGGAGTACCCCGAGCGCGGGATCGCGATCGGTATCGACGAGACCGATCTGGAGCCGGTGTTCGTCGACTTCGAGTCCGACCCCTTCCTCCTCGTCTTCGGCGAGAGCGAGTCGGGCAAGACGAACCTGCTGCGGCTCATCGCCAAGCAGATCGCGGAGCGCTACACGCCGGACCAGGCGCGCCTGGTCGTGGGCGACTACCGGCGCAGCCTGCTCGGGGCGCTGCCGGAGGAGCACCTGCTGGAGTACGCGCCGATGGTGAGCTCCCTGCAGATGCACATGGAGGCGCTGGGCGGGGTGTTCTCGCGGCGGCAGCCGCCGACCGACGTCACCCCGCAGCAGCTGCGCGACCGCAGCTGGTGGACGGGCCCGGACGTGTTCATCGTCATCGACGACTACGACCTGGTGTCGACCAGCCAGGGCAATCCGCTGGCGCCGCTGGTGGAGTACCTGCCCTTCGCCCGTGACACGGGTGTCCGCTTCATCATCGCGCGCAACTCGGCGGGTGCCTCGCGCTCGCTGTACGAGCCGTTCATCCAGCGGATCAAGGAGCTGGGCGCGCAGGGCCTCGTCCTGTCCGGCGATCCCTCCGAGGGCGACCTGGTCGGCAACGTGCGGCCGCGTCCGATGCCGCCGGGCCGGGCCTACTTCGCCTCGCGCAGGCGGGGTACCTCGCTGGTCCAGCTCGGCCGGATGCCGGGTCTGTGAGCCGCTGCCCGGTGGCCGGCCGCAGCGCCGGCCACCGGGCGGTTTCGGGTGGAAACCCGTCCCGGCTGGCGGCGCAGCCCCGATAATCGGCGGTGAAGACCGCGCCACCGAGGGAAAGGCCGCCCATGGGCACCCAGCAGGAGAAGGACCAGCTGTACGCGCTCGACATCAGCGGTGTGGAGTGGGAAGGGCCGCCCGGGACCAGCCCGGACGAGGAGCGGGTCGAGATCGCCCGGCTTCCGGAGGGGGCGGTGGCCATGCGGTCCTCGCTGGACCGGGACACGGTGCTGCGCTACACCGCCGCCGAGTGGGAGGCCTTCGTACTCGGGGCCAGGGACGGCGAGTTCGACCTCGACCGCCACGAGGCCTGAGGGGCCGCACGCCACGCCGAAGGGGCGCGCCCGGTGCGGGCGCGCCCCTTCGGCACGTGCGGACCGACGTGGGTACCGGGCTCAGTAGGCCTCGGTGAACAGGCGCGAGGCCTTCACGTCGGTGGCGCGGTACTCGCTCTTGCCCTGCTCGATCTGCTTGGCAATCTTCTCCAGATCCTGGTGCATCTGGTCGGCCTTGCCCTTGTACTTGGTCTGGAGGTTGACGTACTCGCGGTGCGCCTCACCGTCCCAGGTGTCCGTGACGACCTTCAGGGCGGTGCCCATCGCGTCCAGGTCCCTGAGGATGTTCCCGGAGACGACGCGGATGCGGTCCGCCATCTGCTGAACGGTCTCGTACCGTACCCGGGTGCCTTCGTTGCCCGACATGTTCTTCTCCTTCTCGCTGCGGCCGGCTGGGAAGCGGCTTGTCAGACGGACTCGAGGCCCGAACGGGGGCCGGGGGCGGATCCGGACGGGGACGACTGGGCGGCGTTGAACGCGGCCCGCACTTCTTCGTCCTGGGCGTTGCTGAGGTTCTTGGTCTGCGCCACTGCGTTGTGCAGGACGGTGAGCAGCCTGCGGATCTCGTCGTGGCTCTCGTTGAGGGTGCCCTGCGCGATAACGAAGCCCTGGGCACCCACACCCGTCCAGCCGGCGCTCACGGTCGCGAGGATGTCGGCGAGCTCACGGGCCTGCCTGGTGACGGCGTTGGCCGTCTCCTCGATCTTGTTCTTCGCCTTGACGACCGGATCGTCCGCAAGTCCGAAGGTGTTCGTGCTCATCGAAGCTCCTCACTTCTCAATTCGCCGGCAGAACCGGCGGATTGCGCAGCGGAGCGGACGTGCCTGGCGCGATGTGAGCCACGCGCCCCGGGCTGTCCCCCTCCGCTTCACGCGATCCCCCGATCACACTCGTGAAGCCTGGTGTCACTCTAGCCAGTTCATCGGACAGGCCCAACACCGGCAGGCCGCTTGCGTGGATGAACCGCGGCCGTTCACTGCAAACGGCGTCGGCGGCCGCGGGCGTCCCGCACGACCGTCGCGGTACCCGCGATGACGGCGATGAGGACGGCGCCGATGCCCAGAGCGTAGGTCCCGAAGCGCTCCTCGCGCTCCTGCGCCGTCTCGGTGAGCGGCAGCTCCGCCGCCTCGGGAGCGGCGGCCGGGGGCGGGCCCGGGTCCGGTACCGGGGCCTTCGGGGCCTGCTGGTCGTGGCTGAGCGCGCGAACCGGGTCGACAATGCCCCAACCGACGTAGTCGTCACGGCCCTTGACCGAGCGTTCGGCGGTGTTCTGGATCTGCCAGACGATCTGCTGGGCGGACCAGTCGCCGTGCTCGGCGCGCAGCAGGGCGGCAACCCCGGCGACGTACGGCGCGGAGAAGCTGGTGCCGTTGTCGATGCACTGGCCGTAGCCCGGGACGGTGGAGACCATGTCGACGCCGGGCGCGGCGACCCCGATGAAGTCGCCGGGCTGGGAGAACGCGGCGCGCTCGTTGTTGCGGTCCGAGGCACCCACCGCGAGCACGCCGGGGAAGGCCGCCGGGTAGGTCTTGCGCTTCTCGCCGCTCATGCCGTCGTTGCCCGCCGAGGCCACGACCACGACGTTGGCGGCGACGGCCTTCTGGACCGCCTTGGCGAGGTCGGAGTCCGCGGACAGCGGCACGTCGGTGTCCTGGGAGATGTTGATCACGTGGGCGCCCTTGGCCACCGCGTGGTCGATCGCCTGGCTCAGGGACAGCGCGTTGCCCTTGCCCTGCCCGTCGTTCTGCCGGATCGGGATGATCGTGGCGTCGGGGGCCAGGCCGACGAAGCCGGTGCCCTCCTGGGGGCGGGCCGCGATCAGCCCCGCGACCTTGGTGCCGTGGCCGACGGTGTCGTTCGTGCCGTCGCCGCCCTTGGGGTCGACGAAATCCTTGCCGGCGCCGGTGTCGATGGCGCCGCTGAGCTGCGGGTTCGCCCGGTCCACGCCGGTGTCGATGACGGCGACCCGGACGCTGCCGCCGTTCTTGTCCTTGCCCTTGGTCTGCGCCCACAGCTCGTCGAGCAGGAGTCGCTGGAGGGCCCAGGGGCGGTCCGCGATCTGCTTCTTCATGGGGAAGGTGCACTCCCCCGCGCCGTCGAGGCGCACGGCGTACGGGGGGTGCGGCGGGGCCGCTTCCACCGCGGAGGCCGGGCCCGCGGCCGCGCCTGCGGAGACCAGGGTGAGGGCGAAGCCGGCGGTGAGCAGCACGCGCCGGGACTGCGGGGACTGGGGCATCGGCGGCTTCCTCACGAACCCTGCGGCTGGCGGGCCGAGTTGGTGTCCAGGCGCGGGCCCTTGGAGAGGAACTCCGACCAGGCGATGGGCACCATGGCCGGGTTGACGGTGCCGTAGCCGAGCCTGACCTGTGCCTGGCTGGCCTCGGGGCGGGCGTCCGTGGCGCCCTTCGACTGGTCGGCGGCGCCGATCTTGGACTGCTCGGCGTCGCTGTCGCCGTTGGCCTGGACGGCGTACCGCAGACCGGTGTCGGTGACCAGGAAGAGGGAGCCGCCCGCGGTGGTCTGCTTGCCCTGGACCTGGGTGTAGAGCAGGCCCGAGCCCGGGGTGACGTACGCGCTGGTGCCGCTGGCCGTGATGTCGATGGGGAAGCCGGTGCCGGCCCAGGTGCTCAGGGTCTGGTTGCCCTGGCCGTCGACGGAGCGCAGGACGTTGCAGACGGTGTCGCGCTCGTTCCCGCCGCTCGACTGCGTGCCGGCGGGCGGCGCCGTCTGGTTGATCCGGTCGGTCTTCTTCTGCGGCCACTTGATGTCGCCGGCGAACGGGGTGGCGTCCGGGTCGAGCGACTGGAGGTCGATCTCGCGGGCCTTGCCGTGCATGTTGAGGCCGTCGGTCGCGGGCGCCGAGATGAGCAGCCAGGCGGCGAAGTCGGAGACGGGCGCGACCTTACCGGGCAGCACCACGTAGTGCTGCGCGCCGGAGCCGGTCTGCGCCTTGAGCACCATGCCGACCTTGTTGTCGGCGGTGGCCAGGCCGCCCACCCCGGCGTCGGCGCCGGCCTTGCCGGGGAGCGCGGGGAAGGCAAGGTCGTCACCGGAGTTGAGGGTCCCGAGCCATTCCGGGGTGACCTGCTGCGGGGTCGCGCCGGTGCCGACCAGGGCGGTGGTCATCGTTCCGGCGGCCGGGGTGCCCTCCGGGAACTTGTACTTCCTCCCGCTCGCGTCGATCAGGTAGCGCTCCTGGCCCGCGCCGGTGCTCTGCACGTACAGCGACTGGGTGTCGGCGAGCCTGTGGGCGTCGTCCGTCCTGGCCGCCTCGCGGTCGGCGAGGACGAAGGTGGCGGTCTGCACGCCGCGTCCGTTGCCGCCCGGCTGCTGGCAGACGGCCCAGCGCTTGGCCTTGCCGGCGTCCTCCTTGGAGGGGAGCCGGTCGGGGGCGTACGGGATGCCGATGATGGGGCCGCGCGGCGGCTTGCCCGCGTCCAGGACCTTGTCCTGGACCTGGACCACCTTGAACTTCTTCGGGTCCAGCAGGAGTCGGGCGGAGGCGAGGTTCAGCACCGGGTGCAGCCGGGTCTGGTCCTTGCCGTTGACCTTCGTCGTCAGGACCACGTAGCGGGTCGTCGAGTCCTTGCCGACGATGACCCTGGTCCCCGGTTCCGCCCAGCCCTTGGGAGCCGTCGGCTTGAACATGCCCCAGGCGCCGAATCCGGCGAGCACGACGGCGCCGACGATCAGTCCCGGAAGGACCGCGCGCAGCGGGCGGGGAGCGCCCTCCTCGGTACCCGTGGCGGATGGCTGAAGGAACGCGGCCACCGTGCGCCGCTTCGCAAAGGTGTACGCGTTGAGCTCATCACGTCGTGATGCCATGACCGCCTGCTTCTCCCCGCACGGCCCGGCCGGTGAGTACGGTCCCCGGGCCTCGATTGTCGGACCGGGCACCTACTATGCCTCTTGACGGACGGTATGCAGGGGCCGGGTAGGGTGAGGCTGCCGCTCAGCGCCTTCCGCACCGGGGTAATCAGGGCTTGTTGGGGTGGATTGGGGAGATTCCGGGGCCGTGCGGCAAGGTTCGCGCAGCGCCGGGACTCATGGGGTCTGGCCCCGGAAAGGGGAAGTGCGCGAGTGATGGCCACCGCGACGGAGCCGCAGACCGGCTCGCCGGCACCCGCACGTGGTGGGGTCACGCCGCATCCGAAGTCGAGCCCCGGCCGCTTCGGTCCGTTCCGACTGCAACAGCTCGTACTGCTTCAGGTCGCGTCCGCCGCCCTGTTGGCGGCCTGGGTGGTCGAACCGCTCCTGCTGGTTCCCACCGGTGTACTGGCGCTCGTCCTCGTGGTGCTCGCGGTCGTACGCCGCCACCAGCGCTCCCTGCCGGAATGGATCGGCAGCGCGCTGGCGCTGCGCGCGCGGCGCAGGCGGGCCGCGTCCCTCGTCGTGCCCGCGGGCACCGAGCCCGGGCTGGCCCCGCTGGTCGAGGCCGATCCGGCGCTGCGCACGCTGACGTTCAGCGACCGCGACCGCCGGCCGGTCGGGATGATCGGCGACGGGACCTTCCTGACCGCGGTCGTCCAGGTCGACACGGACGCCACCGCGCTGCGGCCCGACCGGGGCGCGCGGCCGCTGCCGCTGGCCCTCGTCCGCGACATCCTCGAAGTGGACGGCATCCGGCTGGAGTCCGCGCAGCTGGTGCAGCACACCCAGCCGGCGCCGGCCCCGCACCTGCCGGCCCAGTCGATGGCCACCCGCAACTACGCGCCGCTGCAGGCCCGGACGGGCACCCCGGCGGTGCGGCTGACCTGGATCGCGCTCAAGCTCGACCCGGAGCTGTGCCCCGAGGCGGTCGCCGCGCGCGGCGGCGGGCTCGCGGGCGCGCAGCGGTGCGTGGTGCGCGCGGCCGACCAGTTGGCGAGCCGGCTGGCCGGGGCCGGGTTCAAGGCCACCGTGCTGACCGAGCAGGAGCTGACGGCGGCGCTGGCCACGTCCTCGTGCGCGAACCCGATGGCGATCACCCAGGCCGGCCGGTCGGCCAGCACCGGGCGGCGCACCGAGGAGACCTCGCGGATCTGGCGCTGCGACGACCGGCGCCACACGACGTACTGGATAGGCCGCTGGCCGCAGCTGGGCGGCACCGGGTCGGCGTCGCTCCCGCAGTTCGTGGCCCTGCTGACCTCGCTGCCCGCGCTCGCGACGAACTTCAGCCTGACGATGGCCCCCGCGGAGCGGCAGGGCGTGACCCTGACCGGACACGTACGGGTGACCGGGCGCAGCGACGAGGAACTGGTCGCGGCGCGCAGGGAGTTGGAGAGGACGGCGCGGGGCGTGAAGACCGGGCTGGTCCGGCTCGACCGTGAACAGGTGCCGGGGCTGCTGGCTTCGCTGCCGCTGGGAGGGGCGCGATGAGGGGCGGTTTCGGGCTGGTCGGCCCGCGGCGGGAGCGGCATGTGGTGCCCGCGGCGGAGATGGACCTGCTGGCGCTGCCGGTCGGGGACGACGGGGTCGTCATCGGCGTCGACGCCGAGGGGCGCTCGGCGGTGCTCGGCATCAACCGGCCGACGCCGTACGAGGTGACGCTGATCGGCGGTCTGTGGACGGCGCAGGTACTGGCGCTGCGTGCGGCGGCCACGGGCGCGCGTGTCGCGGTGGAGACCGGGCGCGGCCAGGTGTGGTCCGGGCTGGCCCAGGCGGCCGGCGGCGGGCAGCAGTGCGTGACCCTGCACGAGGTGGGCAGGATCCCACCGCAGGGTGCGTCGGCGGGCAGCCCGGTGCTCGTGATCCGCGACTGCGGGATGCGGCCGCCGCGCGGGCGCGTGGTGGCCGGGCCCTGGCAGTCGGTGCTGACCCTGCTGCCGTATCTGAGCCCGACGGCGCCGCGGTTGCTGCAGCAGTCGTCGCTGGTGGGCGTGCAGCGGGTGTCCCCGGACGAGGCGGAGCAGATCGGCCGCCTGATGCAACTGCCGCGGCAGGCGGTGGATGCGCTGCCGACGCTGGGCGACGGGGTGACGCTGTGGTGTACGCCACGGGACCGGCAGTTCGTGATGACCCAGGGGACGGACGCGGAGACGGGCCTGCTGGGCGGGGCCCGGCGCATCGACTGACCGCGGCCCCCCGAGGGCGGGCGGACAGGGGTGTCAAGGCGCGATTAGGCTGGGTACGGGCGCGGCGAGGTGGGCGCCGGACCGGTGTTCGACAGACCAGGAGGACCAGTGAGCGGCGATCGGAACGAGAGGCGCGGCGGGACGTGGGACGTCCCGACGGACGATCAGTCCGACGCGGAGCCCGAACTGACGGGCGAGTTCACCATCGACTACACCCCGCCGGCCTGGTACACGCAGGACGCTCCGCCGGCCGCGCAGGTGCCGAGACTCCCCGAGGGCAGCGGCTTTGAGCCCCACCGCCCGTCGGACCTGGACTCGCCCTCGACGATGCGGATCGCTCCGCCGGCGCCGCGGACCCCGTCCGACGGCGCGGGCCTGCCCGCCCCGTTCCCGGCCGCTGCTCCGGCCCCGGCGCCGGCGCCGGCCGAGCCCGAGGCGATCACGCCTCCGGCGCTCCCCTACTCCACTCCGGCCCCGATCGAGGCTCCGGCTCCGTTCGCGGCTCCGGCTCCGGCCCCGTTCGAGGCTCCCGCCCCGGCCGACCCCGCCGCCCCGGCTCCGTTCGCGGCTCCGGCCCCCTTCGAGGCTCCGGTCCCGGCCCCCAGCGAGGCCTCGGCCGAGGCTGCCGCCCCTGCCCCGATCACGGCGCCGGCCCCGTTCTCGGCTCCGGCCCCGTTCGAGACTTCCGTTCCGGGCGAGGCTGCGGCTCCGGGCCCGGTCGAGGCTCCGGCCCCGTTCGATGCCCCGGTCCCTGCCCCGGTCCCTGCCCCGGTCCCTGCCCCGGCCGAGGCTCCGCCTGCGTTCGCGTCGAGCCCCGCCGAGGCTCCGGCTGACGCCGCGGTGCCCGCGCTCGAAGGGGCGGCCCCGGTCGCCCCGGTCGCGCCGTTCGCGGCTCCCGTCGAGGCGGCGCAGTCGTACGCGCTTCCCGCTCCGGTACCGGCCGAGGACGCCGCCGCCTCCGCCCCGGACCCTGTCACCGACGGCCCCGGCCCGGTGGCCGAGTCCGGCCCCGGCGGCTGGGCCGGCCCGCAGGGCACCCCCGCCGAGGGGACTCCCCTGCTGCCTCCCGCCGAGCAGGCGGCGGCTCCGGCCGCGCCCGCGGACGTACCCCAGGCCGCCGGGGAGACCCCGTTCGGGGGACCCTCCGGCGAACTGCCGCCGCTGCCGCCCACGTTCGCGGCTCAGCCTCAGGACGCCTACCCGTTCCCGCCGCCGGCTCCGCAGCAGCAGCAGCCCCAACCGCAGCCGCAGCCGCAGCCCCAGCAGTACGACCCGCGCTCCGCCGGACAGTGGCCCGTCGGCCCAGGCCAACAGCAGCCGCCGCAGCCGCACGACCCGCGCTACTCGGCCGGCCAGGCCGGCGGCGGGGCGCCGCTCGGCTACACCGCCGCCGTCGAGCTGTCCTCCGACCGCCTGCTGCGCAACAAGCAGAAGCCCAAGAACAACAACAACGGCGGTGTCGGCGGACGCTTCCGCTTCGGCGGCAAGGCGGCCGAAGCGGAGCGCCAGCGCAAGCTGGAGCTGATCCGCACCCCGGTCATGTCCTGCTACCGCATCGCCGTCATCAGCCTCAAGGGCGGCGTCGGCAAGACCACGACCACCACCGCCCTCGGCGCCACCCTCGCCACCGAGCGCCAGGACAAGATCCTGGCCATCGACGCGAACCCCGACGCCGGCACGCTCGGCCGCCGTGTCCGCCGCGAGACCGGTGCCACGATCCGGGACCTGGTCCAGGCGATCCCGTACCTGAACTCGTACATGGACATCCGCCGGTTCACCTCGCAGGCGCCCTCCGGTCTGGAGATCATCGCCAACGACGTGGACCCGGCCGTCTCCACGACCTTCAACGACGAGGACTACCGCCGCGTCATCGAGACGCTGGGCCGCCAGTACCCGATCATCCTCACCGACTCGGGCACCGGCCTCCTCTACTCCGCCATGCGCGGCGTCCTGGACCTGGCCGATCAGCTGATCATCATCTCGACGCCGTCCGTGGACGGTGCCAGCAGCGCCAGCACCACCCTCGACTGGCTCTCCGCGCACGGGTACGCCGACCTCGTCTCCCGCTCCCTCACCGTCATCTCCGGGGTGCGCGAGACGAGCAAGATGATCCGGACCGAGGACATCGTGCAGCACTTCGAGACCCGCTGCCGCGGTGTCGTCGTGGTGCCGTTCGACGAGCACCTCGCGGCCGGCGCCGAGGTCGACCTCGACATGATGCGGCCCAAGACGCGCGAGGCCTACTTCAACCTCTCCGCGCTGGTGGCCGAGGACTTCCTGCGGGCGCAGCAGCAGGCACCGCAGGGTCACTGGGGTGCGCCTCAGCAGCCGCAGGGCTCTCAGCAGCCCCACCAGCCGCACCACCAGCAGCAGATGCCGCCGCAGCAGCCGTACGGACAGCCCCAGGGCCAGCAGCCCCCGTACCAGCAGCCTCCGCAGCAGCCGCAGCCGCAGCCGCAGCCCTACGGTCAGCCCTACCCGCAGCCCGGCCAGCCCTGGCAGCAGCCCCCGGCCCCGCAGCAGCCGCAGCAGCAACCGCCCCAGCCCCAGCACCCCCCGCGCGACCCGCGCCTCGGCTGACCGCAACAGGAAGGGCCCGTACCACCCGGGATCGGATCGAGATCCGGGGCGGTACGGGCCCTCGCCCGTTCGTTCGTCCAGCCGACCAGCCGGCCGGCCGCATGGCCGTCAGCGCTGCATGTCGTACGCGTCCGTGAGCACCCGCGCCCGCTTCACGTCGTCCGCGATCGCTTCCAGCAGCCCGTCCAGCGACTCGAACCGCGCCATCCCCCGCACGTAGGCGAGGAAGTCGACGGCCACCTGCATCCCGTACAGGTCCAGCCCGATGCGGTCGATCGCGTACGCCTCCACGGTCCGCTCGGTGGCGTCGAACTGCACGTTCGTCCCGACCGAGATCGCCGCGGGCATCCGTTCGCCGTCCGCCGTCAGCCAGCCCGCGTAGACCCCGTCCGCCGGGATCGCGGTGTGCGGCGCCGTCTCGACGTTCGCCGTCGGGTAGCCGAGCTCGCGCCCGCGCTGCGCACCGCGCACCACCACGCCCTCGACCCGGTGCGGGCGCCCCAGGATCTCGGCCGCGCCCTCCATGTCGCCCTCGGCGACCAGCCTGCGCGCCAGCGTCGAGGAGAACGGCACGCCGCCGCCCGCCTCGCCCCGCTCGACCAGGTCCACGACCTCGACCTGGTAGTCGTAGGTGGAGCCCATCTCGTGCAGGAAGTCGACGTTCCCGGCGGCCCGGTGGCCGAAGCGGAAGTTCGGACCCTCGATGACGGCGCGCGCGTGCAGCTTGTCGACGAGCACCTTCACGATGAAGTCGGCCGGCGACAGCTGCGAGAACTCCGCCGTGAACGGCAGGATCAGCAGCGCGTCCACGCCCAGCCCGGCCATGAGTTCGGCGCGCCGGTCGTACGGGGCCAGGATCGGCGGGTGGCTGCCGGGGCGCACGACCTCGCTCGGGTGGGGGTCGAAGGTGACCACGACGGACGGGACGCCGAGCGCACGCGCCGTGGACACCGCCCGTCCGATGATCAGCTGATGTCCCCGGTGCACGCCGTCGTAGGAGCCGATGGTGACGACGCTGCGTCCCCAGTCCTGGGGGATGTCCTCCAAGCCACGCCAGCGCTGCACTGTGACCGCTCCTCGCCCGAACCCGGTTGGTCCTTGAACTGATTGCCGATTGCAGGTCTAAGACTGCCATGCCGGTGGCCGCTGCCCCGCATCGGCATCGGCGAGGGACGGCTGCCGTGCCCTCTCGTCACGTCACGTCCGGGGCCGCCCTGCTGAGGGTCTCCACCGTGCGCCGGGCGCTCGGCCCCAGCAGGGCCGCGGCCTCCGCCCCCGCCGCCGCCACCCAGCGGGCCACCAGGGCGCCGAAGGCCGGTTCGGACCGGGCCAGCTCCACCGTCCGCCGCTCGAAGACCGCGGGCCCGCCCGGGGCCCCGAGCAGCTGCCGCCCGGTGCGCCGCAGCAGTTCACGCGCACGGCCCTCCGGGCGGCCTGCGGTCCCTGCCGCGAGGGCCCGGAGGAACGCGTCGAGCACCTGCGGATCGGTCTCCTCGCGCAGGAGTACGTCGGCCAGCTCGCCCCGCAGCGGGTACGAGGGCTCCCCGCCCGGCGCGGCCAGTACGCCGGCCAGCTCCGCCCTGACCCCGGCCGGGGCGCCGCGGAGAAGGTCCAGGACCAGCGGGCGCAGCACCGGAGCCGCGGCCGGGCCCTGTTCGAGCCGCCGGTCCACGAAGACGGCGGCGTGGGCCGCGTCCTCGGGGCACCGCGCGAGGTGCTCCCGTACGAGGTCACCCGCGCGCCGGGCCAGCCCCGGCGTGGTCAGCGCGGCCAGGGCGCGCACCACCTCCCCGTCGGCCCGGGCCCGCAGGGCGGCGAACACCGCGTCCGGGTCGGGCAGCACGGGCAGCGCGGCGACCAGCGCCGCCGCGGGCAGCCGGGAGCCCCGATCGGGATCGCGGAAGCAGGCGAGGGCGTCGGGCAGGTAGCGGCCGCGCACCTGAGGGTCGCGGAGCAGCATCCCCAGGGCGCTGCCGTGCAGGGTGGCGTCGGCGGGGCGGGCGAGCAGCGCCTGGGCGGCGTAGCGCAGCAGCTCGCGGTCGGCGGGGGTGCGCACGTGCGGGGCGGTGGCGAGCCCGTAGGCGGCGGCCGCGACCCGGCGGCCGGGCCGTTCGTCGTGCGACCAGCGGTCCACCGCCCGGCACAGGGCGGAGGGCTCCTCCTCGGCGAGCACGGCGAGCAGCTCGTCGGCGCACGGGTGCGCGGCGTTGACGAGCGCCTCGGTGAGGTCGTCCACGGCGAGACGGCGGTGGGTGTGCAGCAGGGCCTGCGCGGCGGTGGCGACGGTGGCCCCGGGGCGGCCGCGCAGCCGGCGGCCGTCGGTGAACCAAGAGCAGAGCAGCGGCTGCGCGCGATGCGGGTCCCGGACGAGGCGGCGGGCCGCGGCGTCCAGGAAGCGGTCTCCGGGGACCGCCTCGGCGGGGTCGGCGGGCAGCAGGCGGCGCAGCAGGTCGAGGCGGTCGGGCTCGGGCAGCCGCAGCCGGTTCCAGAACCAGCCGCCGAACTCGCCCGGGCCGGCGCGGGCCACGTGCTCGGCGAGGGCGTGCAGGACGGGGAGGTGGGGGGACGCGTCGGGAGCCCGCAGCAGGGTCTCGCGCAGCAGCCGGGCCGCCCACCACACGCGGTCCGGACCGGCCTGTTCCGGCTCCTCGGCGCAGTGGTTGAGGCGGTGGACCAGCGCGGTGAGCTCGCTCCGGAGCCGGTCCGGGGGCAGTCTGCGCAGGGCCTCCAGGACAGGCCCGATCCGGTGCCGGGGCACAGGCAGCCCCGGTCCGGCGGGGCCGTGGACGAGGGAACCGAGGGCGGTCGGGACGTCTAGGTGGCCGGCCTGGATCCAGTCGGACAGTTCCTCGTGGGCGAAGCGGTAGCCGGGCCCGGCGGGCACCAGCAGCCCCTCGGTGAGCACGGCGGAGGCCCAGCCGGTGCGCCACGGGAACAACTCCTCGAAGGAGGCCCGGTCCAGTTGTCCCTGCCCGGGCCCCAGACAGCGCCGCGCGGCCTCGTGCACCCGGCCGGCCACGCGCGCCGCGAGCCGCCGGACCCCCGGGCCGTGCACACGGGAGCCCCCGGCGTCGGAGCAGGCGGCGGCGATCCGGACGGCGGCGCGCAGGCACAGCAGGTCCAGGTGGGCGGCGAAGACCTCGTCGCGGCCGGGGCGGCCGGCGGTGACCCCGGCGGCGCGGATCCCGGCGAGCAGGCACAGGGTGAGCGGGTGCCGGGCGTCGGCCTCGCGGACGGCGTCGGCGGGGATCGTGAGGCGGGCCCGGACGGTCTCGGCCTCGGCGGGGGTGAGGTCCGCGAGCGGGAGGGCGGGCGGCAGGCGCCGGGCCGGGCGGTCCGGGGTGTGCAGGGCCTCGGGCGGATAGAGGGCGCCGGCCCGCTCCCAATACTCGGGCCGGGAGGCGACGACCAGCCGGGCCGCGGTGGCGCGCAGCCAGTCCGCGGTGGCCTCGGTCCAGGGCGCGAGCCCGTGCGCAAGCTCCGGCGGCATCTCCTCCGGAGCGTCGAGCACCACGAGCAGCGGCCTCCCGGCCCGGGCGACGACCTGGGCCAGGTGCTCGGCGATGCCGTGGTCCGCCGCGGCGGTGCCATGGCCCTGCGCGGCGGTGCCGGCTGGCCGCGGTGCGTCGGTGCCGGGACTCCGTGGCCCGTCGGCGTGCCCGGTACCCGTGGCCGGTGCGGGTGGTTTCGTGGGGTGCGACGCCGCTCCCGGGGGTTCTGCCCCCGGGTCCCCGGGCCCCGGACGCCGGCGGGGCTGGACGGTGTCGTCCGCCGCGACGATCATCCGGGCCGCCGTCTCCAGCGCGCGCGTCACCGCGTCGGAGAGCGAGGTGTCCCCGGCACACAGGTCCGCACCGCGCAGCCACAGCGTCGGCGCGGGCCGGTCCCCCCGCGCGCGGCGCACGGCCAGGGCCGCCAGGACCGTCGTACGGCCCGTCCCGGGGTCTCCCACAAGCCCGAGAACCGGCCGGTCCCCGGCGATGAAGGTATCCAGCTCGGCCGCGGTCCCCGGCCGCTCCACCCCCTCGAAGGCCCCGCCGAAGACCGCCTCGGAACCCGGACCGTGGCCCGGACGGAAGCCGGG
The DNA here is from genome assembly GCF_035917235.1 of Streptomyces sp. NBC_01294. NCBI lineage: Bacteria > Bacillati > Actinomycetota > Actinomycetes > Kitasatosporales > Streptomycetaceae > Streptomyces > Streptomyces sp. NBC_01294. The sequence goes on from NZ_CP108423.1 coordinate 2,264,823, forward strand.
CTCGGAGTCCTGACCGGATCCCTCCCCGGCGCCCGGCCCGAAGGCCCTGCCGGAGCCGGGTCCGCGGTCGGGCTCCGAGCCGGCTCCGCCGAAGCCGAGGCCGGGGTCGGGGTCGAGGCCGGGGTCGAGGCCGGTGCCCGCGCCGAGGGAAAGGGTGGGGCCGGTTGCGGGGGCGGGTGTGTGGGCGGCCGTGGGGAAGGCGGCCCCGACGGTTGTCGCCGTCAGTTCCAGCGCTCCGGCCAGGTTCAGGTCGGAGCCGTGGCCCGGCACGGTGGCGGCATTGCGTTCCAGAAGCGTTGCCAGGGGGCCGTACGGGTCGGTCGCGGCCGCCGCGCGCAGGGTCACCGCGAAGCCTCCCGCACGGTGCTCCGCCCGCAGAGCAGTGCCCAGTACCGCGAGCACCGCTCCGGTGGCGGCGTCCAGGACCGGGCCCCCGCAGGCCTCCCCGCCCAGCAGGAGCGCGTCGCGGCCGTCCGTCCCGATCGCCAGCTCCACCGCCAGACCCGCCGGCACCGCGTGGACGCTGTCCGCCGCCGCGTACGTGACCGCCGCGCCCCCCAGCACCCGCGCCTGCCGCCATCCCCGCGCGGGCAGCCGTACGTACGTCCCCGGGTCGATCACCTCGCGCAGCGCGACCGGCAGCGGTCGCATCCCGAGCCCGTCGGTCCGTACCAGCGCCAGCGCGAGCCCCGGCAACGCGGTCACGTCCGCCGCCTCGGCCAGCCAGGTCCGCCCGGCCGGTCCCGGTCCGTGCAGCACCACCCGGGTCAGGCCGTCGACGGCCTCGTGGCTGGTGACCACCGTCCCGCGGTCGTCGGCGACGAATCCGCTGCCGCGCGGCCGCCCGGCCGGATCGCAGATTTTGACGAGCTCCGCCATGGCCGCACCACTCCCCGCACCACTCCCCCGCAACGCCCCGTGTTCACGACGGTAGGCAGGTGAAGATCAGCACGAAAAGCACGCGAGGCGATTGCGCCCCCTTACGCTCCCTCCATTCACTCCGAGCGCCTGCTCGGACGGGTGAATACCGGGGTCCGGGTGGATAGAGACCTACCCGAGGGGGGTCGTGGAGCGGTGAGCAGCAGTCCATGTGCGCTCACCGCTCCACGTCAACGATCAGACGAAGACCGCGAGGGACTTCGCCTTCCCGTTCTTGCTCTCGACGAGCCCGAGCAGCTCGCCCTTCGGCCCGTAGACCGCGACCGTGGCGCCGGCCGCGTACTCCTCCGGCATGTCGATCCGCACGCCGTTGGCGAGCAGCGAGGCCCGCCGGGCGTCCAGGTCCCAGCGCGGGAAGGCCGCGGCGGCCGCCTCGCCGATGGGCATGACGGTCAGCTCCTCCTGAAGCTGGTCCAGCGTCCGCGCCCGGTCGATCTTGTACGGGCCCACCCGCGTGCGCCGCAGCGCGGTCAGGTGCCCGCCGACGCCGAGGTCGGCGCCGAGGTCACGGGCGAGGGCGCGGATGTACGTACCGCTGGAGCAGACGACGGAGACGACGAGGTCGACGACCTTGGTGCCGTCCTCGGCCTCGGCTTCCCGCATGTCGTACACCTGGAACGACGAGACGGTCACCGGCCGGGCAGGGATCTCGAAGTCCTCGCCGTCCCGCGCGCGCTTGTAGGAGCGCACGCCCTTGATCTTGATCGCGCTGACCTTGGACGGGACCTGCATGATCTCGCCGGACAGCTTGGCGACGCCCGCGTCCACGGCCTCCCGGGTGACCCCGGTGGCGTCCGTGGAGGAGGTGATCTCGCCTTCGGCGTCGTCCGTCAGGGTGTTCTGGCCCAGCCGGATGGTGCCGAGGTACTCCTTCTCCGTGAGCGCGAGGTGGCCGAGGAGCTTGGTGGCCTTCTCGACGCCCAGGACCAGCACGCCCGTCGCCATCGGGTCGAGCGTGCCGGCGTGGCCGACGCGGCGGGTCCTGGCGATCCCGCGCATCTTGGCGACCACGTCGTGCGAAGTGAAGCCGGACGGCTTGTCGACGATGACAAGGCCGTCCGGAGTCTTCCCTGCGTTGGTGCTCATTCCGCGGCTGCGTCCTCGTCGTCCTCGCCCGGCTTCTTGTACGGGTCGGCCTCGCCGGCGTACTGGGCGCCGGAGGAGACCTCACGCACCTGGGCGTCGGAGGTGCGCGCCCTTTCGAGGAGGTCCTCGATGGTCTTCGCGTTCTCCGGGAGGGCGTCCGCCACGAAGGTCAGGGTGGGCGTGAACTTGGTGCCCGCCGCCCGGCCGACCGCGGAGCGCAGGACGCCCTTGGCGCTCTCCAGGCCCGCTGCCGCGCTGGCACGGTCCTCGTCGTCACCGTAGACCGTGTAGAAGACCGTGGCCTCCCGCAGGTCGCCGGTGACCCTGGTGTCCGTGATGGTCACGTGCGTACCGAGGCGGGGGTCCTTGACACCACGCTGCAGCTTCTCCGCCACCACCTCCCGGATGAGGTCCGCCAGCTTCTTCGCCCGCGCATTGTCGGCCACTGGTCCGTCTCCTTCTTATGTCTTGCTATCAGTCTTCATCACCGTGGAAGCGCCGTCGTACGGACAGCAGCTCCACTTCCGGACGCGCCGCGACCAGCCGCTCGCAGCGGTCCAGTACATCCGAGAGGAACCCCGCGTCCCCACTCACCAGGGCGACCCCTATACGGGCCCTGCGGTGCAGGTCCTGGTCGCCCACTTCAGCCGCGCTCACGGAGAACTTTCGTTGGAGCTCGGCGACGATGGGCCGGACGACAGAGCGTTTCTCCTTCAGCGAGTGGACGTCGCCGAGGAGCAGGTCGAAGGACAGAGTCCCCACGTACATGCAGTTCCGGATATCCCGCCGGTGCGGGTTCGGTGGCCTGCCGGGCCCTCGCCCGGCAGGATCACCCGGCGCTCGCGCGGCCGGGTCACCAGAACCGTACACGCAACGGCCGGGGCCGATCGACGGATATTCCGCCGACCGGCCCCGGTGTTACGAGTTACGACACGGTGCGAACCGCCTCGCGCTTACGCGCGGGGCTTCTCGCGCATCTCGTACGTCGCGATGACGTCGTCGATCTTGATGTCGTTGTAGCTGCCGAGGTTGATACCGCCCTCGAAGCCTTCGCGAATCTCGGTGACGTCGTCCTTGAAGCGGCGCAGACCGGAGATGGTGAGGCTCTCGGCGATGACCTTGCCATCGCGCAGGAGCCGCGCCTTGGTGTTGCGCTTGACCTCGCCGGACCGGATGAGGACACCGGCGATGTTGCCCAGCTTGGACGAGCGGAAGATCTCGCGGACCTCCGCCGTACCGAGCTCGACCTCTTCGTACTCCGGCTTGAGGAGACCCTTGAGGGCCGCCTCGATCTCCTCGATGGCCTGGTAGATCACCGAGTAGTAGCGAACGTCGACGCCCTCGCGGTCCGCCATCTGCGCGGCACGGCCGGCCGCACGGACGTTGTAACCGATGACGATGGCGTCGGAGCCCATCGCCAGCGAGATGTCGGACTCGGTGACCGCACCCACACCGCGGTGCAGGACCCGGATGTCGACCTCTTCACCGACGTCGAGCTGGAGCAGCGAGGACTCGAGAGCCTCGACCGCACCGGACGCGTCGCCCTTGATGATGAGGTTGAGTTCCTGGACCAGACCGGCCTTGAGCACGGAGTCGAGGTCCTCGAGGGACACACGACGGACGCGCTTGGCGAAGTTGGCGTTGCGCTCACGCGCAGCACGCTTCTCGGCGATCTGACGGGCCGTACGGTCCTCGTCGACGACGAGGAAGTTGTCGCCGGCGCCGGGGACGTTGGTGAGACCCAGGACCAGGACGGGGGTCGACGGACCCGCTTCCTCGACGTTGTTGCCCTTGTCGTCGAGCATGGCGCGCACTCGGCCGTAGGCGTCGCCCACGACCATCGTGTCGCCGACGCGGAGGGTACCGCGCTGGACGAGGACGGTGGCGACGGCACCGCGGCCGCGGTCGAGGTGGGACTCGATCGCAATACCCTGAGCGTCCTGCTCCGGGTTGGCGCGCAGGTCGAGCGAGGCGTCGGCGGTGAGGACGACGGCCTCGAGCAGGGAGTCGATGTGCAGACCCTGCTTGGCGGAGATGTCGACGAACATCGTGTCGCCGCCGTACTCCTCGGCGACCAGACCGAACTCGGTGAGCTGACCGCGCACCTTGACCGGGTCGGCACCCTCGACGTCGATCTTGTTGACCGCGACGACGATCGGGACGCCGGCGGCCTTGGCGTGGTTGAGCGCCTCGATCGTCTGCGGCATGACGCCGTCGTTGGCCGCGACCACGAGGATCGCGATGTCGGTCGACTTGGCACCACGGGCACGCATGGCGGTGAACGCCTCGTGACCGGGGGTGTCGATGAAGGTGATGCGACGCTCTTCGTCGTTGACCTCGGTGGAGACCTGGTACGCACCGATGTGCTGCGTGATGCCGCCGGCCTCGCCCGCAACGACGTTCGTCTTGCGGATGGCGTCGAGCAGTCGGGTCTTACCGTGGTCGACGTGACCCATGACGGTCACGACCGGCGGACGCGGCATGAGGTATTCCTCGCCGCCCTCGTCCTCGCCGAACTCGATGTCGAAGCCCTCGAGGAGCTCGCGGTCCTCTTCCTCCGGGCTGACGATCTGAACCGTGTAGTTCATCTCGCCGGCCAGCATCTCGAGCGTCTCGTCCGAGACGGACTGCGTGGCAGTGACCATCTCGCCGAGGTTCATCATCACGGCGACGAGCGACGCCGGGTTGGCGTTGATCTTCTCCGCGAAGTCGGTGAGGGAGGCACCGCGCGACAGGCGAACGGTCTCGCCCTGGCCGCGAGGCAGCATCACGCCGCCGACGGACGGGGCCTGCATGGCCTCGTACTCCTGGCGCCTCTGACGCTTGGACTTGCGACCACGACGCGCCGGACCACCGGGACGGCCGAAGGCACCCTGCGTGCCACCACGGGCACCGGGACCGCCGGGACGACCACCGAAGCCGGGACGACCGCCGCCACCGGCACCGGCCGGACCGCCGCCGAAGCCGCCGCCACCGGGACGCGGGCCGCCGAAGCCGCCACCGCCGCCGGGACGCGAGCCCGGACCGGCCGGACGACCGGCGAAGCCGCCGCCCGCGGGACGACCGGCACCGCCGGGACGACCTGCGCCGCCACCGGCACCGGGACCACGGCCACCGGGGCCGCCACCGGGACGGGGACCGGGACCACCGGCAGCGGGACGCTGCGGCATCATGCCCGGGTTCGGACGGTTACCACCGGGAGCACCACCGGGACGCGGGGCACCACCCTGCGGACGCGGCATACCGCCCGGGGTCGGACGAGCGCCGCCCTGGCCCTGCGGACGCGGAGCGCCGCCGGGACCGCCCTGCGGGCGGGGAGCACCCTGGCCGCCACCGGCGCCGGGGGCACCGGGACGGGGAGCGCCGGCCGGACGGGGCGCCTGCGGGCGCGCCATGCCGGTGGAGCCACCAGAGGTGAAGGGGTTGTTGCCCGGACGGGGACCCGCCGGACGGGCGCCCTGGGGACGCGGAGCACCCTGGCCGGGGCCACCGGCCGGACGCTGACCCTGGGCACCGGGAGCGGTGCCGGCCGGGCGCGGGGCGCCGGGACGGGCGCCGGCCTGGCCACCCTGACCCTGCGCCGGACGCTGCTGCGCCGGACGGGGGCCCGGAGCCGCGGCGGCGGGACGCTCGGTGCGCGCCGGGGTGGCGGCCGGAGCCGCCGGAGGCGCGGAGAACTCGGTCACCACGGGCGCCGCCGGAGCGGGCTTCGGGGCGGCCGGGGCCTTCGGGCCGGGACGCGGGCCGGAGGCGGCCGGAGTCACCGGGGCGGGCGCTGCGGCGGCCGGAGCCTCCGCGACGACCGGCTTGGGGGCCGGTGCACCGGGCTTCGGCGCACCGGGACGTGCAACGGCACCCGGGGTGGGAGCCCCGGGCTTGGCGGGGGCGGCCTTGCGGGGCGCACCCGGCTTCGCAGCGGACTTGCCGGCGTTGCCGCCGGGGCCCTGCAGTGCGTCAGTCAACTTGCGTACAACCGGCGCCTCGATCGTCGAGGACGCCGAACGGACGAACTCACCGAGTTCCTGGAGCTTGGCCATGACGACCTTGCTCTCAACTCCGAACTCCTTGGCGAGTTCGTATACCCGGACCTTAGCCACTTCGCTCCTTTTAGGTCCGGGTTACGCCGGACCGTTGCTACTTCATGGGCGTACTCATCGCGTACTCATCGAGTGCTCATCGCAATCTCGACCTACTTCCAACTCGCGAGGTACCTGACCGCACGGGGCATCCGTGCCGTTCTACGTCTTACGGTGTGGCCACGGCCTGGGCGGCCACGGCTTTGCGCAGTTCCGCCGTGTCGAGTGCTCCGGCGGACCGAAGGGCCCGGGGGAACGCTCGGCGGCGGACCGCCTGGTCGAGGCAGACCACGGCAGGGTGCACATAGGCACCCCGGCCGGGCAGCGTACCGCGAGGATCGGGGACGCATTCGTCCTCGATCGCCACGATCCGCAGCAGATCGCTCTTGGCCGCTCGCTCCCGACACCCCACACAGGTGCGTTCGGGGCGTGGGCGGGCTTGCGTCCGGCCAGACACGCCTAAGTCTACCTCCCCGCACCGACCTCTCTCCCGACAAGTGGCGGGCGAAAAATCGAACGGCTGTTGTGTTGTCTTGATCCGCCGCCCGAAAACGGCGGCGTGCACCTGTCTACCGTCGGGGTAGCCCCGGCCGGTACCGGTTTTATTCCCCGTCCCGGTCCCGGTCCCGGTCCGCGTCCGGGGACGCCTCGGTGTCGGGACGGATGTCGATGCGCCAGCCCGTGAGCCGCGCGGCGAGGCGGGCGTTCTGGCCCTCCTTGCCGATGGCCAGCGACAGCTGGTAGTCGGGCACGGTCACCCGGGCGGAGCGGGAGTCCCAGTCGACGACCTCGACCTTGCTCACCCGGGCGGGTGACAGCGCGTTGGCGACCATCTCCGCCGGGTCGTCCGACCAGTCGACGATGTCGATCTTCTCGCCGTGCAGCTCGGCCATGACATTGCGCACGCGGCTGCCCATCGGGCCGATGCAGGCGCCCTTCGGGTTCAGGCCCGAGCGGGTGGACCGCACCGCGATCTTGGTGCGGTGACCGGCCTCACGTGCGATGGCCGAGATCTCGACGCTGCCGTCGGCGATCTCCGGGACCTCCAGCGCGAAGAGCTTCTTCACGAGGTTGGGGTGGGTGCGGGAGAGGGTCACGGACGGACCGCGGACACCCTTCGCCACCCGCACGACGTACGCCTTCAGGCGCAGGCCGTGCGTGTACTCCTCACCGGGGACCTGCTCCTGCACCGGCAGGATGGCCTCCAGCTTGCCGATGTCGACGAGGACGTTCTTGGGGTCCTTGCCCTGCTGGACGACGCCGGTGATGACGTCGCCCTCACGGCCGGCGAACTCGCCGAAGGTCAGGTCGTCCTCGGCGTCGCGCAGACGCTGCAGGATCACCTGCTTGGCGGTCGTCGCGGCGATCCGGCCGAAGTCCGACGGGGTGTCGTCGAACTCCTTGGGCTCCTGGCCCTCTTCGAGGTCTCTCGGGTCTTCCGTCGCCCACACGACCACGTGACCGTTGGTGCGGTCCAGCACGACGCGAGCGCGGCGGAAGCTCCCCTCGGTCCGGTGGTACGCGATGAGGAGGGCCGACTCGATCGCTTCGACGAGCAGGTCGAAGGAGATCTCCTTCTCCCGGACCAGACCCCGCAGGGCACTCATGTCGATGTCCACGGCTACGCCTCCTCTTCCTTCTTGTCCTTGCGGTTGAACTCGATCTCGACACGCGCCTTGGCGATGTCGGTGAACGCGATACGGCGGGCGGTCGCCTTGCGGCCCTTCACGCCCGGGACTTCGAGGTCCAGGCCCTCGTCGTCGGCGTCGATGATGCGGGCGATCAGTTCCCCGGCACCCTTCTCGCCCTCGGCGGAAAGCTGGAACTTCACGAGACGGCCGATCGCCCGTACGTAGTGACGGTGCTCGGTCAGCGGGCGGTCTGCGCCCGGCGAGCTCACTTCGAGGACGTACTCGTCCTCACCCATCACATCGGTTTCGTCGAGCTTGTCGGAGACCTCGCGACTCAGCTCTGCACACGCGTCCAGCTCCACGCCCTCGTCGGAGTCCACGATGATCCGCAGCATCCGGCGCTTGCCCGCCCGGGACATCTCGATCTCCTCGAGGTCCAGGCCCTTGGCGGCGACGAGCGGCTCCAGCAGTCCGCGCAGCCTGTCGCTCTGGGTGGTGCTCATCCGGGTGACTCCTCGGCCGCGTGTGCTGTTGTGATTTCCGTCGTGTGTCAGGTCAAAGGGTATCCGGTGTCAGGGGGTGTTGCCGTCCGCCCTGTGGACGGGGCCCCGGGTACCGTGATCACACCCTGCCCCGCCCACAGCCCCGTCTACACCCGGAGGACGTCGCCGTGCCCTGGACACTGCCTTCGAGACCCTCGCGCAGGAGCCTGCTCGCCGGTGCCGCCGGCGCGGCCGGCGCCGCGCTGCTCACGGGGTGCTCCGACGACGGCCCGAACGGCGGCGATGCCGCGATTCCACTCGAACGGCGGATGCGTGAGGCGGCCGTTCGTGACAGTGCGCGGCTGCTGGAACGTTACGACGCCACGGCCGCCGCCCATGCGGCCCTGGCCGCGCGGCTGGCTCCGCTGCGCGCCGCCGTCGCGGCGCACGCTGCCGCCCTGTCCCCCGACCCCGCGGGCTCTCCGTCGCCGTCCCGGTCCGTGTCCCCGTCCGCGTCCCCGTCCGGCGGTACGGGGGCCGCCGGGCCCGCGGCGAGCGCCGAGCCGGTGCCGCCGAAGCCCGCCGACGCCCTGACCGCGCTCGCGGACGCCGAGCGCAGCCTGTCCGAGGCACGGACCATCGACCTCGCCGGGGCCCCGGGGGAACTGGCCCGGATGCTGGCCTCGGTGGCGGCCTGCGGCGCCGTGCACGTGCACCTGCTGACCTCGAACCCGGGAGCCGCGTCGTGAAGCCCGAACCCTCCCCCGCCGGCCGTCCCCTGGAGGCCGCCCAGGCCGCACTCGCCGCCGAGCACGCGGCCGCGTACGCCTACGGGGTGATCGGCGCCCGGACCGTCGGCGCCCGCGCGACGCAGGCCCGCGAGGCCTACGGCGCCCACCTCGCGCGGCGTGACGCGCTCGCCCGGACCGTACGGGAGCTGGGCGGGGCACCCCGGCCCTCGGAGGCCGCGTACGCCCTGCCGTTCCAGGTGCGCACCCCCTCCGACGCCGAGCGGCTGGCCGCGGTGGTCGAGGACCGGGTGGCGGGCGCGTACTCCGATCTGGTGCGCGCGGCGGAGGGTCCGCTGCGCCGCGAGGCGGCCGACGCGCTGAGCGCCGCGGCCGTGCGCGCGGCACGCTGGCGTGGTGTCGGCGTAGCCTTCCCTGGGCTCTCGGAACGCGCGGACGAAGCGCAACGGGCCCAGCACAGCTGAAAGGGACCACGCACGCATGGCTTTCGAACCGCCGCAGCGGCTTGTACGGGCGCTCGGCGAGATGCCGGAAACGGCGCAGGACGCGGACTGGCTGGGGCAGTTGCCCCGACTCACCGAGGCCGCGCTGTCCCGGCGAGGAGTAGGGGCCGTGCGGGTGCAGGCCCCGGGCGGCCGCAGCAGCCTGGTCGTCCTCGTCACGTACGCCGACGGCACCCCGGCCGCGCTGAAACTGGCGCCGCCGCACGCCCGGCCCGACCGGGAACTGGCCGCGCTGGCGCATTGGGGCGGTTTCGGGGCCGTACGGGTCCTGGACACGCGGCATCACGAGGACGACGGGGCGCTGCTGCTGGAGCGGCTGCACCCGGAGGTGTCGCTGCGGTCGCTGCCGGAGGCGAAGGCGCTGCTGGAGGCCAGCGGCACGCTGCGCAGGCTGTGGGTGGCGCCGCCCGCCGTGCACGGGTGGGAGACGGTCGCGGAGCGCACCGGGCAGCAGTCGGCGGCCCTGCGGGCGGCCCCGGAGGAGACCAGGGCGCTGGCCGACACGGCTCTGGCGGTGCGCGAGGAGCTATTGGCGGCCGCGCCGGAGGAACTGCTGCTGCACGGGAACTTCCGGCAGGGCAAGGTGCTGGCGGGCGAGCGCGCGCCGTGGCTGACCGTGGGCCCCGACCCGCTGGTCGGCGAGCGGGCGTACGACCTGGCGCGGCTGGTCCGGGACCGGCTGGAGGACCAGGTGGCCTCCTCTGCGGGGGCGGCGGGCGCCCGGCGCCGGGTGAACAAGCTGGCCGACGCGCTGGAGGTGGACCGGGACCGGCTGCGGGGCTGGACGCTCTTCCGGGCGGTGGAGTCGGGCAACCGCGCGCTGGCCGCCGGACGGCGCCGGGACGCGGAGCTGCTGCTGGAGTTCGCGGCCTGGCTGTAGGGCATACCGTAGGTAGGAAGGTATGTCCGGCAGGGGGCCGTCATGGTCGAAGAACTGCTGACAGCGGCGATCGCCGCGGCTGTGGGCGTCGCGGTCTACGTGGGCGCCGCGGCCCGAGTGGTGAAGCAGTACGAGCGGGGCCTGGTCTTCCGCTTCGGCAGGCTGCGCGAGGAGATACGGGCGCCCGGCTTCGCGATGATCGTTCCGGTACTCGACCGCCTCCACAAGGTGAACATGCAGATCGTGACGCTGCCGGTGCCCGCGCAGGAGGGCATCACCCGGGACAACGTCACCGTGCGGGTGGACGCGGTCGTGTACTTCAAGGTCGTCGACCCGGCGAGCGCGATCGTGGCGGTGGAGGACTACCGCTTCGCCGTCTCGCAGATGGCGCAGACCTCACTCAGGTCGATCATCGGAAAGTCCGACCTGGATGATCTGCTGTCCAACCGGGAGATGCTGAACCAGGGCCTGGAGCTGATGATCGACAGCCCGGCGGTGGGCTGGGGCGTGCAGATCGACCGGGTCGAGATCAAGGACGTGTCCCTGCCGGAGACGATGAAGCGGTCGATGGCCCGGCAGGCCGAGGCGGACCGCGAGCGCCGGGCCCGTGTGATCAACGCGGACGCGGAGCTGCAGGCCTCGCACAAGCTGGCCGAGGCGGCGGAGGTCATGTCGGAGCAGCCGGCGGCGCTTCAGCTGCGCCTGCTGCAGACGGTCGTGGCGGTCGCCGCCGAGAAGAACTCCACGCTGGTGCTGCCGTTCCCGGTGGAGCTGCTGCGCTTCCTGGAGCGCGCGGCCCCTTCGCCTCCGGCGTCGGCCGCGCCCCAAGAACCGGCCCCGGCCGGCCCGGCTTCCGAAGGCCCCGGGCCGGCCGAGGTCGACGGAGCGGTGCCGCCGGCCGAGGTCGACGGTGCAGCGCCGCCGCCCGCGCTCGGCGGCCCGGCGGAGGCCCTGCTCCTGGACGGCGCGCCCCCGCCGGTGGACGACCCGGACGGGACGCGCGGGTAGGCCGCTGCGCGGAGCCGTCCCCCCGTCCTCAACGCCGGACGGGCTGAAAGACCTGGGCTCCGCCCCAGACCCCGCTCCTCAAACGCCGGAGGGGCTGGATGGTGCCGGCGTTTGAGGCGCGGGGTTCGGGGCGGAGCCCCGGGAGTTCGGCCGGGTCAGCGCGTCAGGCGGGCGAGGGCCTCGGGGAGGGGGAGTTCCTCGCGGGTGCCCGTCGCGCGGTTCTGGAGTTCGACCACCTGCTCCGCGGACCGCCGCCCCGCCACCAGGATCCACGGCACGCCGATCAGCTCCGCGTCCGTGAGCTTCACACCCGGGGAGAGCCCCGGACGGTCGTCCAGCAGGACCCGCAGGCCGGAGCCCGCCAGGGCCGTCGCCGCCTCCTCCGCCAGGGCCAGCGGCACCGCCTTGCCCGCCGCCACCACGTGGACGTCCGCCGGGGCCACCGCCGCCGGCCAGCACAGCCCGCGCTCGTCCGCCGTCTGCTCGGCGAGCGCCGCCACCGCGCGGGAGACGCCGATGCCGTAGGAACCCATGGTGACGCGGACCGGCTTGCCCTCGCGGCCCAGCACGTCCAGGCCGAAGGCGTCGGCGTACTTGCGGCCCAGCTGGAAGATGTGGCCGATCTCGATGGCCCGGTCCAGGCGCAGTCCGGCGCCGCAGTTCGGGCAGGGGTCACCGGGCTCGACGACCACCACGTCGAGGTACTGGTCCACCTCGAAGTCGCGGCCGCAGACCACGTTGCGGGCGTGGGTGTCCGCCCGGTTGGCGCCCGTCACCCAGGCCGTGCCCGGCGCGACCCGCGGGTCGGCCAGGTAGCGGACCTTCTCCAGGCCCTGCGGGCCCACGTAGCCGCGTACGAGGTCGGGCCGGCCGACGAAGTCCTCGGCCGTCACCAGCTCCACCACCGCCGGGGCCAGGTGCTCGCCCAGCTTGCCGAGGTCGACCTCCCGGTCACCCGGCACGCCCACGGCCACGATCTCGCCGTCCACCTTGACCAGCAGGTTCTTCAGCGTCGCCGAGGCGGGGACGCCCAGGTGCGCCGCCAGGGTCTCGATCGTGGGGGTGTCCGGGGTGTCCACTTCCTCCAGCGCCGGGTGCTCCGCGGACACCGGTGCCAGGGCGAACGTCACGGCCTCGGTGTTCGCCGCGTAGTCGCAGGACGGGCAGTCCACGAACGTGTCCTCGCCCGCCCCGGCCGGGGCCAGGAACTCCTCCGACGCCGAGCCGCCCATCGCCCCCGACACCGCCGACACGATCCGGTGGTCCAGGCCGAGCCGCTCGAAGATGCGGACGTACGCCTCGCGGTGGAGCCGGTACGACTCCTCCAGCCCCTCGTCGGACACGTCGAAGGAGTACGAGTCCTTCATCTGGAACTCGCGCCCCCGCAGCACCCCGGAGCGCGGCCGCGCCTCGTCGCGGTACTTGGTCTGGATCTGGTACAGCATGACCGGCAGGTCCTTGTACGAGGTGCACTGGTCCTTCACCACCAGGGTGAAGATCTCCTCGTGCGTGGGACCGAGCAGGTAGTCCGCGCCCTTGCGGTCCTTGAGCCGGAACAGCAGGTCCCCGTACTCCGACCAGCGTCCGCTGACCTCGTACGGCTCTTTCGGCAGCAGGGCCGGGAGCAGCACCTCCTGGGCGCCGATCGCGTCCATCTCCTCGCGGACGACGCGCGAGACGTTGTCCAGGACGCGCTTGCCGAGCGGCAGCCACGTCCACACCCCGGCCGAGCTGCGCCGGACGTAGCCGGCGCGGACCAGAAGCCGGTGGCTGAGGGTTTCGGCGTCGGCCGGGTCCTCGCGGAGTGTCTTGGCCATCAGGCGGGACATGCGCTGCACGTGTTGCGTAGACATGCGGGGAGGTTACCGGGGGCCGCGCGGGCCCCGGTAATCAATTCAGGGCCTGCTCAGCGGCAGGGTGGCGCCCATGACGGCGTACGGGAGGCTCGCGCTCGGGAAGTGGACCTGGCGGGCGAGGTCGGTGTAGCCGAGGGCCCGGTAGAGGCCCCGGGCGGGGCTCTCGGTGTCGATGGCGGAGAGGATCGAGCGGGGTTCGGCGGCGTCGTCGGTGAGGGCGGTGATCAGGCCGCGGCCGACGCCGTGGCCCTGGAAGCCGGGGTGGACGTGCAGTTCGGTGATCACGAAGGAGCCGTCGAGCCAGGCCTCGTGCCCGCCGGCGCGCAGGTAGGGCTCGACGATCGTGGACCACCAGTGCGTCCGGTCGTTCGGCATCCCGTACACGAACCCGGTGAGCGCCCCGTCCTCGGCGAACGCCCCGAGGGCGCGGGCGCCGCGGCAGGCCATGTGGCGCTGGACGATGTAGCGCCGGATGCCGACCTCCTCCTCGCTGAGGCCGAAGGCGACGGCCTGCACGCGCAGGGCCTCGTCCACGCGGGCGGCGAGGTCGAGGGGGCCGATGCGGACTCCGGATGGCAGCATGCGGCGACCTTACTTCGCGGTACGGTCGCGCCGGAATGCCGCCGCCGGGGCGGCGTACCGGTTCAGAACAGCACGCTCATGAAAGCGCCGACCTCGCGGAAGCCGACGCGCCGGTACGCCGCCCGCGCGGCGGTGTTGTAGTCGTTCACGTAGAGGCTGACCACGGGGGCCACGTCCTGCAGCGCGTAGGCGACGACGGCGGCCATGCCGGTCTCCGAGTGCCCGCGGCCGCGGAACTCGGGGTCCACCCACACGCCCTGGATCTGGCAGGCGCGGGCGGTGGCGGCGCCGATCTCCGCCTTGAAGACGACCATGCCGTCCTCGACGTGGGCGAAGGAGCGGCCGCTCGCGACGAGCTCGGCGACGCGGGCCTGGTAGAGCAGCCCGCCGTCGCCGGCCATCGGCGAGATGCCGACCTCCTCGGTGAACATGGCCACGCAGGCGGGCATGATCAGGTCCATCTCGTCCTTGCGGATCCGGCGGACCCGCGGGTCGGCCCGGACCGTGGTGGACGGACGCTCGATGACCATGAGCGGCTGGTGGGAACGGACCTCGCGGGCCGGCCCCCAGCTGGGCTCCAGGAGCTGCCACAGCAGCCGGGTGGCCTCGGCGGGGCCGACGATGGAGGAGCAGCGGCGGCCGGTGCGGCGGGCGCGGTCGGCGAAGGCGCGCACGGCGTCGGGTTCGGCGCAGACGGGGACCAGGTTGGCGCCCGCGTAGCAGAGCGAACGGAGCTCGCCGTCGGCGTACCAGCCCCACATCTCGCCGCCCAGGCGCCAGGGGTCGAGTCCGGCCACCTGGACCCGGGAGGTGACGAACGCGTTCTCGACCGGGTCGCGTCCGAGGATGTCGAGCGCGGCGTCGAGATCACTGGGCTCAAGGACCCGGGTGGTGGTCTGCGTCAACACTGGGGCCTCACCATGCAAGTCTGCTGATCTCCGCACTGTACCCGGAGGCGCCGGACGATGCCGCGTCCGCAGGTCACGAAAAAGCCCCGGCCCCGCCCGCGAGCTGCGGGAACGGGGCCGGGGCACTCCTCGGGAGCCTCAGACGCCGATGGCGACCGTGGGCTCGCCGCTCATCACGCCGTCCTTCTCCATCTGCTCGGCGATCTTCAGCGCCTCCTCGATGAGGGTCTCCACGATCTTCGACTCGGGGACGGTCTTGATGACCTCGCCCTTCACGAAGATCTGGCCCTTGCCGTTGCCGGAGGCGACGCCGAGGTCGGCCTCGCGGGCCTCGCCCGGGCCGTTGACGACGCAGCCCATGACCGCGACGCGCAGCGGGACCTCCATGCCCTCCAGGCCCGCCGTGACCTCCTCGGCCAGCTTGTAGACGTCGACCTGGGCCCGGCCGCAGGACGGGCAGGAGACGATCTCCAGGCGGCGCGGCTTGAGGTTCAGCGACTCCAGGATCTGGTTGCCGACCTTGATCTCCTCGACCGGCGGGGCGGAGAGGGAGACGCGGATGGTGTCGCCGATGCCCTCGGAGAGCAGCGCGCCGAAGGCGACGGCGGACTTGATGGTGCCCTGGAACGCGGGGCCGGCCTCGGTGACGCCCAGGTGCAGCGGGTAGTCGCAGGCGGCGGCCAGCTGGCGGTAGGCGTTGACCATGACGACCGGGTCGTTGTGCTTGACCGAGATCTTGATGTCGCCGAAGCCGTGCTCCTCGAAGAGGGAGGCCTCCCACAGCGCGGACTCGACCAGCGCCTCGGGGGTGGCCTTGCCGTACTTCTTCAGCAGGCGGGCGTCGAGCGAGCCCGCGTTGACGCCGATCCGGATCGGGGTGCCCGCGGCCTTGGCGGCGTGCGCGATCTCCTTGACCTTGTCGTCGAACTGCTTGATGTTGCCCGGGTTCACGCGGACCGCGGCGCAGCCGGCGTCGATCGCGGCGAACACGTACTTCGGCTGGAAGTGGATGTCGGCGATGACCGGGATCTGCGACTTCTTCGCGATCACGGCGAGCGCGTCGGCGTCGTCCTGGGTCGGGCAGGCCACGCGGACGATGTTGCAGCCGGAGGCGGTCAGCTCGGCGATCTGCTGGAGCGTGGCGCCGATGTCGGAGGTGCGGGTGGTGGTCATCGACTGCACCGAGATGGGCGCGTCGCCGCCGACGGCCACCGATCCGACCTGGATCTTGCGGCTGACCCTGCGGTCGGCAAGCTTCGTCGGCACGGCCGGCATTCCGAGAGAGATGGCAGTCATCTGCTGTGCAACCCCAAGGTGTGGATCAAGGTCCCGAATTCGGCGGGCTCCAGGCTTCGAGATTACGGCAAACCATGCGCTGCCCTCGCATCCGAGGGGGTGTCCCACCCGAACGTAGGGAGCCGGGCACGATGTGTGCCCGGCTCCCGTACGACCGCGGTGAAGGTCCGCGAGGACTAGGTGATCTTGATCGGGTTCACCACGTCCGCCACCATCACCAGCAGGGTGAAGCAGATGAACAGGCCCGCGACCACGTACGCGACGGGCATCAGCTTCGCCACGTCGAACGGGCCGGGGTCGGGGCGCCGGAAGAGCCGCGCCAGCTTGCGCCGGACCGACTCCCACAGGGCTCCGGCGATGTGCCCGCCGTCGAGCGGGAGCAGCGGCAGCATGTTGAACAGGAACAGCGAGAGGTTGAAACCGGCCAGCAGGTTGAGGAAGAACACGAGCTGGTGCTGGGCGGGGATGTCGAGGGTGAAGATCTCACCGCTGACCCGCGCCGCGCCGACGACGCCCATCGGGCTGTCCTGCTTGCGTTCGGCCCCGTTGAAGGCCGCGTCCCACAGGCCCGGGACCTTGGACGGCAGTTCGATCAACGACTGCACGCCGGCCTGCATCATCTCGCCCATGCGCTCGCCGGACTGGCCGAAGGACTGCGGGACGTAGCCGGTGGCGGGGCCGAAGCCGAGGAAGCCGGCGGTCACGTACTCGTCCTTGACGTACTTGCCGCTGCTGTCCGTCTTGGCGACCTTGTTCTCGATCAGGTTCGCCGTGAGGTCCACGCGCTCGCCGGCCCGCTCCACGGTGATCTCGGCCGGGCCGACGGTGGCGCGGATGTCCTTCTGCAGGGCGGACCACTCGTCGACCGGGCGGCCGTTGAAGGCGACGATCTTGTCGCCCGGCTTCAGGCCCGCCGCCTTGGCGGGGGCGGCCGGGTCCTCGGGCAGGCACTTGGTGCGCTTCTCGCTCTGCTGGATGACGCAGTCCGAGACGGTGGCGACCGAGGTGGTCTGGGTGTTGAGCCCGAAGGTCATCAGGGTGGTGAGGAAGATCGCCACGGCCAGGACGAGGTTCATGAAGGGGCCGGCGAACATCACGATCACGCGCTTCCACGGCTTGCGCGTGTAGAAGAGCCGGCTCTCGTCTCCGGGCTGGAGCTCCTCGTACGCGGCGGAGCGCGCGTCCTCGATCATCGACCGGAACGGCGACGTGGAGCGGGCGGTGACCTTGCCGTCCTCGCCGGGCGGGAACATCCCGATCATGCGGATGTAGCCGCCCATCGGGATGGCCTTGATCCCGTACTCGGTCTCGCCCTTCCTCCGCGACCAGATGGTCGGGCCGAAGCCCACCATGTACTGCGGCACCCGGATGCCGAAGAACTTGGCCGTGGAGAGGTGCCCCAGCTCGTGCCAGGCGATGGAGACCAGCAGGCCGACCGCGAAGACCACGACCCCGAGCACCGTCATCAGTAGTGTCATGCGCGCGCCTCCGCGGCGGCCCGAGCCGCCATCTCCCGCGCCCGGGCCCTGGCCCAGGCCTCCGCTTCAAGGACGTCCTGGACGGTCAGGGAAGTTCCCGACTCCGGCGTCCCGTGCTCATCGACCACGGCAGAGACCGTATCCATGATTGCTGTGAACGGCATCCGACCTGCCAGGAACGCCTCCACGCACTCCTCGTTGGCCGCATTGAACACGGCCGGGGCGGTGCCGCCGAGGGTGCCCACGTGCCGGGCCAGGCCCACCGCGGGGAAGGCCTCCGTGTCCAGCGGGAAGAACTCCCAGGTGGAGGCCTTGGTCCAGTCGAAGGCGGGGGCCGCGTCCGGGATCCGCTGGGGCCAGCCGAGGCCGATCGCGATGGGGCCCCGCATGTCCGGCGGGGTGGCCTGGGCGAGCGTGGAACCGTCCGTGAACTCGACCATCGAGTGCACGTAGGACTGCGGGTGGACGACGACCTCGATGCGGTCGAACGGGATGTCGTAGAGCAGGTGCGCCTCGATGACCTCCAGTCCCTTGTTGACCAGGGTCGCCGAGTTGACGGTGATCACCGGGCCCATGGCCCAGGTGGGGTGGGCGAGGGCGTCCTCGACCGTGACCGCGGCCAGCTCCGCGCGGGTGCGGCCGCGGAAGGGCCCGCCGGAGGCGGTGACCACGAGCTTGCGGACGTCGGCGCGGGTTCCGGCGGCGAGCGCCTGGAAGAGCGCGGCGTGCTCGGAGTCGACCGGGATGATCTGGCCGGGCCGCGCGAGGGCCTTGACCAGCGGGCCGCCGACGATCAGCGACTCCTTGTTGGCCAGCGCCAGGGTGCGGCCGGCCCGCAGGGCGGCGAGGGTCGGCGCGAGGCCGATGGAGCCGGTGATGCCGTTGAGGACGGTGTGGCACTCGGAGCCGGCGAGCTCGGTCGCGGCGTCCGGTCCGGCCAGGATCTCGGGCAGCGGCTCGGACGGACCGTACTGGGCGCTCAGCGCTTCTTTCAGGGCCGGTACGACGTCCTCGCGGGCGACGGCCACCTTCTCGACCCGCAGCAGCCGGGCCTGCTCGGCCAGCAGCCCGACCCGCCCGCCGGCGGCGGACAGGGCGGTGACCCGGAACCGGTCCGGGTTGCGCAGGGCCAGGTCGATGGCCTGGGTGCCGATGGACCCGGTGGACCCGAGGATGACGATGTCCCGGAGGCCGGCCGCGGGGTCGAAGAGGAGGTGCGGATCGGCGAGGGGGGCTGGGCGGTCGCTCATGCCCCCATGGTGCCGGAAGTCAGGAGCGGCCGGACACGGAGCCCCCTTCAGTGACCCGCAGCAGGAGGTGCGGGAGCGTTCCGGCGAAGTCCGGGAGGGTGCGGGCGACCCGCCACCAGGCCTCGGGGTCGTCGCCCAGGGCCAGGGCCAGCAGCCGGTCGGCCTCGGCGTGGGCGGCCAGGACGGCCTCGGGACGGTCGTGCCGGTCGGGATGGTCCACGTCGCCGAGCCAGTGGTCCTCGTCGAGGGCCCAGCAGGCCGGCAGCTTGTGCCGGATCACGTCGATGCCGGTGAGCAGGCCGCGGTCGAGGCAGTCGCGCACCCAGCGGATGTCCTCCTCGACGCTCTCCATCGGCACGGCGAGGCTCGCCAGGGCCAGCTCGCGCTCCACGCCCCCGAAGGGCTCGGGGGCCGCCGGAGCCAGCCGGCGCACCGCCCGGACCAGCTCGGGGCCGGGCTCGGCCTCGTCGGCGGGCTCGGGCGCGGTGCCGTCGGCCACGGCGGCCACCAGCGCGGGCAGCGGGCCCGGGTAACCGGGGGCGTGCCGCAGCAGCTCCGCCCACAGGCGCGGATCGTCCCCCAGCGGGCGCAGGGCCCGCTGCACGGCCGTCTGCATGCCGGCCTGCTCGGGCAGGGTCCAGCGCAGGCCGTCGGCCCCGGGAAGGCGGGCCAGCAGCAGCGTGCGGTGCGCGGGCGCGACGTGGGCGACGAGTTCCTCGTGCGTGACCCGGCCCATGCGCACGGCCCGGACGGCCGGCCGGTGCCACGAGCGCCCGTCCTGCGCCGCCCCGGTGGCCAGGAACGCGCGGACGGTCTGCGGGGGCAGGTCGGCGACGAGCAGCAGGGCCTCGACCGCGCCGGTCGGCAGCGGGTCGCGGACGTGCTCGGCGAGCAGCCGCTCCGGGTCCGGCCGGTACGGCAGCGCCAGGATGTCCAGCGGGACCCGCGGCCCGCGCCGGCCGTGCCGGCGCAGCAGGCCGGTCAGCTCGGCGGCGGTGAGCGGTTCCCCGTCGGGGTCGCGGCCGAGCTCGGCGCGGAGCACGGGCAGGAGTTCCGCCGGCGTCCGGCGGCGGGCGTACCGGGCGGGGCCGGGGAGACCGGGCAGGGGCCGGCCCACGACCCGGGGGTTGCGGGCGATGTAGGTCCGGTCGGCAGCGCCGCCGTGGCGCAGCAGCAGGGTGACGGTCGAGGCCGACAGCCACTCGTCCCGGCAGAGGTATTTGCGGGCCGGCCCGTCGAGGCGGCCGATCATGTCGGAGACGACGTGGTCCGGTGCGTGGCGCAACAGGTGCGCCACGCACCAGGCCAGCCGTCGGCTGGTGCGGTCCTGCTCGGCCGTCGGCATCGTTCTCGTCCGCCTCGCGCTGTGCCCGTACGTACGCGTACCTGTACGTACGCGCACTCGTACTCATCCTCGTACGTCTGTCCGACGTTCGGCGATGATTGCAGGTCAGCGGATGGGGCGGTGCACGTTTTTCTGAACGGAGGGTCCCGGGGCCGCGTCCGCGATCCAGGGGCCGTCGCCGGAGGGGTCGAGGACGCCCTCCTCCAGCCAGGCGTACGTGCCGGAGAGGACGCCCGCGACCACCTTGCGGTCGAGGTCGTCGGTATTGGCCCAGAGCCGGCCGAAGAGCTCCTCGACACGCAGCCGGGACTGCTCGCAGAAGGCGTCGGCCAGCTGGTAGGCCTCGCGGCCGTGCTCGCCGGTGGCACGCAGGTGCTCGGCCCGGACGCAGGCCGCGCTCATCGCGAAGAGCTCGGCGCCGATGTCGACGATCCGGCCCAGGAAGCCCTGCTTGGTCTCCATGCGGCCCTGCCAGCGGGACATGGCGTAGAAGGTGGACCGGGCGAGCTTGCGGGCGCTGCGTTCGACGTAGCGCAGGTGGGTGGCGAGGTCGGGGTGGCCGCTCGGGTGGAAGGCCCGGTAGGTGCCGGGGACCTGCCCGGCGCCGGTGGCCAGCTTGGGCAGCCAGCGGGCGTAGAAGCCGGCGGCGCGGGCGCCCGCCCTGGCCTTGTCGCCGAGTGCCTTGTCCGGGTCGATGAGGTCGCCCGCGACCGACAGGTGGGCGTCGACGGCCTCGCGGGCGATCAGCAGGTGCATGATCTCCGTCGAGCCCTCGAAGATCCGGTTGATGCGCAGGTCGCGGAGCATCTGCTCGGCGGGGACGGCGCGCTCGCCGCGGGCGGCCAGGGACTCGGCGGTCTCGAAGCCGCGGCCGCCGCGGATCTGGACCAGCTCGTCGGCCATCAGGCAGGCCATCTCGGAGCCGTAGAGCTTGGCGAGGGCGGCCTCGATACGGATGTCGTTGCGGTCCTCGTCGGCCATCTGGGAGGCGAGGTCGACGACCGCTTCGAGGGCGAAGGTGGTGGCGGCGATGAAGGAGATCTTGGCGCCGACCGCCTCGTGCTTCGCGACCGGCCGGCCCCACTGCTCGCGTACGCCGGACCACTCGCGGGCGATCTTCAGGCACCACTTCCCGGCGCCTACGCACATGGCGGGCAGCGAGAGCCGGCCCGTGTTGAGCGTGGTCAGGGCGATCTTGAGGCCGGCGCCCTCGGCGCCGATGCGCTGGCCCGCGGGGACCCGTACCCGGTGGAAGCGGGTGACCCCGTTCTCCAGACCGCGCAGGCCCATGAAGGCGTTGCGGTGCTCGACGGTGATGCCCGGCGAGTCGGCCTCCACGACGAAGGCGGTGATGCCGCCGCGGTGGTTCTCTGACTTCGGCACCCGGGCCATCACGACGAGCAGGTCCGCGACGACCCCGTTGGTGGTCCACAGCTTCACGCCGTCGAGGACGTACTCGCCCGCGTCGTCGTCCGGGACCGCCGTGGTGGCCAGGCGCGCCGGGTCCGAACCCACGTCGGGCTCGGTGAGCAGGAAGGCGCTGATCGCGCTGGTGGCGCAGCGCGGCAGGTAGGCGTCCTTCTGCTCCTGCGTGCCGAACATCTTCAGCGGCTGGGGCACGCCGATCGACTGGTGTGCGGAGAGCAGGGCCCCGATGGCCGGGCTGACCGAGCCGACGAGGGCGAGCGCCTTGTTGTAGTAGACCTGGGTGAGACCGAGGCCCCCGTACTTGGGGTCGATCTTCATGCCGAGGGCGCCGAGCTCCTTGAGCCCGCGCACGGTCTCGTCGGGGATCTTCGCCTCGCGCTCGATGCGGGCACCGTCGATCTCGGTCTCGCAGAAAACCCGGAGCCGGGCGAGGAAGGCCTCGCCGCGCCGGACGTCCTCGTCCGCGGGGAGCGGGTGTGGATGGATCAGGTCGAGCCGGAAGCGTCCGAGGAAGAGTTCCTTGGCGAAACTGGGTTTGCGCCAGTCCTGTTCCCGGGCCGCTTCCGCGACCTGCCGCGCCTCGCGCTCGGTCACCTTGGGCTGTGTACCGCCGGCCTGTACGGGCCGTGCGGGCTGTGCAGGCTGTGCGGGCTGTGTTGCGGACATGAGGGGACCCACCTCGCCGCCGGAGTCGGTTGGCTCACCGGATTACCAGCCGGTGCTACCTGTGAGTCGTACCCCGTCCGGCTCCACCGGAAAAGCCGGGGCGGTCCAGTCGGGCGAACCGGGGGCCCGGGGGTGCCTCGCCCCCCGTCCGGACGGGGAAAAGGGGGACGGCCGGAGCCCCCGCACAGTAGGCTCCGGCCGTCGGCTTTTGGCCGTACGAGATCAGATGTCGAGGCCGGTCAGGACCAGGACCCGCTCGTACGTGTAGTCGTCCATCGCGTAGCGGACGCCCTCGCGGCCCACACCGGACTGCTTGACGCCGCCGTACGGCATCTGGTCGGCGCGGTAGGACGGCGCGTCGCCGATGATCACGCCGCCGACCTCGAGCTCGCGGTGGGCGCGGAACGCGGTCTGGACGTTGCGGGTGAAGACGCCGGTCTGCAGACCGAACTTCGACTCGTTCACCGCGGCGAAGGCCTCGTCGGTGTTCTCGACCCGCTGCAGGGTCAGGACCGGGCCGAAGACCTCCTCGGTGGCGAGCTTGACGCCGTCCGGGACGTTCGCGAGGACGGTGGGCTCGTACGAGGCACCCTCGCGCTTGCCGCCGGCGAGCAGCTTGGCGCCGGCCGACACGGCCTCGTCGACCCAGGACTCGACGCGCTGGGCGGCGGCCTCGGAGACGAGGGGGCCGACGTCGGTGGCGGAGTCGGACGGGTCGCCGGTGACCTGCGCCTGGACGTTCGCGACGACCTTCTCGACGAGGCGGTCGTAGACGGAGGCGTCGGCGATCACGCGCTGCACGGAGATGCAGGACTGGCCGGCCTGGTAGTTCGAGAAGGTCGCGATGCGGGTCGCGGCCCAGTCGAGGTCGGCCTCGGAGGACCAGTCGTCGAGGACCACGGCCGCCGCGTTGCCGCCGAGCTCCAGGGTGCAGTGCTTGTGGGGCACCGACTGCTGGATGGCGTAGCCGACGGTGTCGGAGCCGGTGAAGGAGATGACGGGGAGTCGCTCGTCCTTGACCAGGGCCGGCATCTTGTCGTTCGCGACCGGCAGGACCGACCAGGAGCCGGCCGGGAGGTCGGTCTCGGCGAGCAGCTCACCCAGGATCAGCCCGGACAGCGGCGTCGCCGGAGCGGGCTTGAGGATGATCGGCGCGCCGACGGCGATGGCCGGGGCCACCTTGTGTGCGCACAGGTTCAGCGGGAAGTTGAACGGCGCGATGCCGAGGACCGGACCCTTGACGAAACGGCGGGTCAGCGCGAGACGGCCGACGCCGCCGGCGTCGGTGTCGAGGCGCTGGGCCTCTCCGCCGTTGAAGCGGCGGGCCTCTTCGGCGGCGAAGCGGAAGACGGACACCGCACGGCCGACCTCACCGCGGGCCCACTTCACGGGCTTGCCGTTCTCGGCGGAGATCAGCTGGGCGATCTCCTCGGTGCGCTCGGCGAGCCGCTTGGACACGTGGTCCAGGGCCGCGGCCCGTACGTGGGCGGGCGTCGCGGAGAACTCCGCCGTCACCGCGTACGCCGCGGCCACGGCCTCTTCGACCTGCTCGTCGGTCGGCACGCTGACGGTGCCGACCACCCGGCCGTCCCACGGGGAGTGGACGTCGAAGCTGTCCTCGCCGGTGGCCTGGCGGCCGGCGAGCCAGAAGGCGTGGGTGGAAGTCATGCGAATCCCGGCCCTTCGGAAGTGTGCGGTGGGTCCTGACCCCTCCACCGTAGGACTCGGTCGGCGTTTCGGCGTTTATCCGGCGTGTAGTACGTGCCGTCGACGTCGCGCCGGTTTGTCACTGTCGCCCCCCGCGGCCCACCGCAGGGGCTCCGCTACGACGGGGTCGAGGTGGCCTTGAGGGCGAGCCACAGTTCCATCCGGACGTCCGGGTCCTCCAGCGAGCGGCCGAGGATCTCCTCGACGCGCTTCATCCGGTAGCGCAGCGTGTGCCGGTGCACGCCGAGGTCGGCGGCGGCCGCGTCCCACTGGCCGTGCCGGGAGAGCCACGCCTGCAGCGAGGCCACCAGGTCGCCGCGCCCGGTCGCGTCGTGGTCCCGCAGCGCGCGCAGGGTGCCGTCCGCGAAGGCCCGTACCGCGTCGTCGGCCAGCAGCGGCAGGACCGAGCCCGCCGCCATGTCCTCGTGCTCCACCAGCGGCCGCCCCCGTCGCCGGGCCACGGCGAGCGCCTGGTCGGCCTGCTTGAGGGCCGCCGCCACGCCGCCCGGCCCGGCCGGTGCGGACAGGCCGACCACCAGTTCGTCCGGCTCCGGACCGGCCGCGTCCCGGCCGCGCCGTGCCTCCAGGGTCTCCGCGTGGTCCACGCACGCCTGGACGCCCGAGCCCCCGTCGGAGGCCAGGACCACGAGCCGGCCCGCCTCCGGGACCACCAGCAGTGCCTCCCCCGTGCGGGCGGCCGCCGACTCCACCGTGTCGGCGAGCAGGGCCAGGCCTTCCGGCTGCGCCGTTCCCGGCAGCGCCGGCTCGGCCACGATCAGCCGGAACGGCGCCTCCAGCAGGACCCCGTACAGGTCCCCGGCCACCGACCGGGCGTGGTCCGCCTCGCCGGCCAGCAGCATCCGCAGCACCGCCGCCCCCAGCCGGGACTCGGCGTCGTGCAGCGAGCGCGACCGCTCGGTGGTGAGGGTCAGCAGCGCGACCGCGGAGTGGACGGCGTAGCGCTCGGCCGTGCCCAGCGGGGCTCCGGTGCCGACGGCGAGGGCGCCGCGGGCCCGTCGTCCCGTGCCGAGGGACTGGAGTTCGACGCGGTCCTCCGAGCCGCCGACCACGGCGCTCGCGGGCGCCGGCCGCTCCCGCAGCCGCTCCACGTCGGGGGTCAGCCGGGCGGCGCGCCGCGCGGCCCAGTCGGGGGCGGCCGCGACGACCGCGCCCGAGGTGTCGTAGAGCGCCGCCCAGCCGTGCACGTGCGCGGCCAGCCTCGCCAGCAGCTCGGCGGGCCCGTCGACGGACAGGGCGGCGCGCGTCAGCTCCCGCTGGGCCTCGAAACCGGCGGTCACGGCCCGGTACTGGTCCGCCGCGAGGGCCGCGGAGACGGCCTTGCTGATCGCGAGGAAGGGGGTCCGCCGCGGAACCTCCAGCAGCGGCATGTCCTCGGTCCTCGCGGCCTCGACCAGCGCCTCGGGGATCTCCTCGTAGTTGACGCCGATCGCGAAGCCGATGCCGACGACCCCGGCCGCGGCGAGGCGGCGTACGTAGGCGCGCATCTCCTCCGGGTCCCCCGCGTCCAGCTTCATCGCGGTGATCAGGAGCAGCTCCCCGCCCTCCATGTAGGGGACGGGGTCGGCGAGCTCGCTGACGTGGGCCCAGCGCACCGGGGTGTCGAGGCGGCCCTCCCCCGCCCGGACGCTGAGCTTGAGCGCCGAGTGCTGGACGAGTGAGGCGAGGGTGAGCGGCATGGATACCGGGGCACCTTAGGGGGAGGAGGAGTGCGGCGGCGAGGTGCCGACGCGAGATTCTCGCCGTGGACCGCTACCGCGGACTTCGCCGTGGCGTACGAACGGCTCACCTTGATTCTGCCATCCCGTACGGGTCGCCTCACGTGATCCGCTCAGTCGGGCCCACGCGACAGGGGGTACCGGACCGGGCCCACTCGGCCCGGTCCGCTCGGCTCACTCCCCGAGCCTCACCAGCAGCGGAGCGGCCCGCTCTCCGCGGACGGAGGTGAGCGAGAGGACGGCGTGGCCGGGGGGCACGGTGTTGGCGAGAGCGGAAGCCGACCAGCGCTCCCGTTCCACCTGCCGCACCGTGACCGCCTCGGTGGTGACCGCCTTGCCGGTGATCACCTTGCGCACGCTGTGGATGAAGCGGGTCATGGGCTGGTCGGCGTAGATCGTCCGGTTCGTGACGTCGCGGGTCTCGACCAGCTCGGTCCCCCAGGCGTCCGCGAACCACTTGCCGTCCCAGGTGGTCACCCCCGAGAAGGCCACCCGGCAGCCGACCGACCCGAGCAGCGGGGTGCGCAGCGGTTCCGGGACGTCGTCCAGGGTGCGCAGGGTGAGCAGGACGCCCGCGTTCGCCGAGCGCAGCCGCTGAACGCCACGGACGGTCGCGGGCGTCAGGGTCTGCGAGGCATCGTCGAAGACGAGGAAGGCGAAGAGGGAGCGGTCGGCGCGCGCCGCGGCCGAGCCGTTGAACTGGGCGAGCAGTAGCCGGGCCAGCAGTCGGGAAGCGTCGGCGTGGGCGCGCTCCGGGAGGTCCACACGGACCCGGATGGGGTGTTCGAGGGCACGCAGGGAGAAGGGCCTCCCGGCGCCGGTGGTGTCGAAGAAGCCCTGGAAGGCAGGCCGGTCGAGCAGTGCGACACGATCGGCGAGGAGAGGCCCGGGGTCGCCTTGGACCCCGGACTGCCGGATCCGGGTATCGAGCTCGCGCAGCATGGTCTGGCGATCGGCCCTCTCCAACGCCTGGCGCAGGGCGCCGAGCGCGGACGGCAGTCCTTCGAGGAGTTCGCGCAGCTCGGGCACGGTGGGGAAACGGCCGTGGGCGAGCCGGAAGGGGCCGATGAGCTGGGCAAGGGCCGTCGCGGATCGGCGTACGTCAATGCCCGGGATGTCTCCGACGAATGCCTCGGCGAGCAGGGAGGCCGCCTCGTCGGGGTCGGCGGCGCCGCCGTAGAGGTCGAGGTCATGGATGGATGACGGGTCACCGAGGCGTACGACGATGTCGTAGGCGTCATCGGGACCGAGCTGCGTTCCAGCTGCTGCGACGACGATCACCGCGGCCTCGCCCGCCAGCGCTTGGAGCAGCAGCGATTCGACGACAGGCCGGACCAGCCGGCCGGTCTTGCCGGCGCCGGAAGGTCCGACGGCGAGCATCGAGGTCCCCAGCACCCCCGGGTCCAGGGCGAAGCCCGTTCCCCGGCGCTCGTGGGGGTTGGATTCGGCGTCTGTGACGCTGCCGAGCCGGAGCTGGGCGACGACGAGGTCGTGCCGGGCGGTTCGGACGGGCAGGTCGCGGGCTCCGGAGGGGTGGCCGCAGGCGGCTGCGCCCTGGTCCCGTACGGCCTTGGCGAAGGCCGTACGTCGGGCGGGGTCCACCAGAACGGAATCCCAGGCGCGCCGGATCCGTACGTGGTCCACGTCGTTCATCCGCCCGGCTGCGGCTTCGGCGGCCAGCCGGTCGGCGGACTCCCCCAGCCCTGCGGCGCGCAGCTGTGGCCAGCCGGCGGGGTCGTCGGGGGCCGGCTCGCTCGGGGAAGGAGAGGTATCGGCGGGCCGGGTGGGGGTACGGAGGCCGGCCAGGAGGGCGGCCCAGCCGCCGAGGCGGGCGAAGACGAGGAAGAGCGGGGCGTAGATCAGCGCGTAGATGACGTAGGTGACCAGAGAACCGGTCACCCTGCCGAGCTCGCCGTACGGAAGGTGCCCGAAGGCCAGTGGATAGACCGTCAGTACCTGGTTCTGGATCAGCAGGACGGTCACGAAGGCTCCAGCCACGGCGCCCGCCGCGCGGTACCAAGGTCCTCGCGCGGCGATCAGGTCGTCGAACACGGCCCTCCAGCCGCCGAGCTTGGCAAAGCCGAGGAACAGGCCCACCGTGCCCAGCAGCTCGTAGAGCTGTACAGCCGCCTGCCCCCGGTGGTCGGCCGCGACCTTGGCGGACCCACCCGTCCACCAGCTTTCCGGGGTGAAGTAGTAGAGCGGAGCGCCGAGAAAGGGAAGCTTCCCCTCCCTGAAGGCCCGCCAGCACACGAAGAAGACGAGGAAGGCAACCACGACTCGGGTCAGCATCCACCAGCCGGAACCGGCCTTCGGCGCGACCGGTGTGTATGTGAGGCGCCAGAAGCCCGGCTCCACCTCAGGCCGGGGGACGCGCAGCCATGCCGTGAAGGGGGTGTCGACCGGGCCCTCGACCCCGGTTGCGGCGGTTCCCGGGGCCGCTCCGGGTGCGTAGGCGGGCAGGGGCGGCAGTACCGGGGCCATGGCAGGCCGGGGCGGCAGCGAAGGCAGCGGCCCCGCGGGGTGGGGCACGTGAGGGCCCGCCGCCGTCTCGGGCGGTCCACCGTGTCCGCCGTGGTCTTGGTTTCGGCCATGACCGCCGTGCATGCCATCGGTGTCCATGAAAACGCTGCCCCCTGCCCGTTACCGCCTTGCGCTGCGTGGTCAATCTAGTGGCCCCCGCCGTCCGGCTGCCCGCACCCGGCCATGATCCGCGAGATGCGCGCCGCGCCCTTCCTATGGCCGTCGCGGACAAGGACACGCGGTGATCACTACCGAACGGAGCATGCAGGACCACCGCTCCCGGGCCTAGCCTGCGGACAAAGACACAAGTGCGTCCGAAAACACCCCCAGGAGCCCTCCATGACCGCTGTCCCGCAGGAGCGCAAGATCGTCACCGCGATCCCCGGCCCCAAGTCGCAGGAGCTGCAGGCCCGCCGCCTGCAGACCGTGGCCGGCGGCGTGGGCTCCGTCCTGCCCGTCTTCACGGCCCGCGCGGGCGGCGGCATCATCGAGGACGTCGACGGCAACCGCCTGATCGACTTCGGCTCCGGCATCGCCGTGACCTCGGTCGGCGCCTCCGCCGAGGCCGTCGTGCGCCGCGCGTCCGCGCAGCTCGCCGACTTCACCCACACCTGTTTCATGGTCACGCCGTACGAGGGCTACGTCGAGGTGTGCGAGGCCCTCGCCGAGCTGACCCCGGGTGACCACGCGAAGAAGTCGGCCCTGTTCAACTCCGGCGCCGAGGCCGTCGAGAACGCCGTCAAGATCGCCCGTTCGTACACCAAGCGCCAGGCCGTCGTCGTCTTCGACCACGGCTACCACGGCCGTACGAACCTCACCATGGCGCTGACCGCGAAGAACATGCCGTACAAGCAGGGCTTCGGGCCGTTCGCCCCCGAGGTCTACCGCGTCCCGGTCGCCTACGGCTACCGCTGGCCCACCGGCGCCGAGAACTGCGGCCCCGAGGCCGCCGCCCAGGCGATCGACCAGATCTCCAAGCAGATCGGCGCCGAGAACGTCGCCGCGATCATCATCGAGCCGGTCCTCGGCGAGGGCGGCTTCATCGAGCCGGCCAAGGGCTTCCTGCCCGAGATCGTGAAGTTCGCCAACGAGAACGGCATCGTCTTCGTCGCCGACGAGATCCAGTCCGGCTTCTGCCGCACCGGCCAGTGGTTCGCGTGCGAGGACGAGGGCATCGTCCCGGACCTGATCACCACCGCCAAGGGCATCGCGGGCGGTCTGCCGCTCGCCGCCGTGACCGGCCGCGCCGAGATCATGGACTCCGCCCACGCCGGTGGCCTCGGCGGCACCTACGGCGGCAACCCGGTGGCGTGCGCCGGCGCGCTCGGCTCCATCGAGACCATGAAGGAGCTCGACCTCAACGCCAAGGCGAAGAAGATCGAGTCCGTCATGAAGTCCCGCCTGGCGGCCATGCAGGAGAAGTACGAGATCATCGGCGACATCCGCGGCCGCGGCGCCATGGTCGCGATCGAGCTGGTCAAGGACCCGGTCTCCAAGACCCCGTTCCCGGAGGCGGCCGGCGCGCTCGCCAAGGCCTGCCACGCCGAGGGCCTGCTCGTCCTCACCTGCGGCACCTACGGCAACGTGCTCCGCTTCCTCCCGCCGCTCGTCATCGGCGAGGACCTGCTGAACGAGGGCCTGGACCTCATCGAGGCCGCGTTCGCGGCCATCGGCACGGACATCTGAGCGGCCACCTGATCGAACGGCTAGAACGTCCGCACGCAGCGCCCGGTCCATACCGGCGGTAACGGGCGGGCACTGTGAAGAAGCTGTGGGGGGCCGATGGCGGGAGCGCGATCCTGCTGTCGGTCCCCCTTTCGCTGCCGTACGGTTTCTGCAGATGAGTGAGACACCCCGCTCACGGGAAACCGAGGGCGACACCAGTACCGGGCTTCCCCAGCGCCGTACTGGGCATGCGTTCGCGCACACTCCTCACCGATCGGACAGCCGCCCGCCCCAAACCCCCCGGGGCGCGCGGCAACCCGATCCGGGCGGCCGTCCCGGAACCATCCCCCCTGTTCCGGGACGGCCGGCCACTCCTCTCCTGATCGCCGCGCTCTGCGGCCTCCTCTTCTCCCTGGTCACCTGGCAGGTGCTGGTCTCCGGCCCGCTGCTGGCGCCGGATCGCGCCCTGAGCCGCGCGCTGGTGAGCACGGTCCCGGACTCCGTCACCGAACGCCTGTCGGACCTCGGCAACATCCCGGTCGCCCTGCCCGTCCTGGCGCTGGCCATGGCCTACGCCGCCCGGCGCGGCCGGCTCCTCGCCGCCGGCGCCGCAGGCCTGGCGATGGCCCTGGTGCCGGCCGTGGTCATCCCGTTCAAGCTGTGGACCGCCCGGCCGGGCCCCCTGGAGCCCTGGGCCGCCGGCTACTTCCCCTCCGGCCACACGGCCACGGCGGCCGTCGCGTACATCGGCGCGGCGCTGCTCGTGCGCCCGTACACCCACCGGGCATGGCCGACGGCCGTCGCCCTGGTGCTCACGGGGGCGACGGCCGTCGGGCTGATCCTGCGGGGGTGGCACTGGCCGCTGGACGTGCTGGCCAGTCTGCTGCTGTGCGCGCCGCTGCTGCTCGGCGTGGGCCTGGCCGTCCGGCGCGGGCCGGTCAGCCGCCGAAGTACCCGTCGAAGTTCCGGCTGAACTCCCAGCCGCCGAAGCGGTCCCAGTTGATCGACCAGGTCATCAGGCCGCGCAGGCCGGGCCAGGTGCCGTGGGTCTGGTAGGTCCCGCAGTCGGTCTTCTTCGTCAGGCAGTTCAGGGCCTTGTTCACCTCGGCGGGCGCGGTGTGGCCGTTGCCCGCGTTGGCCGTGGCCGGGAGGCCGATGGCCACCTGGTCCGGGCGCAGGGCCGGGAAGACGCGAGCGGTGTTGCCGGCGACCGGGAAGCCCGTGAGCAGCATGTCGGTCATGGCGATGTGGAAGTCCGCGCCGCCCATGGAGTGGTACTGGTTGTCGAGGCCCATGATCGGGCCCGAGTTGTAGTCCTGGACGTGCAGCAGCGTGAGGTCGTCGCGCAGGGCGTGGATGACGGGGAGGTACGCGCCGGCGCGCGGGTCCTGGCCGCCCCACGGGCCGGAGCCGTAGAACTGGTAGCCCAGCTGCACGAAGAAGGTCTCCGGGGCCATGGTCAGAACGAAGTCCGGGCCGTACCGGGCCTTGAGGGTCTTCACGGCCGAGATCAGGTTGACGACGACGGGGGTGGTGGGGGCGCGGAAGTCGGTGTCCCCGGTGGCCAGGGAGAGGGAGTGGCCCTCGAAGTCGATGTCGAGGCCGTCGAGGCCGTACTCGTCGATGATCGCGCCGACGGAGGAGACGAAGGCGTCGCGGGCGGCCGTCGTCGCGAGCTGCACCTGGCCGTTCTGGCCGCCGATGGAGATCAGCACCTTCTTGCCCGCGGCCTGCCTGGCCTTGATCGCCGCCTTGAACTCGGCCGGGGATTCGACGTTCGGGCACTCGGCGACCGGGCAGAGCCGGAAGCGGATGTCGCCGGAGGTCACCGAGGTCGGTTCGCCGAAGGCGAGGTTGACGATGTCCCAGGAGGCGGGGACGTCGGCCATCCGGACGTAGCCCGAGCCGTTCGCGAAGCTCGCGTGCAGGTAGCCGACCAGCGCGTGCGCGGGGAGGCCTCCGCCGCCTCCGCCCCCGCCGCCGGTCGTGGTCGCGGAGACGGGCGCGCTCTTCGGGGACTCGCCCGCCGTGTTCAAGGCGCTGACCCGGAAGGTGTACGCGGTGGACGCGGCGAGGCCGGTGACCGTCGCCGAGGCGGAGGTGACGGAGAGGGGCCCCGCGCCGTCCCGGTGGACGGTGTACGACGTGGCCCCGGGCACCGCCGACCAGGCCAGGGAGACCGAGCTCGACGAGGTCGCGGAGGCCGTCAGGCCGGTGGGGGCGGCCGGGGGCTGGGGCTGGCCGGGGCCGCCGGGGTCGGGACCGACCAGGGTCAGGTCGTCGGTGAAGTGGGCGGGCTGGCCGTACCAGCCGTGGGTGTGGACGGTCACCGAGGTCGTCGACGGGCCGGTGCGGAAGGTGGTCGTCAGCTGCTTCCACGCGCCCGGGGTCTGCGTCCAGGTCGACACGTCGGTGGTGCCGGTCCCGGTCGCGCCGAGGTAGACGTACGCACCCTGCACCCAGGCGCCGAGCGTGTACGTCGCGTCGGGCTTGACGGTGACGCTCTGGGAGCAACGGCCGTTGTCCTGGCCGGCCGGGGTGGCCCGGAGGGCGGAAACCCCGCCGTGCACGGGCGTGGTGACGGTGGCTCCGCTGCCGCCCGAGCAGCTCCAGCCGTCGAGGCCGGCTTCGAAGCCGCCGTTGCGTATCAGGTCGGCGTCCGCCGCCGCGGCCGGCGGGCCCGCGGCGAGGAAGCCGGCCACCGCGAGTGCGGCGGCCGTAAGGAAGGACCAGGCTCTGCGCACAACTGCCTCCGGTGCATGGGGGGATGGAGGGGGTCAGCGGCGCCCAAGATGGTCCAGACCAATGCCCTTGTCAAGACTTCCGGCCCTCCTTCGCCACCACGCGCGCGGCCGCCTCGTGCATCGCGAGCTCCAGCACCGCCGGGTCGGTGAGGGTGCCCCGCCCGTCCGGGAGCACCAGCCAGCGCACCCCGCCGGTCGCCCGGCCCGGGTACGGAACGACGATCCAGGTCCCGGGCCCGGCGCCCCGTACGCCCGTCCCCAGCCAGCGGGACGCGGTGCCCGCGGGCACGAAGAAGCCCAGCCGCGAGTCACCGAAGTCGGCGAGCACCGGGCCGGTCGAGGAGCAGACGGAGCACGTCGAGGGTGGTCTGCCCCAGCTCCCCGGGCAGGATCAGCACGTCCCAGTACCGGCCGGCGGGCAGGAGGACGACCCCGAGGGGGCTGCGCTCCCATTCCCACCGGCAGGTATCGGGGTCCGGCGCCACCGACACCAGCCACTCCACTGCCGTCCTGGCCCCCGGGATCGTCATCGCCCGGCCTCCGTTCGCCGTAGGTGAGGGGTCCTCACCTGGAGAGAGCGGGGCCGGGCGCGGGTATGACGCGGGTTTCGTTACTCCGTAGTAGTGAACCGGGTCACGCGGTGACCGGCCGTGTGCGCCGGGGGCGTGCGGTGAGGTGTGCGGTGAGGGCCGGCCGCTAGCTGTCGAAACCGAGACCGAGCTTGTCCATCACCTTGAGCCACAGGTTCCGGTGGCCGCCGCGGGCGTCCGCGCGGGCCAGCGACCACTTCGTGAGCGCGATCCCGGTCCAGGCGAAGGGCTCGGGCGGGAACGGCATCGGCTTGGACTTCACCATCTCCAGCCGGGTGCGCTCGGTGGAGAGCCCGTCCAGCAGGTCCAGCATCACCTCGGCGCCGAACCGGGTGGCGCCCACCCCGAGGCCGGTGTAGCCGGCGGCGTAGGCCACCTTCCCGGAGTGCGCGGTGCCGAAGAAGGCGGAGAAGCGCGAGCAGGTGTCGATCGCGCCGCCCCAGGCGTGGCTGAACTTCAGCCCCTCCAGCTGCGGGAAGGCGGTGAAGAAGTGCTCCGCGAGCCTGAGGTAGGTCTCGGGGCGGTGGTCGTACTCGGAGTCGAGCTTGCCCCGGTAGGGGTAGATCGCGTCGTAGCCGCCCCACAGGATCCGGTGGTCGCGGGTGATCCGGAAGTAGTGGAACTGGTTGGCGCTGTCCCCCAGCCCCTGCCGGTTCTTCCAGCCGATGGCGGCCAGCTGGGCCTCGTCCAGCGGCTCGCTCATCAGCGCGTAGTCGTAGACCGGGACGGTGAACGGGCGGATCCGCTTGACCAGCGACGGGAAGATGTTGGTGCCCAGGACGACCCGGCGGGCCAGGATCGTGCCGTAGGGGGTCTGCACGGTCATGCCGGGTCCGGCCGGGGCCATCTTCAGGCCGCGGGTGTTCTCGTAGATCCGCACCCCGAGGTCCAGGCAGGCCTGCTTGAGGCCCCAGGCCAGCTTCGCCGGGTTGAGCATGGCGACGCCGTCGCGGTCCCAGAGGCCCGCGAGGAAGGTCGGGGAGTCGACCTCGGCGCGCACCGCGTCGCGGTCGAGCCATTCGGAGCCGTCGGCCAGGCCCAGGCGCCGCGCCTCCTCGTGCAGCTCGCGCAGCTCCTCGACCTGGTGCGGTTCGGTGGCCACGTCGATCTCGCCGGTCCGCTCGAAGTCGCAGTCGATGCCGTAACGGGCGACGGCCTCCTCGATGGCGTCGAGGTTGCGGGCGCCCAGCTCCTCCAGCTTCGCCAGCTCGCCGGGCCAGCGGGCCAGCCCGTTGCCGAGCCCGTGGGTGAGGGAGGCGGCGCAGAAGCCGCCGTTGCGGCCGGAGGCGGCCCAGCCCGCCTCCTTGCTCTCGATCACCACGACGTCCCGCTCGGGGTCGCGCTCCTTGGCGATCAGCGCGGTCCACAGCCCGCTGTAACCGGCTCCGATGACCAGCAGGTCGCAGCGCTCGTCGGAGGTCAGCGCCGGCCGGGGGGCGGGCTTGCCGGGGTCGTCCAGCCAGTACGAGACCGGCTTCGCTTCCGAAAGGGATTTCGCAACACTACGCATGGCGACTGGGGCCATGTCTTCCAACTCCCTACAGGGGTCTACTTCGGTTGTGCCTTCTTGCGGCGGTTGCCGGCCATCTGGCCGACGAGGACCACCAGCACCGCGATGACGAACATCGCCGTGCCGATGACGTTGATCTGCACGGGCGTACCGCGCTGGGCCGATCCCCACACGAACATGGGGAAGGTGACGGTGTTGCCCGAGTTGAAGTTGGTGATGATGAAGTCGTCGAACGAGAGCGCGAAGGACAGCAGCGCGCCCGCCGCGATGCCCGGCGCCGCGATCGGCAGCGTCACGCGTATGAAGGTCTGCACCGGGCCCGCGTAGAGGTCGCGGGCGGCCTCCTCCAGCCGCGGGTCCATGGACAGGACGCGCGCCTTGACCGCGGCGACGACGAAGCTGAGGCAGAACATGATGTGGGCGATCAGGATCGTCCAGAAGCCCAGCTGGATGCCCATGTTGAGGAAGAGCGCGAGCAGCGAGGCCGCCATCACGATCTCCGGCATGGCCATGGGCAGGAAGATCAGCGAGTTGACCGCGCCGCGCGCCCGGAAGCGGTAGCGCACCAGGGCGAAGGCGATCGCGGTGCCCAGGGCGGTCGCGGCGAGGGTGGACCACAGGGCGATCTGGAGCGAGAGCGAGAGGGAGCCGCACAGGTCGGCGACGCCGCAGGGGTCCTTCCACGCGTCGAGCGAGAACTCCTGCCAGGCGTAGTTGAACCGCCCGGTGGGGTTGTTGAAGGAGAAGACGGTGACGACGACGTTCGGCAGGATCATGTACGCGAGCGTGCAGAGGCCCGCGATGACGATCAGATTGCGCCGGAGCCAGCTGAGGGGACTGCGCATCAGACCAGGTCCTCCGTCCCCGCTCGGCGGATGTAGATGGTGACCATGATCAGCACGATGGCCATGAGAATGAAGGACAGCGCGGCCGCCGTCGGGTAGTCGAGGATCCGCAGGTACTGCGACTGGATGACGTTGCCGATCATCCGGGTGTCCGTGGAGCCGAGCAGCTCGGCGTTCACGTAGTCGCCGCTCGCCGGGATGAAGGTGAGCAGGGTCCCGGAGACCACGCCCGGCATGGAGAGCGGGAAGGTCACCTTCCGGAACACCGTGGCGGGGCGGGCGTACAGGTCCCCGGCCGCCTCGTGGAGGCGGGTGTCGATGCGCTCCAGCGAGGAGTACAGCGGCAGGATCATGAAGGGGAGGAAGTTGTAGGTCAGACCGCAGACGACCGCGAGCGGCGTGGCCAGCACCCGGTCCCCCTCGGTCATGCCGAGCCAGCTGGTGACGTCGAGGAAGCCGATGCTGTTGAGGACACCGACCACCGGGCCGCCGTCGGCCAGGATCGTCTTCCAGGCCAGCGTGCGGATCAGGAAGCTGGTGAAGAACGGGGCGATGACCAGCACGAGCAGCAGGTTGCGCCAGCGGCCCGCCTTGAAGGCGATCAGGTAGGCCAGCGGGTACCCGAGCAGCAGGCACAGCGCGGTCGCGGTGCCGGCGTAGAGCAGGGAGCGCAGGAACTGCGGGTAGTACTCGGTGAAGGCGTCCCAGTAGGTCCGGAAGTGCCAGGTGACCTCGAAGCCCTCTTCGAGGGAGCCGGTCTGCACCGAGGTGGAGGCCTGGTAGACCATCGGCAGCACGAAGAAGACGAGCAGCCACAGGATGCCGGGGAGCAGCAGCCAGTACGGGACCATCCGCTTGCGTACCGACGGCTTGTGCACCGGGGGTTCGGCCGGGGCGGGCGCCTTGGGCGGCGCGGCGGTGGTGGTCATGCGCCGTCCTCCACCGTCTCGACACCGGCGTCGATGTCCTGAGAGGCGTCCAGGCCGAACGTGTGCTCCGCGTTCCAGTGCAGGATCACCTCGGCGCCCGGGACCAGGCGGCTGTCGCGCTCGATGTTCTGCACGTACACCTCCAGCTCCGGACAGACCTGGCTGTCGATGACGAACTGGGTGGAGACGCCGATGAAGGAGGAGGCCGCGATCCGGCCGGGGACCTTGTTGCGGCCGGCCGCGATGGTGTGCTCCTCGTCCGCGTGGACCAGGGATATCTTCTCCGGGCGCACCCCGACCAGCAGCTTTCCGCCCGTGCTGGGGGTGGTCGCGCAGCGGGACGCGGGCAGCCGGAGTGTCGTGCCGGAGGCGGAGACGACCACGTCGCCGGACGAGCCGCCGGCGGACTCCACCGAGGCCTCGATGAGGTTCGAGGTGCCGAGGAAGTTGGCGACGAAGGTGGTGCCCGGGTTCTCGTAGAGCTCGGCGGGGGCGCCCAGCTGCTCGACGCGGCCGCCGTTCATCACGGCGACCGTGTCGGCCATGGTCATGGCCTCCTCCTGGTCGTGCGTGACGTGCACGAAGGTGATGCCGACCTCGGTCTGGATCCGCTTGAGCTCCAGCTGCATCTGGCGGCGCAGCTTGAGGTCGAGGGCGCCGAGCGGCTCGTCGAGGAGCAGCACCTGCGGGTGGTTGATCAGGGCGCGGGCGACGGCGACGCGCTGCTGCTGGCCGCCGGAAAGCTGGTGCGGCTTGCGCTGGGCGAACTGGCCGAGCTGGACCAGCTCCAGCATCTCGTCGACCTGCTTCTTGACCGACTTGATGCCGCGGCGGCGCAGTCCGAAGGCGACGTTCTCGAAGATGTTCAGGTGCGGGAACAGGGCGTAGCTCTGGAAGACCGTGTTGACCGGGCGCTTGTACGGCTGCAGGTCGGTGACCTCCCGGTCGCCGAGGTGGACCGTGCCGGTGGAGGGCTCCTCCAGGCCGGCGATCATGCGCAGGGTGGTGGTCTTCCCGCAGCCCGAGGCGCCGAGCAGGGCGAAGAAGGAGCCCTGGGGAATGGTGAGATCCAGCGGGTGCACGGCGGTGAAGGTTCCGTAGTGCTTGCTGATCCCGGAGAGGCGGACGTCGCCGCCCGCGGTCTTGTCAGTCATGGATGGGTCCCGGGGGTTGGGTAGGCGAAGAGGACAAGGGAGGGGTTCGCCGCGAGGCGCCGCAGCCGGAGGCCGGAAGCCGGAAAGCCGACGCAGGGTGCCGGACGCCGGACGCCGGACGCCGTGGCTACGCGCCGATGAGCTTGGCGAACTTCTCCTCGTACGCCGTCTCTTCCTCGCTGCTGAGGGAGCGGAAGGCGTGGGACTTGGCGGTCATCGCCTTGTCCGGGACGATCAGGGTGTTCTCCGCGAGCTCGGCATCGATCTTCGCGAGCTCTTCCTGCACCCCCTCGACGGGGCACACGTAGCTGATGTACGCGGCCAGCTGGGCGGCGACCGGAAGCTCGTAGTAGTAGTCGATGAGCTTCTCGGCGTTCGCCTTGTGCCGGGCCTTGACCGGGACCAGCAGGTTGTCGCTGGAGGTGATGTAGCCGGCCGCCGGTATCGCGTACTGGATGTCCGGGTTGTCGGCCTGGAGCTGGATGACGTCGCCCGCCCAGGCCAGACAGGCCGCGAGGTCGCCCTTGTCGAGGTCCGAGGTGTAGTCGTTGCCGGTGAAGCGGCGGATCTGGTTGGTGTCCACGCCCTTCTGGAGCCGGCCGACCGCCGCGTCGAAGTCGGCGGTGGTGAAGGCCGCCGGGTCCTTGCCCTGGTCGAGCATGGTCATGCCGACGCTGTCGCGCATCTCGGTGAGGAAGCCGACGCGGCCCTTGAGGGTGGGGTCGTCGAGCATCTGCGTGACGGAGTCGACCTTCTTCCCGCCGGTGGCCTTGGTGTTGTAGGCGATGACGGTCGAGATGCCGGTCCAGGGGTAGCTGTACGCGCGGCCCGGGTCCCAGTCGGGGCTGCGGAACTGCGGGGACAGGTTCGCGTAGGCGTGCGGCAGGTGCGAGGGGTCCAGCTTCTGCGCCCAGCCGAGGCGGATGATGCGGGAGGCAAGCCAGTCGGTGACGACGATCAGGTCGCGGCCGGTGTCCTGGCCGGCCGCGAGCTGCGGCCTGATCTTGCCGAAGAACTCGACGTTGTCGTTGATGTCCTCGGTGTACTTGACCTTGATCCCGGTCCGCTTGGTGAACTCCTCCAGCGTGGGACGGGTCTTCTCGTCCTCGCTGGTGTCCATGTACTCGGTCCAGTTGGAGAAGTTGATCTCCTTCTCCCGGTCCGAGTGGTCGTCGGAGGCCACGGCCGCGTCCCCCGCACGCTTGGCGGGCGGGATTCCGCACGCGGCGAGGGTGGACATGCCTGCGAGGGTGAGCGCTCCGACTCCGGAGGCGCGCAACAGCGAGCGGCGGGTGAGGGCGCCGCGCCCGCTGGTGAGGCTGCGCCGCATCGCGGCGAGTTGCGCCGCCGAGAGGCGGTCGGGCTCGAACTGCTCCATGCGCTGTGCCCTTTCGGGAGGTGTACCGCTGGTCAGGCGGTGGGCCCACGCGGCGATGGCCGCGAATGGTTACGGTCGGTCCCCGAAGATCGTGCGGTGCCAGTCCTTCGCGGCTACCGCCGTGTTGTCGTACATGACGTGCTTGACCTGCGTGTACTCCTCGAAGGAGTAGGCAGACATGTCCTTTCCGAATCCGCTCGCCTTGTAGCCCCCGTGGGGCATCTCGCTGATGATCGGAATGTGGTCGTTGATCCAGACGCAGCCCGCCTTGATCTCGCGGGTGGCGCGGTTCGCCCGGTAGAGGTCGCGGCTCCAGGCGGAGGCCGCGAGTCCGTACGGGGTGTCGTTGGCCAGCGCGATGCCCTCGTCGTCGGTGTCGAAGGGCAGGACGACGAGGACCGGACCGAAGATCTCGGACTGGACCACCTCGCTGTCCTGGGCGGCGCCGGCGATGAGGGTGGGCCGGTAGTACGCGCCCCCGGCCAGGTCGCCCGCCGGGACCTCGCCGCCGGTGACGACGGTGGCGTAGGCCCGGGCGCGCTCGACGAAGCCGGCGACCCGGTCGCGCTGGGCGTGGGAGACCAGCGGGCCGAGGTCGGTGGTGGGCGCGAAGGGGTCGCCGAGGCGGACGGTCTCCATCAGCTCGGCCACCCGCGCGACGAAGGCGTCGTGGAGGGGGCGCTGGACGTAGGCGCGGGTCGCGGCGGTGCAGTCCTGGCCGGTGTTGATGAGGGAGGCGGCGACGGCGCCGTGCGCGGCGGCCTCCAGGTCTGCGTCGTCGAAGACGAGGAAGGGAGCCTTGCCGCCGAGTTCCAGGTGGAGCCGCTTGACGGTGGCGGTGGCGATCTCGGCGACGCGCTTGCCGACGG
This sequence comes from Streptomyces sp. NBC_01294, assembly GCF_035917235.1. Classification (NCBI taxonomy): domain Bacteria; kingdom Bacillati; phylum Actinomycetota; class Actinomycetes; order Kitasatosporales; family Streptomycetaceae; genus Streptomyces; species Streptomyces sp. NBC_01294. The sequence continues at coordinate 2,304,636 of NZ_CP108423.1, forward strand.
CGGTGGAGCCGGTGAAGGAGGTCATCACCACGTCGGGGTGGCCGACCAGGTGCTCGCCGGCCTCGCGGCCGGCGCCGGTGACGATGTTGATCACGCCGTCGGGCAGGCCCGCGTCCTTGGCCGCCTGCGCGAACATCAGGGAGGTCAGCGGGGTGAGCTCGGCGGGCTTGAGGACGATGGTGTTGCCCGCGGCGATCGCCGGGAGGATCTTCCAGGCGGCCATCTGGAGCGGATAGTTCCAGGGCGCGATGGAGCCGACGACCCCGATGGCCTCACGGCGTACGTACGAGGTGTGGTCGCCGGAGTACTCGGCGGCCGCCTGTCCCTGGAGGTGACGGGCGGCTCCCGCGAAGAAGGCGGTGTTGTCGATGGTCCCCGGCACGTCGAACTCCGTGGACAGCTTGATCGGCTTGCCGCACTGGAGGGACTCTGCGTACGCGAACTCCTCCGCCTGCTCGGCCAGTACGGCCGCCAGCCGGTGCAGGGCGTCCGAGCGCTCGCCGGGGGTGGCGCCGGACCAGGCCGGGAAGGCCCGCTTGGCGGCGGCGACGGCCGCGTCGACGTCCGCGGTGCTCGCGAGCTCATAGGTGAGGACCTCGTCGCCGGTCGCCGGATCGATCACCGTGTGTGACCGGCCGGACGTGCCCGGCCTCAGGTGCCCGTCGATATACTGCGCGCCGTCCGCGAAGCGGTCTTTGACCTGGAAGCGGTTGCCCATCACGCTCTCACGCTCTCCGTAGCTACAGTTCGAGCTACAGCTCGAATTGAGTGCCGATCCTGACAGAGGCAGTGCCCTCGGCCAAGTGATTCCGTTGTTGCCTTTTGATTACGCGACGGAATCGGTCGACCATGTGTCGAGGCACACCGAAAATCCCGTACGAAGTGTCAGTGGCGACTGCCAGACTCGCGTGCATGGAGATGATCGACAGCCTGATCAAGCAGGTCAGCCGCGGTGAGCGAGTGAAGTACCTGCCGTTCTGGGGGCACCGGCCGCGGCCGGACGGAAAGCTCGGCCCGAGCTGCCTGAGCCAGTGGTGGCCGTCCGCCTTCACTGTCGGTGACGTCCGTTACGCCACGGCCGAGCACTGGATGATGGCCGGCAAGGCGCGGCTGTTCGCGGACCCCGAGGCCGAGCAGGCCGCGCTGGAGGCGAAGAGCCCGGCGCAGGCGAAGAAGGCCGGGCGCCTCGTGCGCGGCTTCGACAACGCGACATGGGAGCGGGAGCGCTTCGCCCTGGTGGTGGAGGGCAGCGTGCACAAGTTCGGCTCCGACCCGGCGCTGCGCGCGTACCTGCTGGGCACCGGGGACCGGGTGCTGGTCGAGGCGAGCCCGATGGACCGGATCTGGGGCATCGGGCTGGCCGCCGACGACGAGCGCGCCCTGGATCCGGCGCGCTGGCGCGGGCTGAACCTGCTGGGCTTCGCCCTGATGGAGGCCCGGAAGCGGCTGCGCGAGGACGGCGCGTGACGGAGCGGCGACGCCGCTGACGACGGCGAGGGTCCGGCCGCTGACGACGGCGAGGTCCGGACGGAGGGTAAATACGTGGCGGGGGCCCGGGCCCTCCGCCTAACGTGATCCTCGTCCAGGTGCGAAGGCGAGACCTACTTCGACTCATAATCGGGCGGCCGCGGGTTCGAGTCCCGTCACCGGCTTCAGGCCGGTGTAGCTCAGCTGGTAGAGCACCTTGTGGTTTCGCCGGCCTTGTTCTCTGGACACCTACGTCACGCACCTCCCGGTGCGCAGGCTGCGGCTCCTTCTTTTGCAAAGAACTCCAGGCCGCCGCCACCTTGATCTCGGGAGGCCGCGTGCGGGGTGCCCGGTGCGCAGGCAACGGTTACTTCTTCCGGATCAGGAGGTGGCGGGTTCGAATCCCGCCCGGCCCAGGCCGGTAGCTCAGCTGGATTGAGCACCTGACTTAGTCCGTCGCCGACCTCTGATCTCGGGCATCCCGCACGTCACGCCTCCCCCGCTTCCTTTGAATTCGGGGGGATTCACATGGCTCGTTTCAACCTGCGCGCGCTCAAGTCCGCGCCCGCCGCGCCCACTTCGCCCGTCCGCTCGGCCGGCCGTGCCCGCACCCACCAGGGCGGACCGGGCCACCTGCGCGACCCGCGCTCGGAGCTGTTCCTGCTCGCCGTCGCCAACTTCGTGACGCAGCGCACCGCGTACGAGAGCGGCGAGGCCCGCGACGACCGGTTCGCCGCGCTCGTACGCACCCTGGCCGTCGAGGATCCCGTGTGGACGGCCGGCCTGCTGGGCTGGCTCCGCGGGGACGCGAACATGCGGACCGCCTCGCTCGTCGGCGCGGCCGAGTACGTCAAGGCGCGGCTCGACGCGGGCGCCACCGAAGGCCCCTCGAACCGCCAGGTCGTGGACTCCGTACTGCGGCGCGCGGACGAGCCCGGTGAGCTGCTGGCGTACTGGACGGCGACGTACGGACGGAGCGTGCCCAAGCCCGTCAAGCGCGGCATCGCCGACGCCGTACGCCGGCTCTACTCCGGCACCACGCTGCTGAAGTACGACACCGATTCCAAGGCCTACCGCTTCGGCGACGTCCTCAACCTCGTGCACGCCTCCCCCGACCCGGCCAAGCCCTGGCAGGGCGAGCTGTTCCGTCACGCCCTCGACCGCCGGCACAATCCGGACGACGCGCAGGTCCCCGCCGGCAACCGCACCCTCGCCGCCCACCGGGCGCTGATGGAGCTGCCGGTCTCCGAGCGGCGCGGTGTCGTCCTCGCCGAGGACGGCGCGGAGCGGCTCGCGGCGGCGGGCATGACCTGGGAGGCGCTGGCCGGGTGGCTGCAGGGGCCGATGGACGCGGCCGCGTGGGAGGCGGTCATCCCGTCCATGGGCGCGATGGCCCTGCTGCGCAACCTGCGCAACTTCGACCAGGCCGGGGTCTCGGACGCGGTGGCCGCGCAGGTCGCGGCGCGGATCTCCGACCCGGAGGCCGTCGCCCGGTCCCGGCAGTTCCCCTTCCGCTACCTGGCCGCCTATCAGCACGCGCCCTCGCTGCGCTGGGCGTACCCGCTGGAGCAGGCGCTCGGCCACTCGCTGGCCAACGTACCGGCGCTGCCCGGCCGGACGCTGGTGCTCGTCGACCGGTCCGGGTCGATGTGGTCGCCGCTGTCGGACCGTTCCAGGCTGAACCGGGCGGACGCCGCCGCCGTCTTCGGGACGGCGCTGGCGCTGCGGGCCGAGCAGGCCGACCTGGTGCAGTTCGGTACGACCAGCCAGGCGGTCCGCTGCGCCCGCGGCGAGTCCGTGCTGAAGGTGCTGGAGCGGTTCGGGGACCTCGGGGGCACCTACACGGCCGCGGCCGTGAAGAAGCACTACCGGGGCCACGACCGGGTGCTGATCGTCACCGACGAGCAGGCCGCCTCGTACGGCTACGGAGGCGATCCGACCGCGGAGGTGCCGCCCGCCGTTCCGGTGTACACCTGGAACCTGGCCGGCTACCGGGCGGGCCACGCGCCCTCCGGCGCCGCGAACCGGCACGCCTTCGGCGGACTCACCGACGGGGCCTTCCGGATGGTGTCCCTGATCGAGGCCGGCCGGAACGCCGACTGGCCCTGGGTCTCCTAGGCCGAGGGGTCTCGCAGGTCGAGGGGTCTCCCAGGTCTAGGCGCCTCCCAGGTCTAGCCTGGCCGTCAGACCTTCTCGTGCACCTGGGAGTTGTCGTACGGGCTGTCGTACGGCGAGTCGTCGAGCGGCCCCCCGTCCATGAGTCCGCCGAACATGAGCACGAGGAGCAGGCCGCCCAGCACGATGCCGACCGCGCCGAGGATGATGCCGGCGAGCGCCATCCCGCCGTTGTCGGCCTCGCCGCGGTTGGCCTTGCCCTTGCCCAGGACGCCGAAGACGACCGCCCCGATGCCGAGCGCGACCGCTATGAAGCTGGTGACGCAGCCGACGACCGCGAGGATGCCGAGGACGAGCGCGGTGATGCCGAAGCCGTTGCTCGGCTGCGCCCCGTACGGCGGCGGGTACGCGCCGGGGCCCGGGTATCCCGGGTACCCGGAGTAGCCGGGGTAGCCCGCGTCGCCGGGGTATCCGTAGCCCGGCTGGGGCTGGGCCGGGTACCCGTACGCCGCGGACGCCGGGGGCCCGGTCATCGGCATCGTGGTCGCAGCCGGTGGTGGCGTGGACGTGTGCGGCGCGGACAGGTGCGGCGCGGACGGGGGCAGTTGGTCGCCCGGCGTTCCGGCGAGCGTCGGCTGGTCGTGCACGGACGGCGGGACGGACACGCCCGGCGCTCCGTGCGTTCCCTGCGTCTTGCCCAGTTCCACCGCCGGCCGCTCCGGCGGCGCCCACGGGTCTCGCGGCTCGGGACTGCTGTCGGTCATACGGCGCCCCCCTCTCGTACAGCCATGCTAAGCGCTGCCACCGACAGTCACGGGCGTGCCTACGATGAATCCCCGACCCGCCCGCACCAGCGTTCTCCCGGAGGCACCCCCATGACCGACCTGCACCCCTTCATCGCGGGGCTGCCCAAGGCCGAACTCCACGTCCACCACGTCGGCTCGGCGTCCCCGCGCATCGTGGCCGAGCTCGCCTCCCGGCACCCCGACTCGAAGGTCCCCAGCGACCCCGAGGCGATCGCCGACTACTTCACCTTCACGGACTTCGCCCACTTCATCGAGGTCTACCTGTCGGTCGTCGACCTGGTCCGCACCCCGGAGGACGTGCGGCTGCTGACCTTCGAGGTCGCCCGCGACATGGCCCGGCAGAACATCCGCTACGCCGAGCTGACCATCACCCCGTACTCCTCCACCCGCCGCGGCATCGAGGAGAAGGCCTTCATGGCGGCCATCGAGGACGCCCGCAAGGCCGCCGAGTCCGAACTCGGCGTCATCCTGCGCTGGTGCTTCGACATCCCCGGCGAGGCCGGCCTCGAAGCCGCCGCCGAGACCGCCCGGCTCGCCGTCGACCTGCGCCCCGAGGGCCTGGTCTCCTTCGGCCTCGGCGGACCCGAGATCGGCGTCCCGCGCCCGCAGTTCAAGCCGTACTTCGACGCGGCGCGGGCCGCGGGCCTGCACAGCGTGCCGCACGCCGGCGAGACCACCGGCCCGGAGACGATCTGGGACGCCATCCGCGAGCTGGGCGCCGAACGCATCGGCCACGGCACCAGCGCCACCCAGGATCCCGCGCTCCTCGCGTACCTCGCCGAGCACCGCATCGCACTGGAGGTCTGCCCGACCTCCAACATCGCCACCCGCGCGGTCACCGACCTCGACCTGCACCCGGTCAAGGAGATGGTCGCGGCGGGCGTGCTCGTCACCATCAACAGCGACGACCCGCCGATGTTCGGCTCCGACCTCAACAACGAGTACGCGGTGGCCGCCCGCCTCCTCGACCTCGACGAGCGCGGGCTCGCGCAGCTCGCAAAGAACGCCGTCGAGGCGTCTTTCCTGGACCCGGCCGGCAAGGCGCGGCTCATCGCGGAAATCGACACGTACACCGCCGAATGGCTGGCGCGCTGACACACCGTCGGGCCCGTCGGCCGTGAGAATGGGGCCATGCGCACCCTGACTGCCGTCGGCCACCGCGGCGATCCCTACCGTGTCCGTGAGAACACCCTGCCCTCGATCGGCTCCGCCTTCGCCCGCGGGGCGGACGCGGTCGAGATCGACGTACGGCTGACCCGCGACGGGGTGCCGGTCCTGCTCCACGACGAGTCGCTCCAGCGGCTGTGGGGCTACGACGTCCGCCTCGACGAGGTCACGGTCGCGCAGCTCCAGGAACTGACGCGGGGCGGGGTGCCCACGCTGCGCGACGCCCTGATGGCGGCCGGGACGGGACAGCTGATGCTGGACCTCCCGGGCGCCACGGCCGAGGCGGTGCGCACCGTCGTGGGCCTGGTCCGCGAGTGCGGGGCGGGCGAGCGCACGTCCTACTGCGCGGGCCCGGACACGATGCTCGCGGTCCGCGCCGCCGATCCGTCCGCGCCGATCGCGCTGACCTGGACCACGCTGTCGCCGCCGCGGCGGGTGCTCATCGACGCCGTGGCCCCGCTCTGGCTCAACTACCGCTTCGGGCTGGTGAGCCGGGAGCTGGTGCACGCCCTCCACCGGGACGGCCTGCTGGTGTCGGCCTGGACGGCGGACACCAAGCGGACGATGAGGACGCTCATGGCGGCGGGCGTCGACTCGATCACCACGAACCGGCTGGACGCGCTGGCGGCCGTACGGGCCGAGTTCGGCCGTTGATACGCGAGCTGGCCGGGCGGCTGAGCCGGGCCAATCCGTGGGCCGTGGACCTGGGCCTGACGCTGCTGGTGCAGCTGGCCGTCACGATGCCGTTCGTGCTGCCGAGGGAGGCCGGACTGCCGCCGGTGACCTGGGCCTCGTACGCGATCACCACGGCGGCGGTGGTGCCGCTGGTGTGGCGGCGGCGCCGGCCGGTCACCGTCCTGGTGGTGATCCTGCTCGTCGGCGGCCTCTACAAGGTGACGCTCGACGGGCCCGGTCAGCCGCTGCCGTACGCCGGGCTGATCGCCGCCTACACGGTCGCCCTGCAGTGCCCGGCGCGCGTCCGGGCGGCCGTCGGGGTGATCTCGGTGGCGGTCATCGCCGCATCGGTGGGCCTGGAGACCGGTTCGGCCAGGGAGCTGTCCTTCACCCTGTTCTGCGCGTGCGCCGCCTACGTTCTGGGCCGGCTCCAGTTCACCCGGCAGGCCTATACCGCGGCCGTCGAGGACCGCGCGGCGCAGCTGGAACGGGCGAACCGGATCGAGGCCGAACAGGCCGTGGCCCGTGAACGGGCCAGGATCGCCCGGGAGATGCACGACATCCTCTCCCATGCGGTCAGCATCATGATCGTGCAGGCGGAGGCGGGTCCGGTGGCGGTACGGCGCGCCCCGGAACGGGCCGAGGCCGCCTTCGAGGCCATCTCGGAGACCGGCCGGGACGCGATGGTGCAGCTGCGCGCGATGCTCGGGGTGCTCCGGGAGGACGGCCCGGCCCCGCGCGAGCCGCAGCCGGGCGTGGCGGCGCTGCCCGTCCTGCTGGACCGGATACGCCTCGGCGGGCCCGAGGTGGTGTACGAGGAGACGGGCGGGATCCGCCCGCTGGCCGCGGCGGTGGACACGACGGTCTACCGGGTGGTGCAGGAGGCCCTGACCAACGTCGTGAAGCACGCGGCGGCGCGGCGCGTGACGGTGTGCCTGGACTACGCACCCGAGGCGCTGAGGATCACGGTCACGGACGACGGTCGGGGCCCGCTGGGCGGCTCGGGGGGCGGCCCGCGGGGCGGACACGGCCTGGTCGGCATCAGGGAGCGTGCGGCCGCCCACGGGGGGACGGCGTGCACGGGCCCCGGTCCGGGCGGCCGGGGCTTCCGCGTGGCCGTGGACCTAGTAACGTCCCCGGCGGAGGTGGGGAATTGACGATCCGTGTGGTGGTCGCCGACGACCAGGAGCTGGTGCGCAGCGGGTTCGCGATGATCCTGGACGTCCAGGAGGACATCGAGGTCGTGGCGGAGGTGGGGGACGGCGCGGCGGCGGTCGAGGCGGTGGCCCGGCTCGCGCCGGACGTGGCGCTGCTGGACATCCGGATGCCGGTGATGGACGGGATCGAGGCGTGCCGGACGATCTCGGCCCGGAGCGCGTGCCGGACGGTGATGCTGACGACCTTCGACGCGGACGAGTACGTGTACGAGGCGCTGCACGCGGGGGCGAGCGGGTTCCTGCTGAAGGACGTACGGCGGGACGATCTGGTGCACGCGGTACGGGTGGTGGCGGCGGGCGAGTCCCTGCTGGCGCCCTCGGTGGCGCGGCGGCTGATCGAGGAGTACACGGCGACGACGGCGCGGCCCTCCCTCCCGGCGGACCGGCTGGAGGTGCTGACGGCGCGCGAGCGGGAGACGCTGGTGCATCTGGGGCGGGGGCTGTCGAACGCGGAGATCGCGGCGGCGCTGGTGGTGAGCGAGCACACGGTGAAGTCGCACGTGGGCAATGTGCTGGCGAAGCTGGGGCTGCGGGACCGGATCCAGGCGGTGATCTGCGCATACGAGACCGGCCTGATCGCGGCGGGTACTCCCTCTGGGGAGTGAGGGGACGGCGTGTCGCCTCCCTCTCGCCGGTGAGTTGTCGTACCGGTGAAGACCCCTCTTGTTGGTGATCCGCAACCACCCTTCTGACCAGCAACATTGAGGTCATCGGGGCAGCACGGCCCCGGGGTCTCGCAGGGGGAGCACACCATCATGAACGCACGTACACGCACGCTGATCGCCGCCGCTCTGGTGCTCGGAATCGCGTCCGGGCCGGCGGTCGCCGCGCACGCTCACGGCGCACACGCCGCGCCGGTGCCCGCTGCGGCCGGGATCACCGCTCCCGTCGTCTCCACACCACCCGACGCGGTGGCGCTGGAGAAGGCGATCGCCGGACTGGGCGCGCAGCACAAGGACGCGACGGCCGCGCTGGTGCGCGTGGGCGGTTCCAGCGGCAGCTGGCAGGGCAGCTCGGGAGTCGCCGACATCCGTACCGGTCGCAAGGCCGTCGAGCAGGGCCGGTTCCGGGCCGGGTCGGTGACCAAGGCGTTCACCTCGGCCGTGGTGCTCCAACTGGCGGCCGAGGGCCGGGTGGATCTGGACAGGCCGGTGCGGCAGTACCTGCCCGGGACCGTCCCCGACGCGTACGGCACGGTCACCGTCCGGCAGTTGCTCAACCACACCAGCGGCATGCCGGCGGCCGACGGGCCGGGGGAGGCCTTCGAGGCGCAGTGGGATCACCGCTTCGACGTGACCGATGTGCGCGAGCAGATCGCCAACGCCCTCGCGAAGAAGCCGGAGTTCGCACCCGGCACGGCCCAGCACTACCTGAACATCAACTACACGGTGCTGGGTGTGCTGATCGAGAAGCTGACGGGCACGACCTACGAGGACGCGGTCGGCCGCCGGATCCTGAAGCCGCTGGGCCTGCGCCACACGTCCTTCCCCGGCCGGACCCAGACGAAGATCCACGGGCCGCACAACCGCGGCTACCAGGCGGTGCCGCGGGCGGACGGCTCGACCGAGCTGCGCGATGTCACCGAGTGGAACTCCTCGGACCGCTGGGCGGCGGGCGACATCATCTCGACCACGGCGGATCTGGAGCGGTTCACCATAGCCCTGTTCAGCGGCCGGATCGTGCCGGAGGCGCAGCTGGAGGAGATGTTCACGGTGCCCGAGGTGAAGGACTTCACAAGCGGCAAGTCCGCCGCTCTGACGGCGGGGCTGTCGAAGCTCGTCCTGCCCGACGGCACCGTGGCCTGGGGCAAGAGCGGTGGCCGCCACGGCTACAACACCGCGATCGGCGGGACCCGCGACCTGTCCCGGACCCTCGTGTACTCGGTGAACTCCACCGACGCCAAGGGCCAGGACATGAACAAGGTGGCTCTGGGCATCGTGATGGCGGCGTTCGCCGAGTAGCCGTCACGTGGTCATGGCCTCAAGTCGCCTGATCATGCGGCGGAGCGCGAGCAGGGGGATCACCCCGAAGACTCCGAACGACATGTCGATGACGCTCCACCAGAAGGGGATGCCCCGGATCGGGCCGCAGATCAGGGCCAGGGGTATCACCCCGGCGCAGGCGATCATGCCGGCTTCGATGATCCAGATGTTGCGGACCGGGTCGCGGTACACGCCGTAGAAGAACACGGCGATGACGAGGTGGGCGAACGCCAGCCAGTCGGTTCCGTAGAGGAGGAAGGGGTAGTCGGCATCGGCCCGGTCCAGCCCGTCGCCCACCCGCCGGAGCCATTCATGGTCGACCAGGGCGTTGGCCCAGCGAAGTTCGCTGACCAGGGGAAAGGCCGTGAGGCCGCTGACCACCAGGCAGATGAGGAACACGGTCAACCAGGCACGGATCCGCCGCTGAAGGGCACTGCTCTCGCTCATGAAGGGAAGCCTACGCCTGTTTCTGAACACGTTCAGCCAATTTTCTGAACATGTTCAGTCAGGCGGGGCCAGCCCCGGCCCCACTCAGAGCCCGACGATCCCGTTCCAGCGCTTGGCGAGGGTCCGGCGCTCGGCCGAGGAGATGTCCCGGGCCACGACGAGGCGTCCCCGCATCTCGTCGTCCGGGAAGATCAGCGGGTTCTCGGCCAGTTCGGCGGTCTCCTTGTCGTCGGAGGCGGCCAGCACCTCGCGGGCGGCCGGGACCGGGCAGACGTAGTTGACGGAGGCGGCGAGCTCCGCGGCCACCTCCGGGTCGTAGTAGTGGTCGACGAGGGCCTCGGCATTGGCCTTGTGCCGGGCGAGGTTGGGGACGAGCAGGCTCTCCGCCCAGAGCTCGGCACCTTCCTCGGGGACGACGAACTCGATGTCCGGGTTGTCGGCCTGGAGCTGGATCGCATCGCCGGAGTAGGCCTGGCAGGCGAGGACGTCACCCTTGCTCAGGTCGGAGGTGTAGTCGTTGCCGGTGAAGCGGCGGATGTGCTTCTTCTTCACCAGGTGCTCGACCCGGTCGCACATCCGGTGGAAGTCGGACTCGGTCCAGCGGGTGACGTCCACGCCGTCTCCCTGCATCAGCAGGGCGAAGGACTCGTCGAGGCCCGAGAAGAGCGTGACCCGGCCCGCCAGGTCCGGCTGCCACAGGTCCTTGACCGACTTGATCTCCCGCCCCAGGGCCCTGCGGTTGTAGGCGATCCCGGTGATCCCGGACTGCCAGGGGACGGTGTGCAGCCGGCCCTCGTCGAAGGCGGGGGAACGCAGCTGCGGGTCGAGGTGCCTGGCCACGTTGGACTGGGCCGACCGGTCCATCTTCTGGGCCCAGCCCAGGTGTACGAAGCGGGCGGCCATCCAGTCGCTGACCACGACCAGGTCGTGGCCGGTCTCCTGTCGGTTCATCAGCGCCGGGCTGACCTTGCCGAAGAACTCGTCGTTGTCGTTGATCTCCTCGCTGTACCGCACCTCGATGCCGGTCCGCTCCGAGAAGGCGTCCAGCGTCGGGCGGCGCTCCTCGTCCTCCTCGTCGGTGTCGATGTACAGCGGCCAGTTGGAGAAGGCGACGCTGCGGTCCCGCTCGGAGAGGTCCGGGCCCCCTCGCCGCGCCTCGGGGACGTACGCGGCGGGCACGCCGCAGCCGGCGAGGGCGGCCGACAGGCCCGCGGCACCGAGGCCGTACAGCGCAGCACGGCGGGAGAAGGCGAGTTCAGGCATGGGCACAGCCTCGGCGAAGGCGAAAGGGCGGGCAATAGACATGTTGTCTACTGCCCGCCCCTTCAACACTGTGCGGTGATCGATGCGACCGATCAGCCGTCGAGCGAGGTCATCACGTGCTTGATGCGCGTGTAGTCCTCGAAGCCGTAGGCGGAGAGGTCCTTGCCGTAGCCGGACTTCTTGAAGCCTCCGTGCGGCATCTCGGCGACGAGCGGGATGTGGGTGTTGATCCACACGCAGCCGAAGTCGAGGTTCTTGGACATCCGCATCGCGCGGCCGTGATCCTTGGTCCACACGGAGGAGGCGAGGGCGAACTCGACGCCGTTCGCGTACTGCAGGGCCTGGGCCTCGTCCGTGAAGGACTGGACGGTGATGACGGGGCCGAAGACCTCGTTCTGGATGATCTCGTCGTCCTGCTTGAGGCCGGAGACCACGGTCGGGGCGTAGAAGTAGCCCTTCTCGCCGACCTGGTGGCCGCCCGCCTCGACCTTGGCGTGGGCGGGCAGGCGCTCGATGAAGCCCGCGACCTGCTTGAGCTGGTTCGGGTTGTTCAGCGGGCCGTACAGCACGTCCTCGTCGTCCGGCTGGCCGGTCCTGGTGTCGGCGGCGGCCTTGGCGAGCGCGGAGACGAACTCGTCGTGGATCGACTCGTGGACGAGCACGCGGGTGGCGGCCGTACAGTCCTGACCTGCGTTGAAGTAGCCGGCGACCGCGATGTCCTCGACGGCCTTGGCGATGTCGGCGTCCTCGAAGACCACGACCGGGGCCTTGCCGCCGAGCTCCAGGTGGACGCGCTTGACGTCCTTGGAGGCGCTCTCGGCGACCTGCATGCCCGCGCGCACCGAGCCGGTGATGGAGGCCATCGCCGGGGTGGAGTGCTCGACCATGGCCTTGCCGGTCTCGCGGTCGCCGCAGATGACGTTGAAGACGCCCTTGGGCAGGACCGAGTCGATGATCTCCGCCATCAGGACCGTCGAGGCCGGGGTGGTGTCCGAGGGCTTGAGCACGACGGTGTTGCCCGCGGCGATGGCCGGGGCGAACTTCCACACGGCCATCATCATCGGGTAGTTCCACGGCGCGACCTGGGCGCAGACGCCGACCGGCTCGCGGCGGATGATCGAGGTCATCCCGTTCATGTACTCGCCGGCCGAGCGGCCCTCGAGCAGGCGGGCGGCGCCCGCGAAGAAGCGGATCTGGTCCACCATCGGCGGCAGCTCCTCGCTGGCCGTGAGGCCCAGCGGCTTGCCGGTGTTCTCCGACTCGGCGGCGACGAGCTCGTCCGCGCGCGCCTCGAAGGCGTCCGCGATCTTGAGCAGCGCCTTCTGACGCTCCGAGGGGGTGGTGTCGCGCCAGCCCGGGAAGGCGGCCGCGGCGGCGGCCATGGCGGCGTCGACATCGGCCTGGCCCGAGAGCGGGGCGGTGGCGTACACCTCGCCGGTGGCCGGGTTGACCACCTCGGTGGTCCGCCCGTCGGCGGCGTCCTTGAACTCCCCGCCGATGTAGTTGCGCAGACGACGCAGTTCGGTGGTCACTACAGCCACACTCCTGATCACATGTCCAACGATTGAGACGATTACCAAGCCTAGCCTCTTGGCGGAGGCTTTCGACAGACCCATAGGCCACCAACTACGAAATCAGTGAGATCCGAGTCCTCAAACAACGGATTTCATTGATTCCTCCTTGCGGAACAGACGACCCTCGTGCACAGTGAGCTCGTGGTCAGTCGAAGCGCAGATTCCAGGAACAGACAACCGTCCCCTTCGGTCGATGCTGTGTCCCTGGCGATCATCGAGCAACTGCAGGAGGACGGTCGCCGTCCCTATGCATCGATCGGCAAGGCCGTCGGCCTGTCCGAAGCGGCCGTGCGACAGCGCGTCCAGAAGCTGCTCGACCAGGGCGTCATGCAGATCGTCGCCGTCACGGACCCGCTCACCGTGGGCCTGCGACGCCAGGCCATGGTCGGCATCAACGTCGAGGGAGACCTCGACCCGGTGGCCGATGCGCTGACCGCGATGGCCGAGTGCGAGTACGTCGTGATGACCGCCGGGTCGTTCGACCTGATGGTGGAAATCGTCTGCGAGGACGACGACCACCTGCTCGAAACGATCAACAAGAAGATCCGCACGCTCCCCGGCGTGCGATCAACCGAAAGCTTCGTTTACCTGAAGCTGAAGAAGCAGACCTACATGTGGGGAACCCGATAACCGTGAGCCAGGACCTCTCCAAGACCGCGTACGACCACCTGTGGATGCACTTCACCCGCATGTCGTCCTACGAGAACTCCCCCGTCCCCACCATCGTCCGGGGCGAGGGCACCTACATCTGGGACGACAAGGGCAAGCGCTACCTCGACGGTCTCGCCGGCCTGTTCGTGGTCAACGCCGGTCACGGCCGCAAGGAACTGGCCGAGGTCGCCTACAAGCAGGCGCAGCAACTCGCGTTCTTCCCCATCTGGTCGTACGCGCACCCCAAGGCCGTCGAACTCGCCGAGCGGCTCGCGCACTACGCACCGGGCGACCTGAACAAGGTCTTCTTCACCACCGGTGGCGGCGAGGCCGTCGAGACCGCCTGGAAGCTCGCCAAGCAGTACTTCAAGCTGCAGGGCAAGCACACCAAGTACAAGGTCATCTCGCGTGCGGTCGCCTATCACGGCACCCCGCAGGGCGCCCTGTCCATCACCGGTCTGCCGGCCCTCAAGGCCCCCTTCGAGCCGCTGGTCCCCGGCGCGCACAAGGTGCCGAACACGAACATCTACCGCGCCCCGATCTTCGGCGACGACCCCGAGGCCTACGGCCGCTGGTGCGCCGACCAGATCGAGCAGGAGATCCTCTTCGAGGGCGCCGACACCGTCGCCGCCGTCTTCCTGGAGCCGGTGCAGAACGCCGGCGGCTGCTTCCCGCCGCCGCCCGGGTACTTCCAGCGGGTCCGCGAGATCTGCGACGAGTACGACGTCCTGCTCGTCTCCGACGAGACGATCTGCGCGTTCGGCCGTCTGGGCACGATGTTCGCCTGCGACAAGTTCGACTACGTGCCGGACATGATCACCTGCGCCAAGGGCATGACCTCGGGCTACTCCCCGATCGGCGCGTGCATCATCTCCGACCGCCTGGCGGAGCCCTTCTACAAGGGCGACAACACCTTCCTGCACGGCTACACCTTCGGCGGCCACCCGGTCTCCTCGGCGGTCGCGCTGGCCAACCTCGACATCTTCGACAAGGAAGGCCTCAATCAGCACGTGCTGAACAATGAGGACGCCTTCCGCTCGACGCTGGAGAAGCTGCACGACCTGCCGATCGTCGGCGACGTCCGCGGCAACGGCTACTTCTACGGAATCGAGCTCGTCAAGGACAAGGTCACGAAGGAGTCCTTCACGGACGAGGAGACGGAGCGCGTGCTCTACGGCTTCCTCTCCAAGGCGCTCTTCGAGAACGGCCTGTACTGCCGGGCCGACGACCGCGGTGACCCGGTCATCCAGCTCGCGCCGCCGCTGATCGCGGACCAGGGCACCTTCGACGAGATCGAAGGCATCCTGCGCTCGGTGCTCACCGAGGCGTGGACGAAGCTGTAGGCAGCAGCAGTCCCCGTACACGGCCCGGATCCTCCGTTCGAGTGAGAACGCGGTGGTCCGGGCCGTGTGCTGTCACCATCCAAGCGGTTCATCTCTTTACATCTCAGTGCGGCGCCAGTGACTTCGACGGGCTCCGCTTCGTTCCCCCGGACGGAGGTGTACGCCATGGTGGCTCCACCCGACACTGCCCCGCCTGACAATGACGTCCTGTGGGCACGGTCCCTTCACTACTCCCACAGGGGGTCCCCCCGGACGAAGTCTGGGGGAGGTTCCCCGGCCCTCGTCGGGGTCTCCGTAGGAGTCCGCCAGGGCGAGATCCTGGCCCTGACCGGTCCCCGCGGCAGCGGCAAGACCACTCTGCTCCGCTGTCTGTCCGGTCAGCTGCGGCCCGAGCAGGGCGAGGTCTGGTTCAACAGCGTCCCCGTGCACACCATGGGCACCCTGGCCCGCGAACGGCTGCGCCGCGACCGGTTCGGCTGGATCGGCCCAGACCCGCAGCTGCTGCCCGAGCTGAAGGCCTGGGAGAACGCGGCCCTGCCGCTGCTGCTCTCCGGTGCCTCCCACCGCAGCGCCAAGCACGCCGCCTGCGAATGGCTGGACCGCCTCGACATCGGCGGCCTCGCCCGCAAGCGCCCCGCCGCCCTGAGCCGCGGCGAGTCCCAGCGGGTCGCCCTGGCCCGGGCCCTGGTCAACGAGCCCGCGGTGATCTTCGCCGACGAGCCCACGGCCCCGCTGCACCGGGCCGACCGGGCCCTGCTGCTGCGGACGCTGACCACCGCCGCCCGCTCCCACGAGATCACCGTGCTGCTGGCCACCCACGAAGAGGCCACCGCGGCCGTCGCGGACCGCCGGCTGGCCCTGCTCGACGGCCGCCGCGCGGGGGCCGCGGCCGCCGCCTCCCCCGTCTCCGACACCACGGAGGACCAGGCCGCGTGCTCGCTCTCCGCCTAGCCCGCGGTTCCCGGCCCCTCGTCCAGCTGCGGCGGCTCCTCGTCGCCGCAGCCTCGGCCGCGACCGGCTTCCTGCTGCTCTACGTACTCGCGGGGGCCGTGGCCCGGCCCGCCGGATCGTTCCCTCGCCTGCTGTGGGCCCTGATCCCGCTGGCCGTCACCGTCCACTTCGCCGTCGCCGTGGCCCGGGCCGACCCCGCGACCCGTCCCCGCGAGGGACTGGACGCCGCCGGGCTGGGACCCGTACGGCTCGTCCTGGTCGCCGCGGTCTCCACCGCCGTCGCGTGCACGCTCGGCAGCGCCGTGGCCCTGGCCGCCTTCCTCCACCTGCGCGGGGACCTGGCCGGGCTGCCCTTCGACGGGGCCGGGGCCGAACTGCTCCACGCCGGGCAGCCGCTGCCCGTGGCGGCCGCCCTCACCCTTCTGGTCCTGGTTCCGCTGGCCGCCTCGGCCGCCACCGTCCTCGCCCTGCGGCCGCACCCGCCGCTGGCGCCGCAGACCGGCCTGCCCTGGGGCATCGCGCTGGGTGCCTGCGGGCTCGCCGCCCTCGCCTTCGCGGGCCGGGGCGGGGCCGGGATGCTCATCGGCTGGTCGCTGACCGCGGTCGGGCTGGCCCTCGCCGGGCCGGGCCTCGCCTACGCCTGCGGGAGCCTGGTGCAGGCCGTGCGCCCGGGCGCGCTGCGGCTGCTGGCCGGGCGGGCCCTCCAGGAGGAGGCGCCCCGGATCGGCCCGCCGCTCGGGGTGCTGTGCTCGGTCGGCGCGGGCGCCCTGACCGCCCTCGCCCTGCGCGACCGGGGCGGGCTGCTCGTCCCGCTGGGCCCGCTGACCGGGCCGGCCGCCGCGCTGGTGGCCCTGTGCGCCGCCGCGACCCTTCTCACATCCGCGGCCGCGGCCCGCCAGGTCCGGAGCGCCGAACACGAGGCCCTGCTCGACCTGGGCGCACCCGCCAAGGTCCTGCGTACGGCGGCCAGTCTGCGGGCCACCGCGCTCGTCGCCGTGTGCGTTCCGCTCAGCTGGGGTGTGGCGCAGCTGACGTCACTGGCATTGACCCGCTGACGCGGGCAGCCCTTAGGGTGGGCCGAATGGTCAACCCAGACATCGAGATCGAGACGCTCGCCGAATTCGACCAGGTCGTGGCACGCGGCTCGCTCAGCGGCTACCGGATCCAGTCGGTCAACCTGCTGGAGCGGACCTTCGCCCTGCTGGCCGCCGACACCTCGGCGGCCGTGTTCCTGGGCTGCGCGATGGAGCCCGACGCCTCGGTGAAGGTCCGCGCCGACGGCGCGCTGGTCTTCCCGCCCGTCCCCGACCTGCCGTTCAACCCGTACCGGGGCCTGCTCTACACGCCCGAGGAGCTCTTCGCCGGGCTGCCCGACGGGTACGAGGTCACCCCCGACGCCGAGTCGTACGCCTGGTTCCAGGAGACCAAGGCCGACGGCGACGTCTTCTCCTCCATGCTCCGCTCCATCCACGACGACACGATCTCCGACGCCCTCGACGAGCACCTCGCCGGTGCCCGGGTCGTGGGCGTGATGGGCGGCCACGCCATGTCCCGCGGCGGTACGGACTACCGCGGCGCGGCGGAGCTGGGCCGGGCGCTGACCCGGTCCGGGCTGACCGTGGCCACCGGCGGCGGTCCCGGCGCGATGGAGGCCGCCAACCTCGGCGCCTACCTGGCCCCGGCCCCGGACGAGGCCCTCGTGGAAGCGCTGGAGCTGCTGGTCAAGGCCCCCTCCTTCACGCCCTCGGTGTCCGACTGGGCGCGCGCGGCCTTCGCCGTACGCGAGCGCTGGCCCGGCGCCGGAGACTCGGTGGGCATCCCCACCTGGTTCTACGGGCACGAGCCGCCGAACGCCTTCGCCGGCCACATCGCGAAGTACTTCGCGAACGCCACCCGGGAGGACGGGCTGCTGGCCCGGTCCAACGCGGGCGTGGTCTTCCTGCCCGGCGCGGCGGGCACGGTCCAGGAGATCTTCGACTGCGCCACGCCGAACTACTACGGGTCGCGGGGCGAGCCGGCTCCGATGGTCCTGGTCGGCCGCACGCACTGGACCGAGCACCTCCCGGCGTGGCCCCTGCTCCAGGCACTGGCCCGCGGCCGTGCGATGGAGTCCCGGATCGCGCTCGTCGACTCCGTGGACGAGGTCCCCGGAGTCCTCGCGTCAATGAGCTGAGCTCCCGAGGCAACTTCCCGGCCGATTCTCACGTCTGGCAGAGGTACCGCACAACCTGCCAGACGTGAACGGAGCCCTTGGTGCTCATAGGCCTGCTGACCGCTGTCGCGGCGTCCATCTGCTACGGCACGGGATCCGTGCTGCAAGCCGTCGGATCGCGTCGCGCCGCCCGGATGTCCCCGACCGCCGCCGGGGTCACCGCCCACGGCGGACCCAACCTGTCGTCCACCGCGAAAGCGGCGATGACCTGGGAATTCATCGTCGGCACGATCCTGGACTTCGTGGGCTTCGGCCTCGGCGCCCTGGCCGCCCGCCTCCTTCCCCTGTTCCTCTCCCAGACGGTGATCAGCGCCAACCTCGTGATCACGGCCGTGCTGAGCGTGAAGATGCTGGGCATCCGGCTGACCCGGAAGGAATGGACCTCGATCGGGGTCGTCTGCACCGCGCTGGTGCTGCTGGCGACGGCGGCCGGCCACGAGGGCGGCCACCACGCGCCGATGTCCACGCACTGGTGGCTGCTGGGGATCACCGTGCTGCTGATGGTGGGCGGCACCGTGGCCGTACGCCTCCTCGGCGGCGGGGCCGCGATCCTGGCGGGCCTGCTGTCGGGCCTGGGCTTCGGCGCGCTCGGCGTCGGCGTACGGATCCTGGACGGCGTCGACCCGTTCGACCTCGGCACCCTCCTCGCCGACCCGGCCCTCTACGCCATTCTGGTGGCGGGCATCGGCGGCATGTACCTGCACACCGTCGCCCTGCAGATCGGCTCGGTGAACGGTGCCACGGCGGCCCTGGTCGTCGGTGAGACGGTCCTCCCGGGCGCGATCGGCGTGCTCTGGCTCGGTGACGCGTCCCGTCCGGGCCTGGCCTGGCTGGCGGTCCTCGGCTTCGTCCTGGCGGTCGCCGGCGCGGTGGCGGTCGCCTGGTACGGCAAGCACGAAGGCGCCGACGAGAAGGCCGCGACCCCGGTGCCGGAGCCGGTCGGCTGACCCGCCGGCCGACCGGGGCATCACCCGGTCGGCCGTCCCCCGGTGGTGGCGCGGCGCCGGCTGCCGCTTGCTGGACCGGGGGAGAGAGCGAGGGGTTCATGGAACCCACGACCGACCGGCTGAAGACACCGCGCGCGGCCGGGATGGCCGGAGTCGCCTTCGCCCTGCTGCTCGGGGCGGCGATCGTCCTGATGCGGATCGCCATCCCGTCCGGCGACGCCGCCGACGCGCCCATCGACCCGGACCGGCGCTGGGCGGTCCAAGTGGCCCTGGAGATCGTGCCCTTCGCGGGCATCTGCTTCCTCTGGTTCATGGGCGCTCTGCGCGCACACACGGGTGAGGCCGAGGACCGCTTCATCGCCACCGTGTTCCTCGGCAGCGGCTTCCTCTTCGTGGCCACCCTCTTCGCCGCCGCCGCGGCGGCTGGCACCGTGCTGCAAGAGGAAACGCCCTCCGATTTCGGCCGCCACTACGCCTACACGCTCCTCGCGACGTACGCCATGCGGATGGCGGCCGTCTTCGTCTTCGCGACCTCGACCATCGGGCGGATGCTCGGCGTCTTCCCCCGGCCGCTCGCCTTCCTGGGCACCGTCGTCGGCCTGGTCCTGCTCGTACTGGGGTCCGGCGTTCCCTGGTCCGAACTGCTGTTCCCGGCCTGGGCCCTCGTCCTCAGCCTGTACATCCTGCGCGCCCGGCGCGAACCTGCCGGGCGCGGTCCA
The DNA here is from genome assembly GCF_035917235.1 of Streptomyces sp. NBC_01294. Lineage (NCBI taxonomy): Bacteria > Bacillati > Actinomycetota > Actinomycetes > Kitasatosporales > Streptomycetaceae > Streptomyces > Streptomyces sp. NBC_01294. Next base: position 2,324,172 of record NZ_CP108423.1, read on the forward strand.
TCCCTCTCCGAACCCTCCTGAGCTGGGGATCCATACTCCGGCAGGCGGCCTCCCGGTCCCGCGTGCATGCTGGTGGGAAGGGGAGGACCCAGGGGTCTGCGGGGGTGACGGGGAGGAACAGCCGAGCGAAAGGCAGATCCGTCATGAGGCTTGTCGTCGACCTCAACCGCTGCCAGGGGTACGCCCAGTGCGCGTTCCTCGCTCCCGACGTCTTCGCCATGCACGGCGACGAGTCGCTGCTCTACAACCCGGAGGCCGCTGCCGAGCAGCGCGAGAACGTCGAGCGCGCCGTGGCCGCCTGTCCTGTGGGCGCGATCCTCCTGGAGCTCACGGACGAGGACATGGCGGAGATGGCGGCCCCGGATGCGGTGGCCGGCGCCGGTTCCGGGGGCGCGCGGTGACCGGTGAAGGAAGGTCGGACGGGGCTCTGGAGCGCCTCAAGCGCGAGGGCCGGATCGTCGTCGTCGGCGCTTCGCTGGCCGGTCTGCGGGCCGCCGAGACCATGCGCGAGAAGGGCTTCGCCGGTTCGCTCACGATGATCGGCGACGAACCGTACGAGCCCTACGACCGGCCCCCGCTGTCCAAGCAGGTGCTGCTGGGCAATGCCGTCGCGGACCACACGGCGCTGCCCCGCCGCCGGGCGATCGACGCCGACTGGCGCCTCGGGGTCCCCGCCACGGGCCTGGACATGTCCGCCCGCCGGGTCCGGCTCGGCAACGGCGACGAGGTCGAGTACGACCGGCTGCTGATCGCCACCGGCGTCCGGGCGCGGCCCTGGCCCAACGCGGAGGAGGGCGCCCTCAAGGGAGTCTTCGTCCTGCGCACCCGCGACGACGGCGAAGGACTGCAACAGGCCCTCGCCGCCGGCCCCCGCCGGGTGCTCGTCATCGGAGCCGGGTTCACCGGGTCCGAGATCGCCTCCGCCTGCCGGGAACGCGGCCTGGACGTCACGGTCGCCGAACGGGGCGCGGCGCCGCTGGTCGGCGCGCTCGGCGGGGTCATCGGCGAGGTCGCCGCCGAGATGCACCGCGAGCACGGGGTCGACCTGCGCACCGGGGTGATGGTGACCGGGCTGGAGGGCGACCCCTCGGGGCGGGTCCGCGCCGCCCACTTCTCCGACGGGTCCACCGTCGAGGCCGATGTGGTGGTCGTCGGGCTCGGCGCCCAGCGCAACACCGAGTGGCTCGCCGGATCCGGACTGGGCGCGGGACCCCGCGGCATCGCGTGCGACGCGGGCTGCCGGGCCTTCGACATCCGCGGCATCGTCACCGACGACATCTACGTGGCGGGTGACGTGGCCCGTTCCCCGCACGCGCTGTTCGGCTACCAGTTCCTGTCCCTGGAGCACTGGGGCAATGCCGTCGCACAGGCCGACACCGCCGCGCACAACATGCTCAGCGAGAGCGCCGACCGCCGCCCGCACCTGTGGGTGCCCGCCTTCTGGTCCTCCCAGTTCGGTGTGAACATCAAGTCGGTCGGGGTGCCGCCGATGGGGACCGAGATCCTGGTCACGCAGGGCTCGCTCGGCGAGCGCCGGTTCGCGGCCGTGTACGGGTACCAGGGGCGCGTCATCGCCGCCGTCACCTTCGACAACTGCCGTTGGCTCCCGTTCTACGAGCACCAGATCGAGACCACCGCGCCGTTCCCGCCGCCGTTCGCCACGGTGGACCGCAGGCCGGAGGGGCACAAGCCGCTGCCGGCGGACTTCCCCGACCCCTCGGTGCCGACGCACGGGCCGACGATCACGCTCAGCGGCTACTCGCCGGCCGACCGGAAGATGACCTTCACCCCCGGGCGCCCCTGACCGCACCGCGACCGCAACCAGGCCACTCCCCCGAGGATCACGAGGATCACGAGGACCCGTCATGACACAAGCCCTCCTGCGGGAGATCATCGACTACGCGAACCGGGCGAATCCGTACCCGCTGTACGAGGAGCTCCGCAAGGCCCCGGTGTCCCACGACGGAGACGGCCCGTACGTCGTCAGCACGTACTACGAGATCCAGAGCCTCCTCCACGACCCCCGGATCAGCTCCGACGCGCGCAACCTGAAGGCGACCGGTGACGATCCTCTCGGCCAGTCGGCCGAGGACGAGGGCACGACCCTGCCCCCGTCCTTCCTCAAGCTCGACCCGCCGGACCACGACCGCCTGCGGCGGATGACGAACCGGCCGTTCGGGCCGCCGCACACCCCCCACCGGGTGCACGACATGCGCGAGGAGCTCGGCGGCCTGGTCTCCGGGCTCATCGACGGCATCGCCACCACCGGGAACCTGGACCGGGTCGACCTGGTCGACCAGTTCGCGTACCCCTTCCCGGTCACGGTCATCTGCCGGCTGCTCGGGGTGCCCCACGAGGACGAGCCGCGCTTCCACGTCTGGGCGGAGACCCTCGCGGCCAGCCTCGACCCCGACCCGGACGCGGACCCCACCCAGCACGGCAAGGGCGCCATGGACGCCCGCATGGAACTGGGCATGTACCTGGCCGGGCTGATCGAGGAGCGGCGCAAGAACCCCGGCGACGACATGCTGTCCCAGCTGGCGACCGCGGACGGCCCGGACGGCGCGATGACCACCATGGAGGCGCTCAGCACCTCCGCGCTGCTGCTGATCGCGGGCCACGAGACCACGGTCAACCTGATCACCAACGGCATGCTGACCCTGCTGCGCCACCCGGACGTCCTCCAGCGGCTGCGCGAGGACCCCGGTCTGTCCGTCCCGATCGTCGAGGAGCTGCTGCGGTACGAGCCGCCCGTGCAGCTGCTGCCCCAGCGCACCACCCTCTCCGACATCGAGGTCGCCGGCGTCACCATCCCCAAGGGCGCGTCGCTGTGGCTGATCCTGGCCTCCGGGAATCGTGACCCGAAGCGGTTCGAGAACCCGGACCGCTTCGACCCCGACCGCAAGGACATCCAGCACCTCGGCCTCGGCAGCGGCATCCACAGCTGCTTCGGGGCTCCGCTGGCCCGGCAGGAGGCGCAGCTGGCGCTGAGCGAGCTGGCCCGCCGGCTGGAGAACCCCCGGCTGCTGGAGGACCCGCCGCAGTACCGCCAGAACGCGGTGCTGCGCGGCCCCCGGCACCTGCCGATCGCCTGCGACGGCATCCTTCCCCAGGCCGCCTAGCCACCCGGCAGGCCGTCCAGGGCGTGTCTTCCGGATCGTGCCGGGCCCGCGCTGCCCGGCACCGCACCTCGCCGCGCTGTCGGGGCTCCCCAGTACGTCCGGTACGAGCGGAGCGCCTCCGCCTTGCGATGCACGGCACCGGCAACGCGGGCTCGGCCGGCAGGATCCGAAAGACGCGCCCTAGGCGTCGCGGGCGTGCGAACCCTCCGAAGCCGCCGCGGCCCGTGAAGCCTGCGACGCCTGCGCATCCTCCGACGGGAGGACCACCACCTCGGCGGGGCTGAAGGTCACCGCGACCCGGTCACCCACGGCCGGGGCCCCGGCCAGCCCGCACTCCGCCTCCAGTACCGGCCCCGACTCCGGACGCAGCAGCAGCGCGACGTGCGTGCCGCGGAAGGTGCGGGACACCACCTCGCACCGCAGGCCGGCCGCGCACTGCACGACCCCCGCCGGGCGGATCAGCAGCCGCTGCTCCCCCTCGGGGGACCCGGCCGGGACCGGGACCCTGCCCCACGGGGTCCCGGCCACGGCGCCCGACACCGTCGCCGGGACCACGTTCTCGAAGCCGAGGAACCGCGCCACGAACTCCGACGCGGGCCGCTGCCACACCTCCAGCGGGGTCCCTGCCTGCGCGATCCGGCCGTCCCGCATCACCACCACCCGGTCGGCCAGCGCGAAGGCCTCCCCCTGGTCGTGCGTGACCGCCAGCACCGTCGTCCCCAGCCGGGAGAACAGCCCCCGCAGCTCCACCACGAGCCGCTCCCGCAGCCCGCGGTCGAGCTGCCCCAGCGGTTCGTCCAGCATCAGCAGCCGCGGCGAGGGCGCCAGCGCCCGGGCCAGCGCGACCCGCTGCTGCTCGCCGCCCGACAGGGAGGCCACCGCCCGGCCCTGGGCGCCGGGCAGCCCCACCAGTTCCAGCAGTTCCGCGACCCGGGCCGGGTACGAGGCCCGCCCGGCCCCCCGCATCCGCAGGCCGAAGGAGACGTTCGCGCCGACGTCGCGGTGCGGGAAGAGCTGGTGGTCCTGGAACATCAGGCCCACGCCCCGCCGGTGCACGGGCACGGCGGCCTGGTCGGCGCCGCCCAGCAGGACCCGGCCCGCGGACACCTGCTGGAGGCCGGCGACCACCCGCAGCAGGGTGGACTTGCCGCTGCCGCTCGGCCCCAGCACGCAGACGATCTCGTGTTCGGCGACGCTCAGGTCCACGCGATCCAGGGCGTACCCGCCCGCGCGCTCACCGAAGCGGACCGACACCCCTTCCAGCTGAAGCAGTGTCATCAGAACTCTCCGGAGGTCTTGTCGGGTCGCAGTCGCTCCAACACCAGCAGGGACACCGCGCACACCAGCATCAGGATCGTGCTCAGGGCCATCGCCTGCCCGTAGTTCAGCTCGCCGGCCCGCCCGAGCAGCCGCGCCACGGCCACCGGCAGCGTCGGCTGGTCCGCTCGCGCGATGAAGACGGTCGCGCCGAACTCCCCCAGCGAGATCGCGAAGGCGAACCCGGCCGCGATCAGCAGCGCCCGCCGCACCAGCGGCAGGTCCACCTCCCGCCAGGCCCGCAGCGGCGAGGCGCCGAGCACCGCGGCCGCCTCCCGCAGCCGCCCGTCCACCGCGCGCAGCACCGGCAGCATGGTCCGTACGACGAAGGGCACGCCCACCAAGGCCTGGGCCAGCGGCACCAGGATCCACGAGGTCCGCAGGTCCAGCGGCGGCTCGTCCAGGGTGATCAGGAATCCGAAGCCGACCGTCACGGCGGACACCCCCAGCGGGAGCATCAGCATCGCGTCGAAGCCGCGTACGAAGCGGCCCCCGCGCCGGGTCAGCGCCGAGGCCGCCAGTCCCCCGATGAGCAGGGCGATCGCGGTGGCGGCGAGCGCGTACTGCAGGGAGTTCCAGATCGCCTCCACCGGCGGCACCAGGAAGGTCCCGCCGCCGGCGCCGGCGTCCTGCAGCGCCCGGTAGAAGCCGAATCCGTATCCGCCCGGGACGTCGAAGGACCGCTCGACCAGCACGCCCAGCGGCAGCACGATCAGCAGCGCCACGGTCAGCAGCACCCCGCCCAGCAGCGTGCGCTGCGCCCAGCCGCGCGGCCGGTGCGTGGTCCGGCCCGGATCCACCAGCCGCAGGGCGGTCTCGCGCTTGCGCACCGTCCAGGCGTGCACGGCGAGGATCCCGCCGATCGCGGCGAACTGCACCATCGTCAGTACGGCGGCCGTCGGCAGGTCCAGGAGCTGCGCGGTCTGCCGGTAGACCTCCACCTCCAGGGTGGAGTACGCGGGTCCGCCCAGGATCAGCACGACGCCGAACGAGCTGAAGGTGAACAGGAACACCATCAGCGAGGCGGCGGCCACCGACGGGGCCAGCGCGGGCAGCGTCACCCGCCGCCACGTGGCGAACCGCCCGGCACCCAGCACCCGGGCGGCCTCCTCCTGGCGCGGATCCAGCTGGGCCCACAGCCCGCCGACGGTGCGTACGACGACGGCGTAGTTGAAGAAGACGTGCGCGAGCAGGATGGCCCAGACGGTGGTGTCGAGCCGGACGCCCACGCGTTCGTCCAGCAGCCCGCCGCGTCCCAGCAGCGCGAGGAAGGCGGTGCCGACGACCACGGTCGGCAGTACGAACGGAACGGTGACCACGGCCCGCAGCAGCTGCTTGCCGGGGAACTCGAAGCGCGCGAAGACGTACGCGCCGGGGAGTGCGATCAGGAGCGTGAGCACGGTGGAGGCGAGCGCCTGCCACGTGGTGAACCACAGCACGTCGGCGATGTCGGGCCGGGCCAGCACCTCGCCGAACCGGCCGAACTGCCATCCGTCGTCGGTCTTGAGGCCGCGTCCGACGATCGCGGCGACGGGATAGGCGAAGAACAGCCCGAAGAAGGCGAGGGGCAGGGCCATCAGGGCGAGCCGCACGGCCGTCGCCCGCACGCCCTCGCGCGTCCCGGGAGCCGCGCCCGCGCCCGAAGGGGCGACCGGGCCGCGGCCGGGGACCGGCGCGGCGCCTTCCGGCGCCGCGACCGGTCCCTTGGTGCCGCCTACTTCACGACGAGCGCGGTCCATGCCTTGACCCACTGCTCACGGTTCTTGGCGATGGTCTCCGGAGCGACGTTCTCGGGCTTCTCGACCACCACACCGTGCTTGGTGAACAGCTCCGGCAGGGCGGCGTCCTTGGCCACGGGGTTCACGAACATCTGGAGCGGCATGTCCTCCTGGAACTTCTTGCTGATCAGGAAGTCCACGAGGGCCTTGCCGCCCTCCTCGTTCTTCGCGCCCTTCAGCAGACCCGCGAACTCGATCTGGCGGAAGCAGGTGCCGGTGGCGACACCCGTCGGGGCCTCGGCCGGCTGCGGCTCGCCGTACAGCACCTCGACCGGCGGGCTGGAGGCGTAGGAGACGACCAGCGGGCGGTCGCCCTTGGCCTTCTTGCCGCCCGCGGAGCCGGAGAAGCGCTCGTTGTAGGCCTGCTCCCAGCCGTCGACGACCTCGACGCCGTTGTCCTTCAGCTTGCTCCAGTAGTCCTTCCAGCCGTCCTCGCCGTACTTGCCGACGGAGGCGAGCAGGAAGCCGAGGCCGGGCGAGGAGGTCGCGGCGTTCTCGACGACCAGCAGGTTCTTGTACTCCGGCTTGATCAGGTCGTCCAGCGTCTGCGGCGGGGCGATCTTCTTGTCGGCGAAGTAGGCCTTGTCGTAGTTGACGCAGATGTCACCGGAGTCGATCGGGGTGACCCGGTGCTCCTTGTCGAGCACGTACTCGGGCTTCACCCCGTCCAGGCCCTTGGCCTCGTACGGCGTGAAGATCCCGTTGTCGAGGGCGCGCGAGAGGAGGGTGTTGTCGACACCGAAGAAGACGTCGCCGCGCGGGGAGCCCTTGGTGAGGATCTCCTGGTTCAGCGCCGCGCCCGCGTCCCCGGACTTCAGCACCTTGACGGTGTAGCCGCTCTCCTGCTCGAACTGCTTGAGGACCGCGTCGGTCACGTTGAAGGAGTCGTGGGAGACGAGGGTGACGGTCTTGGACTTCGGGGCGTCGCTCGCGCCGGCGGTCTTGTCCTCGGCGGCGCCGCCGCAGGCGCTGAGCGTGGTGACGCCCAGCGCGGCCGCGAGCGCGGCTCCCGCGATCTTCTTGGTGGTGCTCACTGGTGAATTCCTCCTGGGATGACCAGGAGAAGACGCGGCCCTGACCGGCGCTCTGTGGGAGCGGACGCCGGGCAGGGCGCAACAGCTTGAGTGAATGACCGAACTTCCTACCCCGAATGACCGGGGCGAGGTTCAGAGGGTCTGCGGTGACGGACCGCACTCTCAGCGCTGTGGCGCTCCCCTGTCGGAATATGAAATTGGTTCGGCCACAGGGTACCCCGTGGCCGAATGTGAACGTCACTGACCGGAATCTAGCGCTCCGAGGCGGCGAGCTGGCCGCACGCGCCGTCGATCTCCTGGCCGCGGGTGTCCCGTACGGTCACGGGCACGCCGTGCCGGGCGATGGCCTCCACGAAGGCCTTCTCGTCCTCGGGCCGCGAGGCGGTCCACTTCGAGCCCGGCGTCGGGTTCAGCGGGATCAGGTTGACGTGGACGCGCTTGCCCTTGAGCAGCTTGCCGAGCAGGTCACCGCGCCAGGCCTGGTCGTTGATGTCGCGGATCAGGGCGTACTCGATGGAGATCCGGCGGCCGGACTTCTCGGCGTACTCCCAGGCCGCGCCGAGCACCTCGCGGACGTTCCAGCGGGTGTTCACGGGGACCAGCGTGTCGCGCAGCTCGTCGTCCGGGGCGTGCAGCGAGACGGCGAGACGGCACTTGAAGCCCTCGTCGGCGAAGCGCAGCATGGCCGGGACCAGGCCGACGGTGGAGACAGTGATGCCGCGCTGCGACAGGCCCAGGCCGTCGGGCTCCGGGTCGGTGAGCCGGCGGATGGCGCCGACGACGCGGTTGTAGTTGGCCAGCGGCTCGCCCATGCCCATGAAGACGATGTTCGACAGCCGCGCCGGGCCGCCGGGGACCTCGCCGTCACGCAGCGCGCGCATGCCGTCGACGATCTGGTGCACGATCTCGGCGGTGGAGAGGTTGCGGTCCAGGCCGGCCTGGCCGGTGGCGCAGAACGGGCAGTTCATGCCGCAGCCGGCCTGCGAGGAGATGCACATGGTGACGCGGTCCGGGTAGCGCATCAGCACGGACTCGACGAGCGTGCCGTCGTGCAGCTTCCACAGCGTCTTGCGGGTGGTGTCGTCGTCGCAGCTGATGTGCCGGATGACGTTCATCAGGTCCGGGAAGAGCTCCTGCTGGAGCTTCTCGCGGGAGCCCGCGGGGATGTCCGTCCACTGGGCCGGGTCGTGCGTGTAGCGGGCGAAGTAGTGCTGGGAGAGCTGCTTGGCCCGGAAGGGCTTCTCACCGATCGCGGCGACCGCCTCGCGGCGCTCCTCCGGCGTGAGGTCGGCGAGGTGCCGGGGCGGCTTCTTGGCTCCGCGCGGGGCGACGAAGGTGAGCTCTCCCGGAACAGGGCGGGCCATGGCAGGTACTCCTTGTAAGACGAAAGGCGCGCCGCAGAAGCAGCGCGCCTTTCAAGAGTAACCGCCCGGGCCCGGTCAGCCGGTGCCGACGAACGCCGCCAGCAGCAGCCACACCACCGGAGCGGTCGGCAGCAGGGAGTCGAGCCGGTCCATGATGCCGCCGTGGCCCGGCAGCAGCGTGCCCATGTCCTTGATGCCCAGGTCCCGCTTGATCATCGACTCGCCCAGGTCGCCCAGGGTGGCGCTGACCGCGACCGCGAGGCCGAGCACCAGGCCCTGCCACCAGGAGCCGCCGTCGATCAGGAACTCCATGCACAGGGCGCCGGCCGCCATCGCGAAGGCCACCGCGCCGAACAGACCCTCGCGGGTCTTGCCGGGGCTGATGCGCGGCGCGAGCTTGGTCTTCCCGAAGCGCCAGCCGACCGCGTAGGCCCCGGTGTCGCTGACCACCGTGAGGAGCAGGAAGGTGATCACGCGCTGGGGGCCGTCGTCGGCGGTGAGCAGCATCGCGACGAAGGTGGCGAGGAAGGGCACGTAGAACGCCGCGAAGGCGCCCGCCGTGACGTCCTTGAGGTAGTCCTCGGGCGGTTCGGTCATCCGCCAGACCAGGACCGCCAGCACGGTCAGGGCCATGGCGACCCAGGCCCCCTCGGCCCCCCGGACGTATCCGGCGATGACCATGGCCGCGCCGCCGACCGCGAGCGGGACCAGCGGGGCCTTGATGCCCTTCTTCTCCTGGAGCCGGGAGGTGAGCTCCCACAGGCCGACGACGACCGCCACGACGATGACGCCGACGAAGACCGCCTTGACGATCAGCAGCGAGGCGAAGATCACCGCGCCGAGACCGACGCCCACCCCTATGGCGGCGCGCAGGTCCCGTCCCGCGCGCTTCTTCGGCGGCGGTGGGGAGGCGTCCTGCGGCTGCTGGGCGTGTGGAGGCGGGGGGCTGGGCATGGGCTCCTGCGACGGCGTATCGGCGCGGAAGAGAGGGCCGCCGTCCGATGCGGCCCCCCGATCGCGTGCTTCCCGGTCGTCGAAGTCACGGCCGGCGGCATCGGGCACGATGGGCATGGGCCGAGTGTGCGGGCCCACCTGCGCATCGTATGCGGGACCCGCCGGAACCGGCTCCGGCTGCCAGGAAGAGTCGTTCATCAGACTTCGAGGAGCTCGGCTTCCTTGTGCTTCAGGAGCTCGTCCACCTGCGCGACGTACTTCGCGGTGGTGTCGTCGAGCTCCTTCTCGGCGCGGCGCACCTCGTCCTCGCCGGCCTCCTTGTCCTTGACGAGCTTGTCCAGGGCGTCCTTGGCCTTGCGGCGGACGGCGCGGATGGAGACCTTGGAGTCCTCGGCCTTGGTGCGCGCGACCTTGATGTACTCCTTGCGGCGGTCCTGCGTCAGCTCGGGGAAGGTCACCCGGATGATGCTGCCGTCGTTGCTCGGGTTGACACCGAGGTCGGAGTCGCGGATGGCCTGCTCGATGTTGCGCAGGGCGCTCTTGTCGAACGGGGTCACGATCGCCATGCGCGGCTCGGGCACCGAGAAGGAGGCGAGCTGGTTGATGGGCGTGATGGCGCCGTAGTAGTCCGCCACGATCTTGTTGAACATCGCCGGGTGCGCACGGCCGGTGCGAATCGCGGCGAAGTCTTCCTTGGCGACGACGACGGCCTTTTCCATCTTCTCCTCGGCCTCGAGGAGGATCTCTTCGGTCACCACGTGCTCCTGCATGTCTTGAATGGATGGTTCAGGCGGGCGGGCCGGGCGGGCCGGTCCGGGCTCGGTCCGGCAGCGGACTGCTCAGGCCCGGGTTTCCTGGTCGCTGACGAGCGTCCCGATCTTCTCACCCTTGACGGCGCGGGCGATATTGCCCTCGGCCAGCAGCTCGAACACGAGGATCGGCAGCTTGTTGTCACGGCAGAGCGTGATCGCGGTGGCGTCGGCGACCTTGAGGTCGCGGGAGAGGACCTCGCTGTACTCCAGCGCGTCGAACTTCACCGCGTCCGGGTTCTTCTTCGGGTCGGAGTCGTAGACCCCGTCGACCCCGTTCTTGCCCATGAGCAGGGCCTCGGCGTCGATCTCCAGGGCACGCTGGGCGGCCGTGGTGTCGGTGGAGAAGTAGGGCATGCCCATGCCGGCGCCGAAGATGACGACACGGCCCTTCTCCAGGTGCCGTACGGCACGCAGCGGGATGTACGGCTCCGCGACCTGGCCCATGGTGATGGCGGTCTGCACGCGGGAGTCGATGCCCTCCTTCTCCAGGAAGTCCTGGAGGGCGAGGCAGTTCATGACCGTGCCGAGCATGCCCATGTAGTCGGACCGGGCCCGGTCCATGCCGCGCTGCTGGAGTTCGGCGCCGCGGAAGAAGTTGCCGCCGCCGATCACGACGGCGATCTCCGCGCCGTCGCGGACCACCGCGGCGATCTCGCGCGCGATGGCGTGGACGACGTCGGGGTCGACGCCCAGTCCTCCGCCACCGGAGAAGGCCTCGCCCGACAGCTTCAGCATGAAGCGGCGGCCCTTCTGGTTCTGGTCGCTCTTGTCGTCGGATGCGGTGTGGGGGTCCACGCCCTGATTCATGGAGATCTCCTCGTGCACATACGAAGAAGGCCATTGCCGGTGGGTCCTTGCGGTTCCCTCTACGGCAATGGCCTCCTCGTCAGATCTGCGGTCGTCCTGCGCAAGCACGGACGACTGCTTCAGACCCTACCGGGGTCCGGTGTCCGTCGCGTACGGACGGACTCAGATGCCGACCTTGATGCGCGAGAAGCGCTTCAGGGTGACACCGGCCTCGTCCAGAACCTTCTGGACGGACTTCTTGTTGTCCAGCGCGTACGGCTGGCCGAGGAGGGTGGCCTCCTTGAAGAAACCGTTGACGCGACCCTCGACGATCTTCGCGATGGCGGCCTCGGGCTTGCCCTCCGCGCGGGTGACCTCTTCGGCAATGCGACGCTCGGACTCGACCTTCTCGGCCGGGACGTCGTCGGCGGACAGCCACTGCGGGGCGAACGCGGCGATGTGCTGCGCGACACCGCGGGCGACGTCGGCGTTCTCCTTGTCGAGCTCGACCAGGACACCGATCTGGAACGGCAGGTCGGGCATCGTGCGGTGCATGTAGGAGGTCACGTAACCGCCGGTGAACTGCGCGAAGCGGTCCAGGACGATCTTCTCACCGAGGTTGGCGTTGGCCTCGTCGACGAAAGCGGTGACGGTCTTGCCGGGCTCGATCTCGGACGCGAGCAGCGCCTCGATGTCGGCCGGGGAGGTGGCGGCCACGTGGGCGGCCAGCTGGTTGGCGACGGCCAGGAACTTCTCGCCCTTGGCGACGAAGTCGGTCTCGCACTTCAGCTCGACGATGACACCGGAGGTGTTGTCGTCGGCGATGAGGGTGACGACCGCACCGTTCTCGGCAGAGCGGCCCTCGCGCTTGGCGACGCCCTTCTGACCCTTGATGCGGAGCGCTTCCATGGCCTTGTCGACGTCACCGTCGGCGTCCACGAGCGCGTTCTTGCAGTCCAGCATGCCGGCGCCGGTGAGCTCGCGGAGCTTCTTGACGTCAGCGGCGGTGTAGTTCGCCATGAGTCTGTGATTCTCTCTCGAAGTCGTAGATCTACGGGTGAACGGCGGAGGCGCCGCGCTCGTGGCGCGGCTCCCCCGCCGTCATCGTCCGTGCTGTGAGTGCCCGGCGCGTGAACGCCGGGCGCTCTCAGTGGGTCAGGCCTGCTCGGCGTCGGCGGCCGGGGCCTCAGCCTCGGCGGCCGGGGCCTCGACGGTCTCGGCGGCGACGGCCTCGGCCGGAGCGGCCTCAGCGGCGTCGTCGGCCTTCTTGTCGCCCTCGAGCAGGTCGCGCTCCCACTCGGCGAGCGGCTCGGCGGCGGCCTTCTCGCCCGGCTTCGAGTCGCCGGTCGCAGCGCCGGAGCGGGCGATGAGGCCCTCGGCGACGGCGTCGGCGATCACGCGGGTGAGCAGGGTGACGGAACGGATCGCGTCGTCGTTACCCGGGATCTTGTAGTCGACCTCGTCGGGGTCGCAGTTGGTGTCGAGGATCGCGACGACCGGGATGTGGAGCTTGCGCGCCTCACCGACGGCGATGTGCTCCTTCTTGGTGTCGACGATCCAGACGGCGCTGGGGACCTTCGACATCTCGCGGATACCACCGAGGGTCTTCTCCAGCTTGGTCTTCTCGCGGGAGAGGACCAGGAGCTCCTTCTTGGTGAGACCCGAGGCGGCGACGTCCTCGAAGTCGATCGCCTCAAGCTCCTTCAGACGCTGAAGGCGCTTGTAGACGGTGGAGAAGTTGGTGAGCATGCCACCCAGCCACCGCTGGTTGACGTACGGCATACCAACGCGCGTCGCCTGCTCGGCGATGGCCTCCTGGGCCTGCTTCTTGGTACCGACGAACATGATGGAGCCACCGTGCGCGACGGTCTCCTTCACGAACTCGTAGGCGCGGTCGATGTACGACAGCGACTGCAGCAGGTCGATGATGTAGATGCCGTTGCGCTCCGTGAAGATGAAGCGCTTCATCTTCGGGTTCCAACGACGGGTCTGGTGACCGAAGTGGACGCCGCTTTCCAGCAGCTCCCGCATCGTGACGACGGCCATGGCCATCTCCTTGGTTTCTCGGTTTGGTTCCTGACGCCCCATCGCGCCCTGCCCCATGAGGGACCGAGAGACGCTGCCACCTGGCCGTTTCGGGCTGGTGGCGGGGCGTGCGAAGTCGACCCGGTGACCCGGATCGCCACAAGAAGTGTACGGGACCCGGCGGTATGCCGGGTGACGCCGTTGTCCACAGTGCCGGGACTGTCCACAGGCCCGGTCGCGGGGCGGTCGGTGCGCGGGACGCTGTGGCCCATGACGACCTTGCTGCTCAGCCTGCTCCTGGCCCTGGCCCAGGCGACCGTTCCCGGGATCCGCCCGCTGCCCGCGCCGCTGTCGGTGGCCCGCTGGTGGGACCCGCCCCCGACCCCGTACGCGGCCGGCCACCGCGGGGTGGACCTGTCGGCCCCGGTGGGCGCGGAGCTCAGGGCGGTCGCGTCCGGGCGGGTCCACCACGCCGGCCAGGTGGCGGGGCGCGGTGTCCTCTCGCTCGCCCTGCCGAGCGGGCTGCGCACGACCTACGAGCCGGTCCGCCCGCTGGTCACGGAGGGCGAGCAGGTCACGGCGGGCCAGGTGGTGGCGGTCCTGACGGAGGGCTCCCACTGCCCGGCGCCGTGCCTCCACTGGGGCCTCCTGGCGGGCGAGGTCTACCTGAACCCCCTCACCCTCCTCCCGCGCCCCACCCCCCGCCTCCTGCCGAACCCCGGCCCCGCCGGGGTTTGAGACGCGGGGTCCGGGGCGGAGCCCGGGGCGCTCAGCCCCGGACGCCCCGCAGCGCCATGGCGACGGCAGCCTCCGTCACCACATCGGGATCCTCCGCGGCCCCGAGCTCGATCCGCCGCACAGCCGCGTCCACAACCCCCTGCAAGAGCATCGCGGCCAGCCTCGGCTCCGCCTGCCCCAGCGAACTCAGCGCCTCGACGATCATCGCCACCAGCCCGCCGTGGGCCGCGCGGATCTTCTCGCGCGCGCCGGCGTCCAGCTCGCTCGCCGAGATCGCCACCACGGCCCGGTGCCGCCGGTCGCCCACCAGCCCCAACTGGCTCCGCACGTAGGCCTCGATCTTCGCCTCCGGCGACTCCGCCTGCTCCATCGCCGCCTCGATCTCGGCGGCCCACACGGGGAAGTCCACGGCGCACAGCTCTTCGACCACGGCGGCGCGGGAGCGGAAGTACTCGTACACGGAGGACCGGGCGAGGCCGGTCCGCTCCGCGAGGGCGGGGAAGGTCAGCGCCTCCGTCCCGCCTTCGGACAGCAGGGAACGCGCAGCGTCCAAGAGGGCGCCGCGCTGCATCGACCGGTGCTCGGCCACGGAGGCCGCTCGAATCCTGGGCACACGTCCACTGTACGGAGGTACCGCAACCTCACCGCCCCACATCCGCCAACTTCGCGCGCAGTTGCAGGACGGACTTGGTGTGGATCTGACTGACCCGGCTCTCGGTGACGCCCAGCACGTTGCCGATCTCCGCCAGCGTGAGGCCCTCGTAGTAGTAGAGGGTCACCACCGTCTTCTCCCGCTCGGGCAGCGTGTTGATGGCCCGAGCCAGCAAGCGCCGCAGTTCGCGGTCCTCCGCCACCTCCACCGGGTTGTCGGCGGCGGTGTCCTCCAGGGTGTCCATCAGCGAGAGGCGGTCGCCGCCCTCCCCGCCGACGTGCAGCAGCTCCTCCAGGGCGACCACGTTCGCCAGGGACAACTGGCTGAAGACGGTGTGGAGATCCTCCACACCGATCCCCATCTCCCCGGCGACCTCGCTCTCCGTGGGGGTGCGCCGCAGCTGGGCCTCCAGCGTGGCGTAGGCCCGCTCCACGGCCCGTGCCTTCTGCCGGACCGAGCGGGGGATCCAGTCCAGCGCCCGCAGCTCGTCGATCATCGCGCCGCGGATCCGGGTGATCGCGTACGTCTCGAACTTGATCGACCGGTCGATGTCGAACTTCTCGATGGCGTCGATCAGGCCGAAGACCCCGGAGGAGACGAAGTCGGCCTGCTCCACATTGGGCGGCAGGCCCACGCTGACGCGGCCGGCGACGTACTTCACCAGGGGCGAGTAGTGCAGGATCAGCTGCTCCCGCAGCCGTTCGTCACCGGAGTCCTTGTACGAGCGCCACAGCACCTCCAGGGACGAGGGCGCGGTGGACCGCACGCCGCCGCGGGCAGCGGGGGGCACCGCAGCGCGGTCAGACCCTGGGGTGTGCTGGGGCATGCTTCGCCTTTGCCGGAGCCGGATTCCTTGGGAGCGTAGCGTGACGGAAGTGTCGCGGTGCGCGAAGAGTACGGGATGGCGCGGGGGCACAAGGGCGTCCCGACTCGCGCGCACGACCCGGGACCGGCGCCTGGCGCACGGTCCCGACGACTGCCACCGGGAAGACCGCGTCTCTCATCGGTTTCACTCTTTCACCGGAACACCCCAGGTCAACGACCGCCTCGCCGGGTGGCATCGGTTTATGTGCCACCTCCAGCCGTTTGTCTGCTCAACTGCCAACCGTCGCCCTGCCGTTCGACGAACCCCAGAGAGTGAAGTTCGTACAGTCTGCCGATGACTTCATCGGCGCCGGTGCCGGAGGCAAGTGCCAACTCCGCCGCGTCCACCGGGCGCCCGGCCGGGAGTGCTTCGAGCACGCGCACGGTGTCCCGGTCCAGCAGGTCCCGGGCCAGCACCGGGCCGCGCCGCTCGGGAGCCAGCTCACCGATGGAACCGACCAGTTCCGCCACCTCCGCCGCGTCGGTGACGAGCACTCCCTCGCCCCGCAGCAGTTCGTGCACCCCGGCCGAGAGCCCGCTGGTGGCGGGTCCCGGGACGCCCATCGTGAACCGCCCGAGCTGCTGGGCCCGCCGGGCCGTGACCAGGGATCCGCTGCGGTGGGCGGCCTCCACGACGACCGTGCCCCGGGTGAGGGCGGCGATGACCCGGTTGCGCAGCACGAACCGGCTCGGCGTCGGATGGCTGCCGGGCGGCAGCTCCCCGAGGACCAGCCCCTGGCCGGCGATCCGGCCGAGCAGCCCGGCGTGTCCGCGCGGGTAGGCGACGTCCACTCCGCAGGCCAGCACCGCCGCGGTGGCGCCGCCCGCGGCGAGGGCCCCGCGGTGGGCGGCGCCGTCGATCCCGAACGCGGCGCCGGAGACGACGACCCAGCCCCGCTCGGCGAGCCCGGCGGCCAGGGTCTGGGCCATGTGCGCGCCGTACGGGGTGCAGGCCCGGGCGCCCACCAGGGCGACGGAACGCAGTGCCCAGGTCCTCAGGTTGGGCCGGCCCCGCAGCCACAGCCCGACGGGCCGTTCGTCGCCGAGGTCGTCGAGCTGGGTCGGCCACTCCGCCGATCCCGGACACACGAACCGGCCTCCCGACTCGGCGGCCAGCGCGAGGTCGCGCCGGGGGTCGGCCAGGGCCGCCCGTCTGCGGTAGCCCGCGAGCCGCTCCGGCCGCACCCCGCCCGGAGCGTGCGACGGGTCCTCGGGCGCGGTCAGCAGCCGTATCAGTCCCGCCGCGCCGTACTCCCGCAGCCACCGCCCGCCGTGCGCGTCCCCGGGCTCCAGCACCCGGGTCAGCGCGGCCCGCGCCAGCACGTCCGCTTCCTCCGGCCCGGTCATCTCCCGTCCCCCGTCTGCGGCATCGCCCCGCGGGCGATCCCGGTCCGCAGCTCCAGCGCCACGGCCACGTCCAGCGCCTCGGGCCGGTCCCGCCCGCGCAGGTCGGCCACGGTCCAGGCGACCCGCAGGACCCGGTCCAGCCCGCGGGCGGTGAGCAGTCCCCGTTCGAGATCGCGTTCGGCCTGCGCCAGTGCTCCCGGACCGGCCTGCCACCGGGTCCGCAATTCCTGCCCGGGCACTTCGGAGTTGAGCCGCCAGGGGGTGTCGGCGAGCCGGACGGCGGCGCGCTCCCTGGCCTCCCGCACCCGGTCGGCGACGGCCGCGGTGGACTCCCCCCGGCCACCCTGACCCAGCAGATCGGACCGGGTCACGGGCTCGACCTCCACCCTCAGGTCCACCCGGTCGAGCAGCGGCCCGGACAGTCGCGCCTGATAGCGCCGGATCACCGAGGGCGGGCATTCGCACCCCGCTCCGTGCAGGGTGTGTCTGCCGCACGGGCACGGGTTCGCGGCGAGCACCATCAGGAACCGGGCGGGCAGCCTGACCACTCCGGCGGCGCGGGCGATGACCACGTGTCCCGATTCGAGGGGCTGCCGCAGTGCGTCCAGCGCCCGGCTGTGGAACTCCGCGGCCTCGTCCAAGAAGAGAATTCCCCGGTGCGCCAGGGAGACCGCTCCCGGCCTGGGGATCCCGGTCCCGCCGCCCACGAGGGACTGCATCGTCGCCGAGTGGTGCGGTGCGCAGTAGGGCGGCCTGGAGACCAGCGGTTCACCGGGCGGGAGGATTCCCGCGACCGAGTGGACGGCTGTGACCTCCACGGAGTCCTGGCGGGTGAGCGGCGGCAGGATCCAGGGCAGCCGCTCGGCCAGCATCGTCTTGCCTGCTCCGGGCGGCCCGCTGAGGAAGAGGTGGTGCCCTCCGGCGGCCGCCACCTCCAGCGCGCGGCGCGCCGTGTGCTGCCCGGCCACGTCGGCGAGATCGGGGAAATCCGTACAGTCCCCGCCCCCCGGGCGGCCCGGGGCGAGGCCGGTGCCCAGTCCCGCGCCCGGGACGAGCAGTCCGGCCAGTATCGGGTCCGGGCGGCCCGGAGGGTCGGGGGCCTCCTCCTCGGGCACCACCCCGCCGGTCAGGACCGCGATGAGCTGGCGCAGGCTGCGCACGCCGAGCACCGAGACGTCCGGCACGAGCGCGGCCTCGGCGGCACACTGCTGCGGCACCACCACCTGCCGGTATCCGGCCTCGGCCGCGGCGAGGACCGCCGGGAGGATGCCGCGGACCGGACGCACCCGGCCGTCCAGCCCCAGCTCCCCGATGAGCACGAGATCGGCGATCGCGCCCGGATCGACCACCTCCGCGGCCCCGAGCACGGCAGCCGCGACAGCCAGGTCGAATCCGGCGCCCGATTTCGGGACGGAGGCCGGGCTGAGCCCGACCGTGAGCTTCTTCTGCGGCCAGGCCGCCCCCGAGTTGACCACGGCCGCACGCACCCGGTCCCGGCTCTCGACCAGGGTCTTGTCCGGCAGTCCCACCAGGGTGAAGGCCGCGACCCCGGGCTCCAGGTCGGCCTGCACCTCGACCACCACGCCGTCGACCCCGACGAGGGCCACCGAGCAGGCTCGCGCGAAGCCCATCAGGCCACCCCCCTGACGTGTTCCACCAGGGGCGCGCCGCGCCGGGGCAGCAGGACTCCGACGAGGTCGATGCGCACCCCGCCCGCGGGTGGCCCGCCGTGGTCGGCGAGCCAGCGCCCGGCGAGCCCGCGCAATCGCTCGGCCTTGGCGGGCCGCACGGCGGCCATCGGGTGCTCGAACGCACCCGCCCGGCGGGTCTTGACCTCGCACACGACGAGGGCGTCCCCGTCCCGCGCGACGATGTCGATCTCCCCGCTGCGGCACCGCCAGTTCCGCGCGATCACGGTCATGCCGGCCTCGGTCAGCCGCCGTGCCGCGAGATCCTCGCCGTACCGCCCCAATGCCTGCTGTGCCACGCCCTTCGCGTTCATCCGGCACCACCTCCGGCACCGACGATCCCGCGCGCCCGCCCACCTTGTGGATCTTGGTGGACAACCCGGCCGTTGTGGACAACCTCGTCACCCTTCCGGGTGAACGGTCAGCTCCCGGGCAGTTCGAGGTCGCTCTTGTTGAGCTCCTCGATGTTCACGTCCTTGAAGGTCAGCACGCGCACCTGCTTCACGAAGCGGGCCGGCCGGTACATGTCCCAGACCCAGGCGTCGGCCATCGAGACCTCGAAGAACACCTCCCCCTGGACCGAGTGCACCTGCATCTCGTAGTCGTTGGTGAGGTAGAAACGGCGTTCGGTCTCGATCACGTACTTGAACAGCCCGACGACGTCGCGGTACTCCCGATAGAGCTTCAGCTCCATCTCGGTCTCGTACTTCTCGAGGTCCTCGGCGCTCATGGCATGTTCCCCTTCAGCCGTGCGTCCCCCTATTGTGCGCCAGGCCCATGCGCCCCTTAACGATTTCCGGGGCCAGGACCACCGGCGCACCCGGAGGACCGTCGTCGAGCAGCGTACGGAGCAGCTCGGCGAGTCTGGTCGGGTACACCGTCTCACGGGCCGCGAGAAGTTCCTCGGAGGTCCACCACCTGGCTCCGCTGACGCTGCGCCGCTCCAGCTCGGTGAGCCCGGCCGGCTCGGTCTCCGTCTGGGTGGTCCGGGCCAGGAAGTACCACTCGTCCTGTTCCCAGCGCCGCCCGTCGAAGGGAAAGGAGCAGTAGCGGTGCCACAGCACCGGACCCAGCTCCACCTCGGTGATCCCCGTTTCCTCCGCCAGCTCGCGCAGTGCGGCCTGCTCCCGGGTCTCCGTCCCCTCCAGCCCGCCCCCCGGCGTGAACCACCAGTCGTCCGAGGGGTCCGCCGGCTCGAAGCCGTGCAGCAGCAGGATCCGGTCCGCCGGGTCCAGCAGGATCACCCGCGACACCTTCCGCCGGCCGGCCCCGGCCGGGTCAGCGGACACCGGCCCGCTCCTGCTTCCGCCCGCGCCCCAGGGCCCGTACGAGTGGCCCGTACGCGGCGCCCAGCACCACCAGGGCGGCTCCGGCCACCACCGCCGCCAGCTGGAGCCGCAGCGGGCCCGGCCGGGAGGTTCCGCCGGGCAGGTCGGCGTACGTCGCCGGCCGGTCCAGCATCGTCACGGAAGGCCAGGCCAGGGCGTCGACGCGGGCACTGACGGCCGACCGGGGCACCG
This sequence comes from Streptomyces sp. NBC_01294, assembly GCF_035917235.1. NCBI lineage: Bacteria > Bacillati > Actinomycetota > Actinomycetes > Kitasatosporales > Streptomycetaceae > Streptomyces > Streptomyces sp. NBC_01294. The sequence goes on from NZ_CP108423.1 coordinate 2,344,173, forward strand.
TCCCCTGCCCGGCCTCCTGAAGGTGGGCCCGGGAGTCCAGCGAGGCGGCGCGCCGGTCGCCCAGCAGGAAGAGGTTCCCCTCGGGGACCGTCACCTCGAAGGGCGTGCCGGGGGAAGGGGCCTGTCCGGGCGGCATGGCCAGGCCCGTCTCCGGCCCGGTGGTGTCGGCGTACGGCTCGTCCAGGGGGGTGCCGTTCACCGTCAGCTCGCCGCCCGCGCCGCAGCACTTCACGGTGTCGCCGCCGATGCCGACGACCCGCTTGACCATGGGCAGGTCGCTCCACATGGAATCAGTGAAGATGACCACGTCGCCGCGGCGCACCTCACCGCCGTCGATGCGCTGCGCCAGCACCCGGTCCCCGGGCCGCACGGTCGGCATCATCGAGTCGGTCGGCACCGTGTAGGGCCGGTAGACGAACGCCCCCCACACGAAGCCTCCGAGGAAGAGCGCAAAACCGATGGCCACGGCGAGTCCCGACAGCACATTGCCGAGACCGCCGCGGCCGTCCTTGCCCCCGCGTATTGCTTGTGTTCCGCCCATGCCAGCGCCCCCACACTTCGGGATCGTCTACCTGGGCGGCACCCTACCGGGCGGTACGACCGGTGGTCAGCTTCCGCCGGCGCCACATGACGATCGGAACCGCGCCCGCGAACCCCAGCGCGGCCGGTCCCAGCCCGACCGGTGCCAGTCCGGAGGCCCCGAGGCCGATCGCGGTCGCCGCCGCCTGGTTGTTGATGCCCGGCTGGTCGAAGGTCTCAGGGATCGGCAGCGTGGACCAGCGGCTGATCGGCCACGCGACCACCACGGCACGCCCGACGACCTTGTCGACCGGCACGAAGCCCTGGGTGGAGTCCTGCATGTGCCAGCGGGAGTCCTGGGAGTTCTGCCGGTGGTCGCCCATCACCCAGATCTTGCCCTTGGGCACGGTGATCGGGCCGAAGGGGGCGTCGTCGCACGCCGTGTTGCCGGGGTAGATGTACGGCTCGTCGAGCTCCTTGCCGTTGACGACGACCGGTCCCCCCTTCTTGCACTCGACCGTGTCCCCGCCGATGGCGATGGTCCGCTTGATCAGGTCCTTCTCGGCGGGGTCCGGCATCAGGCCGATCTTGCTCAGGATCTGCTGAGCGAGGTTCGGCTCCGGGGTGGGCTCCCCCGAGAGCCAGTCCGCGGGGTCGTGGAAGACCACGACCTCACCGCGCTCCGGCTCGGATCCGAACCACGGGGTGAGCTTGTCCACCAGCACCCGGTCGCCGCGCTGCAGGGTGTTCTGCATCGAGTCGGACGGGATCGAGAACGCCTGGACCAGGAAGGTCTTGATCAGCAGGGCCAGCAGCAGGGCGATGCCGATGAGGATCGGGAGCTCCACCCAGAACGAGCGGTGCTTGCCGGCCTCGGCATCGTCGTCGGCGCCGTCCGCGCCCTCGACGGCATCGTCCGGCCACTCCCCGCCGTCGTCGGGCCCGGATCGTGCGCCTACCGCCACATCCCCCACATCCACTCCTCACTCGCGATCGCCGCCCGCGTCGAATCGGACACGGGCCCTCCCCTCCCTTAACGAGCGGGAGTTCCCTAAGGCTCGGGAGACCGAAGACACACTATGCGAACGGAGCGCCCCGACGGCGCCGTTGGCGGCCGCGTTGGCGGCCGCGTCCCTCGCGCCGTGCCTGATCGGGAACCATGCGGAAGGTCGCGGGCTGTTCCAGCCGGTCCCAGTGCCCGAACGGCCAGGCGATCACCACGGCCTCCCCCACGACCCCGTTCTCGTCGATGGTCCCCTGGAAGGCCTCGTCGAGGTGGAAGCGGGAGTCGGCGGAATTCGCCCGGTGGTCGCCCATCACGAAGAGCCGGCCCGCCGGGACCTCCACCTCGAAGGTGATGTCCGACGGGTTGTTGCCCGGGTTCACGTACGGCTCGTCGAGCGGCGAGCCGTTGACGGTGACCCGGCCCCTGCTGTCGCAGCACTTGACCGTGTCCCCGCCGACGCCGATGACCCGCTTGATCAGGTCCTGCTCGTCGGCCGAGGGCAGCAGGCCGATGAAGGTCAGCGCCTGCTTGATCTGCTTGACCACGACCGGGTCCGGGGCCGGGCGGGCCGCCTCGCCCTTGAGCCAGCCGCCGGGGTCCTTGAACACGACGACGTCGCCGCGCTCGATCTTGGAGCCGAACCACGGGGTCAGCTTGTCCACGAGGACCCGGTCGCCGATCCGGATGGTCTGCTCCATGGAGCCCGACGGGATGAAGAAGGCCTGTACGAGGAAGGTCTTGAGGAGCAGGGCAATGCACAGCGCCACCACCACCAGCAGGGGCAGCTCGCCCGCCCTGCGGGTGCGGCGGCGCCGCCGCACCCTGCGGGCCAGCCGGCGCCGTTCGGCCCGGCCGCCCTGCACCACGGGCTCCGGTTCCGGCTCCGGCTCCGGCTCGGGCTCGGGCTCCGGCTCACGTCCGCCCCGGGGCCGTCCCCGGCTACCCATGACCGCCGCCGACGGCACCCCAGCGCGAGACCGGCCAGCCGATCCAGTCGGCCCGCCCGATCACCTTCTCCACCGGCACCATCCCCCCGCCCGGTTCTCCCAGGTGGTCCCGCGAGTCCCGGGACTGCGAGCGGTGATCACCCATCACCCACAGGCTTCCCAGCGGAACGACGATCCGGAAGGGCACCTTCGAGGGCGCGTCGCCGGGATACAGGTACGGCTCGTCCAGCGGGACGCCGTTGACCGCGACCCGCCCGCCCGCGTCGCAGCACACCACGTCGTCACCGCCCACGCCCACCACCCGCTTCACGAAGTCGGTGTCGGACGGCTCGGCGAGCCCGAGCGCCGAGGCCGCGCCGTGCAGCAGGGCGCCGACCGGATTGCCGTCGGGGCGTTCCCGTACGAAGGAGCCCGTGCCGTCGAAGACCACCAGGTCCCCGCGGCCCGGCTGATCGCTGAAACGGTACGCCAGCTTGTTGACCAGCACCCGGTCCCCGACCTGGAGCGTCGGCTCCATGGAGCGGCTCGGGATCAGGAAGGGCTGGACCACGAAGTTGCTGAACAGCAGCAGGAAGACGGTGCAGATCACACCGAGCGCTCCGGCCCGGCGCCAGGTCAGCGGGCGGGGCCGACCGGTCGCGGGCCGCCCGGTCCGGGAGAACGCAAAACGCGGCCGCCCTTCCCCCTCGACGGGGGAAGAGTGGCCGCGCTGCGTGTGAGGTGCTTCGGTGTCCATCGGGAGCGAGCCTATCCGGCCGCCCCCCGAACCCGGAGGCGACCTTACTTGTCGCGCTTCTCCTTGATCTTCGCGGCCTTGCCGCGGAGCTCACGGAGGTAGTACAGCTTGGCACGGCGCACGTCACCGCGGGTGACGAGCTCGATCTTCTCAAAGATCGGGGAGTGGACCGGGAAGGTACGCTCCACGCCGACGCTGAAGGAGACCTTGCGGACCGTGAAGGTCTCGGAGACGCCGGCGCCCTGGCGACGGATGACGACGCCCTTGAACTGCTGGATACGGGAGCGGTTGCCCTCGATCACGCGGACGTGCACGTTGATCGTGTCACCCGGGCGGAAGGCCGGGACGTCCGAGCGGAGCGCGGCGGCGTTGACGCCATCGAGCAGGTGAGACATGTTCTTCGTCTGCTTTCTTCGCATGACGCCACAGGTCGCCAGTGCGGGTTTCCGTAGAGAATCCGGTTGCCGTGGGACCCGGCGGACGACGGTCCCCCTGTGGCAGGGGCGTCCGCGAGCACACAGCAGCCGCCTATTCTTCCACGGCTTGCGGCCTGCACCAAAATCGGCCGTCGGCGGACGGCTTCCAGCCCAGGATGGAGAGGATCTCCCGGTCCTTCTTGTCGAAGGCGGAGGCCTCGCAGCGCTCGATCAGATCGGGGCGGTTGCGCGCGGTCCGGCGGAAGGCCTCGTCCCGGCGCCAGCGGGCGATCTTCCCGTGGTGGCCGCTGAGCAGCACGTCGGGGATGTCCCGGCCGCGCCACACCGGGGGCTTGGTGTAGACGGGCCCCTCCAGCAGGTTGGCCATCTCGCCGGGCGCGAAGGAGTCGTCGCGGTGCGATTCGGCGTTGCCGAGCACTCCGGGCAGCAGCCGGGCCACGGCCTCGGTGACCACCAGGACGGCGGCCTCGCCGCCGGCCAGGACGTAGTCGCCGATGGAGACCTCGTACACCGGCATGCGCGTGGCGTACTCGTCCATGACCCGGCGGTCGATGCCCTCGTACCGGGCCGGCGTGAAGATGAGCCAGGGCCGCTCGGAGAGCTCCACGGCCAGCTCCTGGGTGAAGGGCCGGCCGCTGGGCGTGGGGACGACCATGACGGGTCCGTGCGCGCCCGCCTCGTAGCCGTCGGCCAGGGCCGCGTCCAGGGCCTCCCCCCACGGGTCGGTCTTCATGACCATGCCGGGGCCGCCGCCGTACGGGGTGTCGTCGACCGTGTTGTGCCGGTCGTACGTCCAGTCCCGCAGGTCGTGGACGTGCACGTCGAGCTGTCCGCGGGCGCGGGCCTTGCCGACGAGGGAGACGTTCAGCGGCTCCAGGTACTCGGGGAAGATCGTGACGACGTCGAGACGCATCAGGCCTCGTCCCCGGCGTCCTCGTCACGGGTCGAGTCGATGATCGCCTCGCGCTCGTCGATCAGCCCGGGCGGCGGGGTGATGACGCAGCGCTGCTCCTCGAGGTCGATCTCGGCGACGATCTCCTCCACGAAGGGGATCATCACCTCGGAGCCGTCGGGCCGCTCGACGATGAAGAGGTCCTGCGAGGGCAGGTGGGAGATCTCGGTGATCCGGCCGATCTCGGTGCCGTCGGCGAGGACCACGTCCAGGTCCATCAGCTGGTGGTCGTAGTACTCGTCCTCCTCCTCCGGCAGCTCGGCGGGGTCCACCTCGGCGATCAGGAGGGTGTTGCGCAGCGACTCGGCGCCGCTGCGGTCCTTGACGCCCGCGAAGCGGAGCAGGAGCCGCCCGCTGTGCACGCGGCCGGTCTCGATCGTCAGCGGTCCCACCGTCGCGGGCTCCGTCTTGAGCACGGCGCCGGGGCTGAGCCGCAGCTCCGGCTCGTCCGTGCGCACCTCGACGGTGACCTCACCCTTGATGCCGTGGGCGCGGCCGATCCGCGCGACTACCAACTCCACTGTGCTCTTCCCTTGCTGCGGCGTGGTTGCTCAGATCCATGGTGGCTCCTGCCCGCGGGCAGAAACGACTCGGGCCGGGGCGGGCGACGAACGCCCTCCCCGGCCCGTGCCGGTGATTCAACTTCTCAGCGGACCTGGTCCACGTCGACGAGGTCGACGCGGATCCCCCGGCCGCCGATGGCGCCCACGACGGTACGCAGAGCACGTGCGGTGCGGCCGTTGCGGCCGATCACCTTGCCGAGGTCGTCGGGGTGAACCCGGACCTCGAGCACCTGCCCGCGGCGCAGGTTGCGCGAGGCGACCTGCACTTCGTCGGGGTTGTCCACAATGCCCTTCACGAGGTGCTCAAGAGCCTCCTCGAGCATGCTCAGGCCTCGGTCGACTCGGCGGTGGCCTCAGCCTCGTCCGCCTTCTTGTCGGCCTTCTTCTTCTGCGTGATGGCCTCGCCCTTGCCCTCGCCGATGCCCTCGAGGGCCTTGGCGAACTCGTCGAAGGAGCGACGCTTGCTCTCCTTCGTCTCCGGCTGCAGGAGCGGCGCGGGGGCGGGGAGACCCTTGTGGGCCTGCCAGTCACCGGTCAGCTTCAGGATGGCGAGCACAGCCTCGGTGGGCTGGGCGCCGACGGACAGCCAGTACTGCGCACGCTCGGCGTTGACCTCGATGCGCGACGGGTTGTACGTCGGGTGGTAGATACCGATCTCTTCGATCGCGCGACCATCCCGGCGGGTGCGGGCGTCGGCGACGACGATGCGGTAGTGCGGCTGGCGAATCTTGCCGAGGCGCTTGAGCTTGATCTTGACTGCCACTGGAGTGGTGTCTCCTGAACTTGACGTGGTTGGGCACATGAGATGCCACGTGGGGTTGCGGTACTCGGGTGCCCGATGGACGCGTCAGCCGGAGGAGAGAGGGGTCCTATGCGACTGTCGAGTACAGCTAGCCATTGTGCCATACGCCTGCGGCGCCGCCGCGCGGGGAGGACCGCTCCCTGCGAGCGGGCGCGACTCATCGCCGGAGCGGCCGTGCGCGCGCCGGTACGGGGGCGTGCCGCTGCACGGGCTGCCGTCGGCGCGGTGGCACCGTCTGGGCTCGGCCCGCCGCGGGTGGTGACCCGTGACACCTGTGGACGGACACAGGGCGGCGGCGGGCGCGGGGTGGTTGCGGGACTCGACCCGGTGGGGTCAGGACGCCGCCGCGATAGCCACCTCTGGAATCCGGAAGGGCTTCATGCAGCCGCCGCACACGATCGGCGCCTGCGCGAGCACGGAGGGGACCACCCGCACGTTGCGCCCGCAGTCGCAGACCGCCTTGACGCGGACGCCGCCGCCGGAGGACCCGTGACGGGCGGCCGGTCCGCGGAAGCTGCGCTTGGTGTCGGCGGCCGTGGCGACCGTGTGGGCCTTCAGTGCGCGCTGCAGCCGCTCCATGGTGGGGCGGTAGCGCTTCTTCGCCTCGGGATTGAGCGTGACCAGCGAGAAGCCGCTGCTCGCGTGCGGTTCTTCGGAGTGGTCCAGCCCCATCTCCTCGGCGATCGCGAGGAATCTGCGGTTGTGGTAGCGGCCAGCGCGCGAGGTGTCTCGGACCCCTCGGGCGGCGGCGATGCCGTGGACTGCCTCGTGCAGCAGTCGCTCGAAGGAGAGCTCGGCGCCACAGGCGGACGACGACTCTCCGATCAGGGACTCGGGCGCGGCAAGGTCAGGCAGCTCGGGGTGGTACCGCTGAATATCGGCCCACGCCTGCGCCAGCTCTGCGGCGAGAACAGGTGGTGTCGTGCTCACGTCGTGACAACGAGCCGAGGTGCCCGGGTGTTCCGATTCCGGGCCATTCCAAATTTTTTGCACGTACCAGTCAGTTCAGCCTGATGCGTCCTGACGAGGACGGGTGCGTCGATCTCAGGAGGAGTCGGTACGTAACGACGACCGGAACGCATCAGCCCCGGCGTGCGGCACAGGCCGCGCGCCGGGGCGTGAGAGCTGCTCAGTACGAGCGCGCGACGATCGCGAGGGTACCGGGGGCGTCGTCCGTCTGCGGGACCGACCCGTCCGCGGCGATCAGGCAGCGCACGGAGACGGCCTGCTCGGCCAGCTTCGCCTCGCCCTCCGGACCGAGGTCCGCCCACGGGATCCGCGCCCAGCCACCGGCGATGGCGGCCTCGGCGGCCTCCTCGATGGTCGAGACGTCGGACGTACGGGACTCACGGCGCTCGCGGGACTCGCGCAGCAGCTGCGCCTGGTCCTCGTCGAGCACCTTGGGCAGCAGGTCGGCGAGCGCGTCGATCTGCACGGGGGTCTTCCCGCCCGGGATCCGGCGGGCCAGCATCGCGGTGCCGGCCTCCAGGTCGCGGGGGCCGATCTCGATGCGGACCGGTACGCCCTTGAGCTCCCAGTCCACGGCGCGGCGGCCGAAGGGGGTGTCGACGCGGTCGTCGACGTGTACGCGCAGCCCGGCGGCCTTCAGCTGGGCGCCCAGCTCGCGGACCTTGGCCACGGCCTCGTCGCCCTTGATCGCCATGACGACGACCTGGACGTGGGCGAGGCGCGGCGGGACGCGCAGGCCGTTGTCGTCGCCGTGGGACATGATCAGGCCGCCGACCATGCGGGTCGAGACGCCCCACGAGGTCTGCCAGACGAGCTCCTGCTTGCCTTCCTTCGACAGGTACTGCGTGTTGAAGGCCTTGGCGAAGTTGGTGCCGAGCTCGTGGCTCGTGCCGAGCTGCAGGGCCTTGCCGTCGCCCATCATGCCCTCGAGGGTGAGGGTGTTGATGGCGCCGGCGAAGCGCTCCTTGGCGGTCTTGCGGCCCAGCACGACGTCGATGCCGAGCACGTTCGTCATGAAGTCGCCGTACACGTCCGTGTGGATGCGGGCGGCGTAGTCGCGGGCGTCCTCGTAGGTGGCGTGGGCGGTGTGGCCCTCCTGCCAGAGGAACTCGCTCGTACGGAGGAACACGCGCGGGCGCATCTCCCAGCGGACCACGTTGGCCCACTGGTTGATCAGCAGCGGCAGGTCGCGGTAGCTCTGGACCCACTTGGAGAAGTAGTCGTTGATGATCGTCTCGGAGGTGGGCCGGACGACGACCGGCTCTTCCAGCTCCTTGCCGCCGCCGTGCGTGACGACCGCGAGCTCGGGGGCGAAGCCCTCGACGTGCTCGGCTTCCCTCGTCAGGTACGACTGCGGGATGAACAGCGGGAAGTAGGCGTTCTGGGCGCCCGCGTCCTTGATGCGCGCGTCCATCTCCTGCTGCATCCGCTCCCACAGGCCGTAGCCGTACGGTCGGATGACCATGGTGCCGCGGACCGGACCGTTGTCGGCCAGCTCGGCCTTGTTGATCAGATCCTGGTACCAGCGGGGGAAATCCTCCGCCTGCGGGGTGAGAACGGGTGCCTTTGCCATGCCGCGAATCGTACGGCGCCCGGCAGGCGATACGTGAATCGGGTGGCGCGCTCCTCTGGACGCGGGGGCGAATGGGGAGTTCTCTGGCAACGGGGGCAAGGGGGCGACACGGAATCAGGAGCGCTCTTTCGATGACACCGACGCCGACGGCGACGCTCGTCGCCCGGGACTGGGCTGAGATCCAGGAACGGATGCTGGTACCGCTGTACGAGGCGGTCTACGACCGGCTGGAGGTCGGGCCGGGCGACCGGCTGCTCGGCCTCGACTGCGGGGCCGGCCTGGCCCTGCTGCTCGCGGCCGGGCGGGGAGCCGTGGCCACGGGCGTGGAGCCGGATCCCGCGCGGCGGGCGCTGGCCCGTGAGCGGCTGCTGGAGGTGCTGGCGGCCCCGCCGTCCGCGCCGCGCCCGTACGACGCCCTGCTGGCCTTCTCCCCGGACCCGGAGGTCCTGGCCTCGGCCCTGCCGGCGGTCCGGCGCGGCGGGGCCGTGGTGCTGGCCGACTGGGGTCCCGCGGAGCGCTGTACGGTGCCCTCGGTCCTGGGCGGCGGGCCCGCGCCGCGGGACCTGGACGCGCTCGTGGAGTGGGCCGGACTCAGACCGGACGGGTCGGGGCGGGTGTTCTGCCCGTTCGGGTACGCGGACGTGGACAGCGCGGTGCGCGGCCTGCTGTCGACCGGGCTCTATCCCGTCGCGAGCACCGGCTCCGGCGCAGCGGCCGGCGCCGCGCCCTTCGACCTGGGCGATCCCGCCCTGGCGGAGAAGGAGCTGACCGAGGCGCTTCACCCGTTCGAGCGGTCCGACGGCGCCGTGTGGCTGCCGAACATCTTCCGGTACGTGATCGCCCGGGTGGCCTGACGCCGGCGGCCGCCCGTCAGTCGGCGCCGTGCGCCTTCGTCAGCCGGGCGATGCCCGCGGCGGCGTAGGCGGCCCGCTCGTCCAGGGTCTCGTTGGCGAGGAGGGCCTGCGCCAGGGCGTCCAGCTGGGGGCGGTGCTCCCGCAGCAGGCGGCAGGCCTCCACGTAACACTCGTCCACGATCCGCCGCATCTCGTGGTCCACCGCGTCGAGGGTGGCGGGGGCGGCGGACAGTCCGTAGGGGCTCTGCGCGTCGGACGGGATGGCGGTGAGCTTGCCGACGCGCTCGCTCATGCCCCAGCGGCCGACCATGCCGCGGACGATGTTGGTGACCTGTTCGAGGTCGTTCTCGGCGCCCGTGGTGATGACGTCGTAGACGATGTGCTCGGCCGCCATGCCGCCCAGCGCGCCGATGATGCGGCCCCGGAGGTACTCCTCGGTGTACGCGTAGCGGTCCGCGTCCGGCGTCGAGAGGGTGACGCCCAGCGCGCGGCCGCGGGGGACGATCGTGATCTTGCGTACGGGGTCGGCGCCCGGCTGGAGCATGCCGAGGAGGGCGTGGCCGCTCTCGTGGTAGGCCGTACGGCGGCGTTCCTCCAGCGGCATGACCAGGGACCGTTCGGCGCCGAGCTGGACCTTCTCCAGCGCGTCCGACAGGTCGGACTGGGTGACCTGCGTCTGCTGGCGCTTGACGGCCAGCAGCGCGGCCTCGTTGGCCAGATTGGCGAGTTCGGCTCCCGTCATGCCGGGGGTGGTACGGGCCACCTGGGCCAGGTCGACGTCCTCGGCGAGCGGGATGTCGCGGGTGTGGATGCGCAGAATGGCCTCGCGGCCGCCCCGGTCGGGCGGGGAGACGACCACCGTGCGGTCGAAGCGGCCGGGGCGGGTCAGCGCCGGGTCCAGCACGTCCGCACGGTTGGTGGCGGCCAGGACGATCACGCCCTCCGAGCCCGAGAAGCCGTCCATCTCGGTGAGGATCTGGTTCAGGGTCTGCTCGCGTTCGTCGTGGCCGCCCATGGCCGCGCCGCCGCCCCGCACCCGCCCGATGGTGTCGATCTCGTCGATGAAGATGATGGCGGGGGCCACCTTCCTCGCCTCGGAGAACAGCTCGCGCACCCGGGAGGCGCCGACGCCGACGATCATCTCGATGAACTCGGAGGCGGAGGCGGAGAAGAACGGCACGCCCGCCTCGCCCGCGACCGCCCGCGCGAGCAGGGTCTTGCCGGTGCCGGGCGGGCCGGACAGCAGGACCCCGCCGGGCATCCGGGCGCCCATCTTCCGGTACTCCTGCGGGTTCTTCAGGAAGTCGACGACGTCGTTGAGCTCCCCCGCGACCTCGTCGATGCCGGCCACGTCCGCGAAGGAGGTGCGCTGGGCGCCCTCCTGCAGTTCCACCGGCTTGGGCGGCGCCTTGCGGCCCAGCCCTCCCACGCCGCCCAGCCCGCCGCCCATCCGGCGGGCGACGACCACCCACAGCAGGACCAGCAGCAGCATCGGGGCGAGGGCGAGCAGCAGGTTGGAGAGGAAGCTGCGCTGCACGACGACCGGGGAGGCCGTCACGTTCACGTTCTGCTTGGTGAGGTTGGCCCACAGGGCGTCGTCTGCGAAGGCCGGGCGCTGGGTGACGAACTTGGTGTAGTCCCCCTTCTCGCCGTCGGGCAGCGGCTGCTTGGCCTTCAGCTCGCCCTGGATCGCGTCGCCCTTGGAGTAGATCTTCGAGACGTTTCCGTCGGTGACCTGCTTGCTGAACTCGGTGTACGAGATCGTCGGCTCGTCCCCCTCGTTGAAGAAGGACAGCACCAGGTTGGCGATCAGGTAGACGATCAGGGCGGCGAGGATCAGCCCCCGCCAGCCGCCCGGCATCCGCTTCTTCGGCGGAGGGGTGGGCGGCGCGCCCTCCGAGCGCCAGGGCGTGTCGGCCCGGTCTCGGGGAGGTACGGGGGTGGGGCTGGGCACGGGGCGCCTCCTTCTGCCATCCTCCCGGCCGACCATAAGGGATAAAACGGATCATCGCCCCAGCAGAAACAGGAGGGCCCCGACCGTGTGACCCTGTCGGTCACACCCTGGTCGGGGCCCTCCTCGCACGCCTGCGTGCGGACTACTTCATGAACTTCTTGAACTCGTCCGGAAGGTCGAAGTCCTGGCCGGCCTGGCCGCCGCCCGCCGGAAGACCGAAGGGGTTTCCGGCGGCCGCGGGCTCGACCGCCTGCGGACCCTGCTCCCTGCGGGCCGCGGCTGCGGCCTCCTCTTCCTTGCGCTTCATCGGGTTGCCGCTCTTGCGCTTGCCCTTGGCCTGCTTGACCTGCTTCTTCTGCCGGCCGGGGCCGCCGCCCATCCCGGGGATGCCCGGCATTCCGGGCATGCCGCCGCCCTGGGCCATGCGGGACATCATCTTGCGGGCGTCGAAGAACCGCTCCACGAGCGCCTTGACGGCGCTGACCTCGGTGCCGGAACCCTTGGCGATACGGGCACGGCGCGAGCCGTTGATGATCGTCGGGTCCTGGCGCTCGGCCGGGGTCATCGACTTGATGATCGCGGCGGTGCGGTCGACGTCGCGCTCGTCGATGTTGTTGATCTGGTCCTTGATCTGCCCCATGCCGGGCAGCATGCCGAGCAGCTTGGAGATGGAGCCCATCTTGCGGACCTGCTCCATCTGGGCCAGGAAGTCGTCGAGCGTGAATTCCTTGGGGCCCTTGGCGAGCTTGGCCGCCATCTTCTCGGCCTCGGCCTGCGAGAAGGTCTTCTCGGCCTGCTCGATGAGGGTGAGCATGTCACCCATGTCGAGGATCCGGCCCGCCATGCGGTCGGGGTGGAACGCGTCGAACTCGTCGAGCTTCTCGCCGTTCGAGGCGAACATGATCTGCTTGCCGGTGACGTGCGCGATGGAGAGCGCGGCACCGCCTCGGGCGTCGCCGTCGAGCTTGGAGAGCACGACGCCGTCGAAGCCGACGCCGTCGCGGAAGGCCTCGGCGGTGTTGACCGCGTCCTGGCCGATCATGGCGTCGACGACGAAGAGGATCTCGTCGGGGCTGACGGCGTCGCGGATGTCCGCGGCCTGCTGCATCAGCTCGGAGTCGATGCCGAGGCGGCCGGCGGTGTCGACGATGACGATGTCGTACTGCTTGGTCCGCGCGTACTCGATCGAGTCCTTCGCGACCTGGACCGGGTCGCCGACGCCGTTGCCGGGCTGGGGCGCGTAGACGGCCACGCCCGCGCGCTCGGCGACGACGCTCAGCTGGTTGACGGCGTTGGGGCGCTGGAGGTCGCACGCGACGAGCAGCGGGGCGTGGCCCTGCCCCTTCAGCCACAGGCCGAGCTTTCCGGCGAGGGTGGTCTTACCGGCACCCTGGAGACCGGCCAGCATGATCACGGTGGGGGCGGTCTTGGCGAAGCGCAGCCGCCGGGTCTCGCCGCCGAGGATGGTGACGAGCTCGTCGTTGACGATCTTCAGGACCTGCTGGCCCGGGTTCAGGGCCTTGCTGACCTCTTCGCCGCGGGCACGTTCCTTGACGTTCGCGATGAAGGAGCGGACGACCGGGAGGGCGACGTCGGCCTCGAGGAGGGCGATACGGATTTCCCGGGCCGCTGCGTCGATGTCAGCCTCGGACAGCCGGCCTTTGCCGCGCAGGCCCTTGAAGGTATTCGCCAAGCGGTCGGAGAGCGTATCGAACACGGTGGTCGCGATTCCTCGGGTCGGGGGCGGTGTGGTCGTCCCCCAGGGTATCGGCCCTCGCCGCGTGGTGGACCCGGCGGGCGGTCCCGGCTCTGCCCGGACCCGCGTCTCACACGCCGGAGGGGCCGGATTCGGCACGTGCCGACTGCCCACCGCGCCTCAAAGACCGGGGCTCCGCCCCGCACCCCGCGCCTCAAACGCCGGAGGGGCCGGATCCCGCCGGCGTTTGTGGCACGGAAGTCAGGACAGGGTCGTCTGGATCCAGGTTGCCAGGGTGGATGCGGCGTGGGGGTCCAGGGGTTTGCCGTCCGTGGTGGTCACGTAGAGCGTGTCCACCGCGTTCGCGCCGAGCGTCGAGACGTGCGCGCTGCGGACCCGGACGCCGCCGGACTCCAGCGCGCGCCCGATGCGGTGCAGCAGTCCCACCGCGTCCGGAGCGCGCACCTCCAGGACCGTGGCCAGCGAGGAGACGTCCGGGACCACCGTCACCCGGGGCGGCGGCGGGACCACCCCGCGCCGCCGCGGATACGCCGCCTCGCGGTCCGCCAGCTTCGCCGGGACGTCCAGCGAGCCGTCCAGGGCGCGGACCAGGTCGGAGCGGAGCCGGGCGCCCTGCGGCAGCGCGCCGTACTCCGCCGCCACCCGCCACCGCAGCACGAGGACCTCGCCGAGCTGGTCCGGGAGCTCCACCGAGCGCAGGTCAGCCGCCCGTACGGTGAGCCGGTGCAGGGCCAGCACCCCGGCCACCGCCGGGAGGACCCCCGGCTGGTCGGGGACCGCCACGACGAGTTCCACGCCGACCGCGTCCTCCTCCTGGCGGGTGTGGAGCGCCAGCACCGGCTCCCCTGTGCGCAGGGCCTCCACCGCCAGGCGTTCCGATTCCGTGGTCGGGATCTCCGGTTCCCGCGCCGCCGGGGCCGTGCCCCGCAGGACGGCGGCGACCCGCGTGACGAGGTCCGTCACGAGGGATCCCCGCCAGGCGCTCCACGCCGCCGGGCCGGTGGCCAGGGCGTCCGCCTCGGTCAGGGCGTGCAGTATCTCCAGCGTGCCCACCGACCCCACGGCGTCGGCGACGGAACGGACCGTCGCCGGGTCGTCCAGGTCGCGCCGGGTCGCGGTGTCGATCAGCAGCAGGTGGTGCCGTACGAGCGCCCCCAGTACGTCGACGTCCTGCGCGTCGAAGCCGACCCGTGCGGCGACGTCGCGCGCGATGGTCTCGCCGGCCACCGAGTGGTCGCCCGGCCAGCCCTTGCCGATGTCGTGCAGCAGCGCGGCCATCAGCAGCAGGTCGGGGCGGCCGACCCGGCGGGTGAGGGCCGAGGCGCGCACCGCCGTCTCGATCAGGTGCCGGTCCACCGTCCAGGTGTGGACGGGATTGCGCTGCGGGCGGCAGTGCACCCGCTCCCAGTCCGGGAGCAGCCTCGTGATCAGGCCTTCCGCCTCCATGGCCTCCCACACGGCGACCGTCGGCTCCCCCGCTCCCAGGAGGGTGAGCAGCTGCTCGCGGGCCTCGGCCGGCCAGGGCACCGGCAGGGCCTTCCCCTGCTGCGCGAGCCGGCGTACGGCGTGCGGCGACACGGGCAGGCCCGTCTGCGCGGCGGCCGCGGCGAAGCGCAGCGGCAGTACGGCGTCGCGGTCCGGGCGGGCGGCCAGGGCCAGTACGGCCTCGCCGTCGGATTCCACCACCCCTTCGGCCAGTGGCGCCCGCGCCGCCGCCGGGGTGCCCCGGGTGCCCAGCAGCCCGCGCAGCCGGGGCCGGGCGGCGCGCGCCCGCAGCACCCGCCCGACCTCCCGCCAGGTCACGTCACCGGCGTACGCGACGACCCGCGCGGCCTCGTACACCTCGCGCAGCAGCGCGTCCGCGTCGAGGAGCCCGAGCTGCGCCGCGACCTGGTCCTGTTCCTGGAGCGAGAGCCGGTCGGTGGCCCGGCCGGTCACCAGGTGCAGGGCGTCGCGCGCGTCCAAGAGCCGCCGCCGTGCCTCGGCGAGGCCCTCGCGCGGGGCGTCGGCCAGCCAGGACGCGGCGACGGCCCGCAGCGCGGTGGCGTCCCGGAGCCCGCCGCGGGCCTCCTTGAGGTCGGGTTCGAGCAGGAAGCGGAGCTCCCCGGCCCGCTCGGCCCGCTCACGGCACAGGGAGTGCAGCTGCGGGAGGCGTTTGGCCGCCTGGTTGCGCCAGTCGGCCAGTACGGAGGTCCGCAGGCCGGCGAGGAGTCCGGCGTCGCCGGCGACGGTCCGGGCGTCCAGCAGCCCGAGGTGCACCTTGAGGTCCTCGGAGGCGGTCTTGCGGGCCTCGCCGGGGGTCCGTACCGAGTGGTCGAGGGCCAGGCCGAGGTCCCAGACCGGGTACCAGACGCGGTCGGCCAGCGCGCTCAGCGCCCGCGGCTCCGCCTTGCCGTCGTGCAGCAGCACCAGGTCGAGGTCGCTGCGCGGGGAGAGTTCGGCCCTCCCGTAGCCGCCGACGGCCACCAGGGTGGCGCCGCGGACGCCGGTCTCCCGTGCGGCGGTCGTGAACAGGGCGTTCAGCCATTCGTCGGTCAGCCCGGCCAGGGCGGAACGCCGCGACGGCCCGGACCGCGACTCCTCCTGGAGGAGTCGCAGCCGGGCCGCGGCGTATCCGCTGGGTCCCGAGTCGGCCGTGTGGTCCGCATTCTCTTCGACGCTCGTCACCCGGGATCTCCCGTCACCTAGAGCGCGTCAGCGCCGCGCTCGCCGGTGCGGACCCGTACGACCGAGTCCACGGGGACGCTCCACACCTTGCCGTCACCGATCTTGCCGGTGGCCGCCGCGCTCACGATCACCCGGATCAGTTCCTCGGCGTCGGAGTCCTCGACCAGCACCTCGATGCGGATCTTGGGGACGAGGTCGACCTGGTACTCGGCACCGCGGTAGACCTCGGTGTGGCCGCGCTGGCGGCCGTAGCCGCTGGCCTCGGTGACCGTGAGTCCCTGCACTCCGAAGGCCTGGAGGGCTTCCTTGATCTCGTCCAGCTTGTGCGGCTTGACGATCGCGGTGATCAGCTTCATGCGTCAACCTTCTTGCTCGCTGCGGAGGGGGTGGGGGCGGCGGTGCTCCGCGAGGCGGCTCCGCCACCGGCTCCGCTGAAGTCGTAGGCGGTCTCGGCGTGTTCGACCTGGTCGATGCCGGCGACCTCGTCGTCCTCGGTGACCCGCATCCCGATCGTCTTGTCGAGGAGGAAGGCGAGCAGCGCGGACGCCACCAGAGAGTAGGCGAGGACGGCGAAGACTCCGATGGCCTGCTTGCCGAGCTGCTCCAGGCCGCCGCCGTAGAAGAGGCCGGCCACGTCGGACTGGACCCCGCCGGTGGCGAAGAGGCCGACGAGCAGGGAGCCGACGATGCCGCCGACGAGGTGGACGCCGACCACGTCGAGGGAGTCGTCGTAGCCGAACTTGTACTTGAGGCCCACGGCCATGGCGCACAGCACACCGGCGATGGCGCCGACGGCGATCGCGCCGAGCGGGCTGACCGCACCGCCGGACGGGGTGATGGCGACGAGGCCGGCGACCGCGCCGGAGGCGGCGCCGAGGGTGGTGAAGGAGCCGTGGCGCAGCTTCTCGTATCCGAGCCAGGCGAGCATGGCGGCGGCGGTGGCGACCTGGGTGTTGACGAACATGACCGCGCCGACGCCGTCGTCGTTGCCGAGCCAGGAGCCCGCGTTGAAGCCGAACCAGCCGAACCAGAGCAGACCGGCGCCGAGCATCACGAGGGGGAGGCTGTGCGGGCGCATCGGGTCCTTCTTGAAGCCGACGCGCTTGCCGATGACCAGGATCACGCCGAGGGCGGCGGCGCCGGCGTTGATGTGGACGGCCGTGCCGCCCGCGAAGTCGATGACGCCCATCTCGAAGAGCCAGCCGCCGGAGCCCCAGACCCAGTGGGCGACGGGGAAGTAGACGGCGGTGACCCACAGGGCCGTGAACAGGGCCCACGCGCCGAACTTCACGCGGTCGGCCAGGGCGCCGCTGATCAGGGCCGGGGTGATGACGGCGAACATCAGCTGGAAGACGGCGAAGACGTAGACCGGGATGGTGTAGCCGTCCCACAGCTCGGTGATCCCGATGCCGCTGAGGCCGACGTAGTCGGAGTTCCAGCCGATGAGGGAGCCGGAGTCGGTGCCGAAGGCGAGGCTGAAGCCGTAGAGCACCCAGAGGATCGTGACGATCCCGAGGCTGATGAAGCTCATCATCAGCATGTTGAGGCTGCTCTTGACGCGGACCATGCCCCCGTAGAAGAAGGCGAGTCCCGGGGTCATCAGCATGACCAGGGCGGAGCAGATGAGCATGAACCCGGTGTTCGCGGCAGACAGCGTCGGGGCGTCTGCCGCGAGGGTCGTGATGGCTGATGCCATCGGCGTCTCCTCGTCGTCGGTACGTTCGCGTGCGGGCGATCGTGAAAACCTGAGCGGCGGCAATAAGAACTGGCCGGTTATTGGCCATGAGATTCGCGCAGGCCGGTTTCCGGCGGCGCCGCTGGGTGTTTCGTGCCCGTGACGAAGAGGTCGGGCGTGTTACGCGCCCATGAACGGGGTCGTACGCAAAAACCGGCCGCGGCAGTACCCGGATGTCCTGGCTGGGGGAGCCTGATCGGGCTTCACGGGGTGACTGCCGCGGCCGGGGCCTTGAGGGCGGCCGCGCGGGCCGTCAGACGGCCTCCGCGGCTTCGGGGAGCCGGGAGGCGAGGTGGTCGGTGAGCCGGACCACCTCGGCGACGTCGCCGTACTCACGGGCGGCGGCGTCGACGGTCTTGCGCAGCCGGGTGTTCACCCGTTCGGACCGCACCTTTCCCGCCACGTCGAGGGCCCGGTCGACGAGGACCGCGGCCTGCTCGGGCTCGCGCTGGAGCAGGTGCACGGTGGCCATGCCGATGAGGTTGAGGGCGTAGGAGCGCTGGTGCTCCTCGTCCTTCTCGAAGAGGTCCACGGCCCGCTCCATGACGGGTTCGGCGAGGGAGGCGTACATGGGGCTGCGCCCGGCGACGTAGGCCAGGTCCCGGTACGAGTGGGAGTTCTCGCCGTTCAGCTCGGCCTCGGAGAAGAAGCGGATCCAGTCGGGCTCGGGCTCGCCTCCGAAGCCGACGTCGCCGAAGGTGTCCTCGGCCATCCGCACGGCCCGCTTGCAGCGGCTGGGCTGGCCCATGTTGGCGTAGGCGCGGGCCTCCATCGCATACAGCATGGCCTGGGTGCGCGGGCCGGCGCAGTCGCGGCTGCCGTACTGGGCGAGGTGGATGAGTTCCAGGGCGTCCTCGGGACGGCCCAGGTGGATCATCTGGCGGCTCATGCTGGAGAGGATGTACGAGCCGAGCGGCTTGTCGCCGCCCTCCTTGGCGGCGTGCAGCGCGAGCACGAAGTACTTCTGCGCGGTGGGGTGCAGGCCGATGTCGTAGCTCATCCAGCCGGCCAGCTCGGCCAGTTCCGCGGCGACCTTGAAGAGCCGCTTCATGACCGGGGCCGGGTGGTTCTCCTGGAGCAGGTCGGTGACCTCGTGGAGCTGGCCCACGACGGCCTTGCGGCGCAGTCCGCCCCCGCACTGGGCGTCCCACTGGCGGAACATGACGGTGGTGGCGTCGAGGAGCCCGAGTTCCGGTTCGGAGAGCCGGGGCGGGCGGTGGCCGCCGAGGGCCCCCGTCGGCCCCGCCTCCCGCGGTCCCGGATCGGCGGCCGGGACCGGGACGAGCCAGCGCTGCATGGGCTCGATGAGGGCGGGGCCGGCGGAGAGGGCGAGCGAGGTCCCGAGGAAGCCGCGGCGGGCCAGCATCAGGTCGCTGCGGGAGAACTCGCCGAGCAGTTCGGCGGTCTGCGGGCCGGCCCAGGGCAGGTCGACCCCGGAGACGGAGGGCGTCTGGTGGGCCGTGCGCAGGCCGAGCTGCTCGATGGCGACGACGGAGCCGAAGCGCTCGGAGAACAGCTCGGACAGGATGCGCGGGACGGGCTCGCGGGGCTGTTCGCCGTCGAGCCAGCGGCGCACCCGGGAGGTGTCGGTGCTGATGTGGTGGGCGCCCAGCTGGCGGGCCCGGCGGTTGACCTGACGTGCGAGTTCACCCTTGGACCATCCGCTGCGGACGAACCACGAGGTCAGCTGGTCGTTGCGCGCAGCAGCGTCCTCGATCGTTCCGCTTGCGCCGTTGCCGCTCACTGGAACGCCCCCATCCGCTCAGCCTCTTCCTCACGAAACCCTGGCGGGGGCGCCGAGCGCCGCCACGGACCTTCACAGGTCCTTCACGCATTGCCTCCGGCATACCCACGGATGGGCCCGCCTTCGGGTTCGTGCACCGAAAGTAATCCTACGATCACCCCTGCGGCGAGGCCGATTCCAGAAACGCCACCATTCGCCACCCCTTCGAATGAACTCGCCACCCGCCAGGCGCGATTCACTTGACACCAAGGTGAAAGCGGATCGGTTGGACTGGAGTGCGCTCGGGGCGCGCGCGGCGAGGAGTGCGCCGGGCCGCATCGGCCGGCACCCCGCGGCGGAGCGCCCGCAGGAGATCCCGCCGACGTCGCCGCCACCGGCGTCGTAACCACCGGCGCGTCCGACCCGTTGGAGGGGGCATGGGCATGGGCTTCACGATCGGCGGCAGCCGCGGCACCAGGGAGTTCCGTTCCGGCACCCGGCGCCGCGGCCGGACCTCGGAGTGCACGGCGGTGGCGGAGTACACCGGACTGTGGGGCTGGGACGTGGTCCCCGGCGCCCGCGCCGCGGCGCCCGCCCGCGACTGCTCCTGCGGGGACGCGCAGTGCGCCGCACCCGGGGCGCACCCCCTGGCCTTCGCCCCCACCGTCCCGGCCGGCGCCACCCTGGACGAGGTCACCGAGGCCTGGGGTGCGTACCCGGGCGCCGCGGTGCTGCTCCCCGTGGGCCGCGCCTTCGACGTCATCGAGGTCTCCGAGGAGGCCGGGCGGCGCGCGCTGGTGCGACTCGAACGGATGGGCCTGCCGCTGGGCCCGGTCATCGTGACCGCGGACGGACGGGCGCAGTTCTTCGTGGCCCCGGGCGCGGCGGCCGAACTGCCACAGCTGCTGTACCGGATGGGCTGGGACGACGCCGACCTCGACCTGCGGGCCCTGGGCCGGGGGGCCTACGTGACGGCCCCGCCCTCCGACCGGGCCGGGCTCGGCCAGGTCGGCTGGCTGCGGCCGCCCGCGCTCGACTCCGCCGGGGGCCCGCCGCAGGCCCGGCTGCTGCTGGGCACCCTCGCCTACATCTGCCACCGCTTCCGCCGGTAGCCGCCGGCAGCCGCCCGTACACACCGGTGCCCCCGCGCTCCGAACGGAACGCGGGGGCACTGGTGTGCGCGGGGGCGGGGCCCGGTCGCGCTAGTCGCCGATCAGGGCGTCGACGAACGCCTCCGGCTCGAAGGGGGCCAGGTCGTCCGGACCCTCGCCGAGGCCGACGAGCTTGACCGGGACGCCCAGCTCGCGCTGGACGGCGACGACGATGCCGCCCTTGGCCGTGCCGTCGAGCTTGGTGAGCACGATGCCGGTGATGTCCACGACCTCGGCGAAGACGCGGGCCTGGGTCAGGCCGTTCTGCCCGGTGGTGGCGTCCAGGACCAGCAGGATCTCGTCCAGCGGTCCGTGCTTCTCCACGACGCGCTTGACCTTGCCGAGCTCGTCCATGAGGCCGGTCTTCGTGTGCAGGCGGCCGGCGGTGTCGATGAGCACCACGTCGGCGCCCTCGGCGATGCCCTCCTTGACCGCGTCGTAGGCGATCGAGGCGGGGTCGCCGCCCTCGGGGCCGCGCACGGTGCGGGCGCCCACGCGCTCGCCCCAGGTCTGGAGCTGGTCGGCGGCCGCGGCGCGGAAGGTGTCGGCCGCGCCGAGGACCACGCTGCGGCCGTCGGCGACGAGCACGCGGGCGAGCTTGCCGGTGGTGGTGGTCTTCCCGGTGCCGTTGACACCGACGACCATGATCACGCCGGGGGTGTCCTCGCCGCTCTCCGTCTTCACGGTGCGGTCGAAATCGGTGCCGATGAGGGTCAGCAGCTCCTCCTTCAGCAGGGTGCGCAGGTCCGCCGGGGTGCGCGTGCCGAGCACCTTGACCCGCTCGCGGAGCCGCTCGACGAGCTCCTGGGTGGGCACGACACCGACGTCGGCGATGAGGAGGGTCTCCTCGATCTCCTCCCAAGTGTCCTCGTCGAGGTGCTCTCGGGAGAGCAGCGTGAGCAGCCCCTTGCCGAGGGAGTTCTGCGACCGGGCGAGGCGGGCGCGCAGCCGGACCAGGCGGCCGGCGGTGGGCTCGGGCACCTCGATCGCGGGCGCGGCCGGGGCCTCCGGCTCCGCGACGGGGGCCTCGACGGGGGCCTCGACCGGAGCCGTCGCCTCCGGGAGCACGACCTCCTCGATCGTGCGGCGCGGCTCTTCCGCCGTCTCTACGGCGTCCTCCCCCACCTGCGGTTCGGCAGGCGGGGCAGTGATGGTCGGCGTGCTCGGCGGCGTGGGCGGCAGCTGCTTCTTCTTGCGGCTGCTGACCACGAGTCCGCTGATCGCGCCGACCGCGACCAGGGCGATGACTACAGCAAGGATGAGGATGTCCATAACCTCACCAGTATCGGACACGGGCGCCCCAGAGCTCGGACCTTGGACGTTCCGACCAGGACGTAAGCCTCCGTTTATGGTTTTAGCGGCAAATCTACGATGATGGGCGACTTCCCCTCGTACCCCTCCCCACGGAGCCTTCGCATGCCTGCCGAGACCGCCGCCGGCGGAAACGAAACCGCGATCGAGACCCGCGGCCTGGAACCCGTCCCCGACGGCGAGCGCGGCGGCCGGGTCCGCGATCTCGTGCCGACCTGGGTCGCCGCCAACATCAGCGTGCTGCTGCTGACCATGGGCGCGGGGCTGGTCATCTTCAACCGGCTCAACATCTGGCAGGTGCTCGTCGTCGCCGTCGCCGCGCCGGTCGTCTCGTACGGGATCGTCGGGCTGATATCCATCGCGGGCAAGCGCGGCGGCGCCCCCGGCATGGCCCTGTCGCGGGCCGTGTTCGGGCAGCGCGGCAACCTCTTCCCCGGGTCCCTGATCTGGGTGGCCCGGTGGGGCTGGGAGACCATCAACGCGGTCAGCGGCGCCTACGCCGTGCTGACCGTGCTCGACCTGCTGTTCGGCGTCGAGAGCAGCACCCCGCTGATCGTCGTCACCCTGCTGTTCTTCGTGGGCTGCACCTTCGCGGTCTCGGGCCTCGGCATCAAGGCCCTGCGGGTCTGCTCCACCTGGTCGACGTACCTCTTCGGCGCCTTCAGCGTGCTCGTCCTCGGCTACCTGGTCGTCACCACCGACTGGGCCGCCGTCTTCGGCAAGCCGGCCGGCTCCACCGCGATGATGATCGCGGGCATCGGCACCATCGCGGCCGGCGGCATCAGCTGGGTGCCCTCCGGCCCCGACTTCACCCGCTACCTGCCGCGCACCGCCTCCTCCAAAGGGCTGGTCGGCGCGACGATCGGCGGCGCCGGCGTGGTCGTGCTCCCGATGGTGCTGATGGGCGCGGTCATGGCCGTCGGCACGCCGGACCTGGCCACCGCCCAGGACCCGGTCTCCTTCATCGGCAAGCTGCTCCCGACCTGGATCGCGGTCCCGTACCTGCTCGTCGCGCTCGTCGGCATGCTGCTGATCAACTCGATGTCCATGTACTCGGCCGGCTTCACCGCGCAGACCCTGGGCATCAAGGTCCCGCGCACCTGGGCGGTCAGCGTCAACGCGGTCATCAGCCTGGTCTTCGGCTTCCTGCTGATGGTGGTCGCGACCAGCTTCTTCGGCTCGTTCATCTCCTTCCTGACCCTGCTGGCCGTGGCCTTCTCCGCGTGGATCGGCGTGTTCGGCGTGGACATGCTGCGCCGCCGGACCTACGACGGCCCCGCGCTGCTGGACACCACGCGGACCAGCGCCTACTGGTACAGGGGCGGTTTCGCCTGGCAGGCGATGACGGCGTGGGCCCTCGCGCTGGTCGTGGGGCTGCTCTTCACCAAGGTGGACTGGTTCAGCGGACCGCTCGCCACCACCTGGATCGGGGAGAACGGCCTCGGCTGGGTGGCCGGCATCGTCACCTCGGGCGTGCTGTACGCCGTCCTGCCGCGCACGGCACCGGTGGAGCCGGACCCGGCCGCGGCGCAGGAGCCCGCGCTCGCCGGATCCCTGTCCAACTGACGCCACGTCAGCTAACGTCCCCCTTCGCCCGCCCACCCACATCCGGCGAAGGGGGACTTCTCCATGCCCATCACCGTGGCCCGGTTCAATCTCGTCGACCCGAACGGCACCCCCGAGTCCCTCTCCGCCCGCTACAAGGCGGCGCTGGAGATGGCCCGGTACGCGGACGACCGCGGGATCGACACCATCCAGACCGAGGAGCACCACGGCACCGACAACAACTGGCTGCCCTCCCCCTTCACCTTCGCCGGCGCGGTCTTCGGCGCCACCCGCCGGATCGCCGTCACCGTCTCGGCGATCATCGGTCCGCTGTACGACCCGCTGAAGGTGGCCGAGGACATCGCCGTCCTGGACCTGCTGAGCGGCGGGCGCCTGGTCACCGTGGCGGGCATCGGCTACCGCCCGGCGGAGTACGAGCAGCACGGCGTGGAGTGGGGGCGGCGCGGCCGGCTCCAGGACGAGCTGCTGGAGACCCTGCTGAAGGCGTGGACCGGCGAGCCCTTCGCGTTCCGCGGCCGCACGGTGCGGGTCACCCCGACGCCGTTCACCCGGCCGCACCCGCTGCTCCTGGTGGGCGGCAGCTCCGAGGCGGCGGCCCGGCGCGCGGCCCGGCTGGGGCTGCCCTTCTTCCCGAGCGCGCACCTGCCGGAGCTGGAGGCGTACTACACCGCGCGACTGGCGGAGTACGGCACGGAGGGCTTCTGCATGATGCCGGCGGCCGAGACCCCGCTGCTGCACATCGCGGAGGACCCGGACCGGGTGTGGGCGGAGCACGGCGAGCGCTTCCTGCACGAGGCGGGCATGTACGCGTCCTGGCAGTCCAAGGACATCCGCAGCGCCGTACGGTCGAACGCGCGCTCGGTGGCCCAGCTGCGCGCGGAGGGCGTGTACCGGATCCTCACCCCGGACGAGGCCGTCGCGTACGGCCGGGGCGCGGGCGAGGCGGGGAACCTGGTCCTGCACCCGCTGTGCGGCGGGATGCCGCTGGACGAGGGCTGGCGCAGCCTGCACCTGCTGTGCGAACAGGTACTGCCCCGGCTCAAGGACTGAGCCGGGGCAGTATCGAGGAGAGGGGTGGTGGCGGGGGATGATTACCCCATCTCCTCCAGCGCCTTGCCCTTGGTCTCCGGCACCCACTTGAGGATGAACGGGATCGAGAGCAGGGCGAAGAACGTGTAGATCACGTACGCGCCGGACAGGTTCCAGTCCGAGAGCGTCGGGAACGTGACGGTGACGACCCAGTTGGCGACCCACTGGGCCGCGGCGGCGACGCCGAGCGCCGCGGCCCGGATGCGGTTCGGGAACATCTCGCCGAGCAGCACCCAGACCACCACGCCCCAGGACAGGGCGAAGAAGAGCACGAAGGAGTGCGCGGCGATCAGTGCGACCGTGCCCTGGACCTCGGGGATGGAGATCTCGCCGGCGACCTCGGACTTGTAGGAGAAGGCCCACGCGCAGAGGCCGAGCGAGACGGCCATGCCGGCCGAGCCGATGAGGGCGAGCGGCTTGCGGCCGACCCGGTCGACGAAGATCATCGCGATCACCGTGCCGACGATGTTGATGATCGACGTGGTGAAGGAGTAGAGGAACGAGCTGCTCGGGTCGATGCCGACGGACTGCCACAGCGAGGAGCTGTAGTAGAAGATCACGTTGATGCCGACGAGCTGCTGGAAGACGGAGAGGCCGATGCCGACCCAGACGATGGGCAGCAGGCCGAAGCGGCCGCCGAGCAGGTCCTTGAAGGTGGACTTGTGCTCGGAGTGCATCGCCAGCTCGATCTCGTGGACGCGGCCGTCCAGATCGACCTTCGAGCCCTCGACCTCGCTCAGCACCTTCCTGGCCTCGTCGTTACGGCCGACGGAGATCAGGAAGCGGGGGGACTCCGGGATGACGAAGGACATCAGGCCGTAGAGCACGGCCGGGACGACCATGACGCCCAGCATCCACTGCCAGGCCTCCAGGCCGCCGATCTCGCCGCGCTGGTCGCCGTCGGCGAGGTTCAGGATGGCCCAGTTGACCAGCTGGGAGACGGCGATGCCGATGACGATGGCGGCCTGCTGGAAGGAGGCGAGCCGGCCGCGGTAGGCGGGCGGGGAGACCTCGGCGATGTAGGCGGGGCCGATGACGGAGGCCATGCCGATGCCGAAGCCGCCGATGACCCGCCACATGGCCAGGTCCCAGAGGGCGAACGGGAGGGCCGAGCCGATGGCGCTCGCCGTGAAGAGAACGGCCGCGATCTGCATGCAGCGGATTCGGCCGATCCGGTCGGCGAGGCGGCCCGCGGTGGCGGCACCGAACGCGCAGCCGATCAGCGCGGCGGCGATCACCTGGGCGAGCACCTCCGAACCGACGTCGAACCGTTCGCGGATCGCGACGACGGCGCCGTTGATGACGGAGCTGTCGTACCCGAAGAGGAAACCGCCCATGGCCGCGGCCGCGGCGATGAAGATGACGTGGCCGAGGTGGTCGGGCCGCGGCGAGGATCCGCCTCCCGGCGCCGGGGTCTGCGCAGTGCTGCTGGTCAAGGTGTGCTCCGTGGGGGATTCGTCCGTCCTCACAGTGGCGCACAGTTCAAGATCGGGCACCACCTGAAGGCGGGGGGACAGCGGAGCGAGCCTATTCGTTCATTTCCTGAAGTCAAGACTGGATGCAAAGTGCGCAAGGCCAGGGAAGCGCCGGTTTTGAATTCACTTATTGAAGTGATAGGGGTTAGCGGAGACGCTGGCTGATGACCTTGGAGACCCCGTCTCCCTGCATCGAGACGCCGTAGAGCGCGTCCGCGATCTCCATCGTCCGCTTCTGGTGCGTGATGACGATGAGCTGCGAGCTCTCCTGGAGCTCCTCCATGATCCGGATCAGCCGCTGCAGGTTGGTGTCGTCGAGCGCGGCCTCGACTTCGTCCATCACGTAGAAGGGGCTGGGGCGCGCCTTGAAGATGGACACCAGCAGCGCCACGGCGGTCAGCGAGCGTTCGCCACCCGAGAGCAGCGACAGCCGCTTGACCTTCTTGCCCGGCGGGCGGGCCTCGACGTCGACGCCGGTGGTCAGCATGTTGTCGGGGTCGGTGAGGATCAGCCGGCCCTCGCCGCCGGGGAACAGCCGCGAGAACACCCCCTCGAACTCCCGGGCCGTGTCCCGGTACGCCTCCGTGAAGACCTGCTCGACGCGCTCGTCGACCTCCTTCACGACTTGAAGGAGATCGGCTCGGGTCTTACGGAGATCCTCCAGCTGCTCGCTGAGGAACTGGTGGCGCTCCTCCAGGGCCGCGAACTCCTCCAGCGCGAGCGGGTTGACCTTGCCGAGCTGCTGGTAGGCGCGTTCGGCCGCCTTGAGCTGTTTCTCCTGCTGTGCCCGGACGAAGGGGCCGGGCAGGTTCCGCGGATGCTCCGGATCCTCCGGCAGCTCCTCGCCCTCGGCGGGCGGGGACGGGGGCACCGGCTGGTCGGGGCCGTACTCGGCGACGAGCCCGGCGGCCTCCATGCCGAAGTCCTCCAGCGCCTTGGCCTCCAGCGCCTCGATGCGCAGCCGCTGCTCGGCGCCGAGCACCTCGCCGCGGTGGACGGAGTCGGTGAGCTTGTCGAGCTCCCCCTTCAGTTCGCGCCCGCGGTTCCTCGCCTCGCCGAGCTCCCGCTCGCGCAGCCCCTTGGCCTGTTCGGCCAGCGCGCGCTCCTCGTCGGCCCTGCGGAGCGAGACCTCCACGTGCGCGAGGAGCTGCCGGGAGCCGTCGGCCACCGCCCGGGCCACCTCCGCCTCGTGCCGCCGCCGCGCCCGGCGCCGCTCGGCGCGGGTCCGGGCCTCGCGTTCCGCCCGGGCCGCGCGGTCGAGTGAGTCCGCCCGCCCGGCCAGTCCCTTGACCCGCTCCTCATGGGTCCGCAGCTGCAGCCGGGCCTCCATCTCGGTCTGCCGGGCGTTGGCCCCGTCGGCCGCGAGGCGGTCGCGCCGGGAGCTGTCCGGCTCCTCCTCGACCGGCATCTCCTCGGCGGTCTCGAGCCGCTGCGCGCACTCCTCCACGTCGGCCAGCGCCTGCTCCAGCGCGTCCTGGGCCTTGGCCGCGGCGGCCGCACTGCGCTCGGCCTCGCCTGCGGCCCCCTTCGCCTGGCCGGCGAGCCGCCCGAGCTGCTGGGCGACCCCGGCCCGGGCCTGTTCCGCGGCGCGCCGCCGCTCGGCGAGCTCCTCGACCAGGGCGGCCGTGTCCTGCCGGCGTGCCTGGGCGGCCGTCTGGGCCTCGCCGAGCTCCGCGCAGCGGTCGTCCAGGCGGGCCAGTTCCGCCGCCGCCTCGTCGACGGCGGCCCGGACCTCGATCAGGCTGGGGGCCCCGGCGGAGCCGCCGTGCGCGAGGTGTGCCCCGAGCACGTCGCCGTCGAGGGTCACGGCCACGGCGTCGGGCCGCGCCGCGACGAGTGCCTCGGCCTCGTCGAGCGTCCCGACCACGACGTGGTCGCGCAGCACCCAGGCGGCTGCCCGGCGCGCCTCCTCGTCCCCGTCGACCAGGCGGGCGGCGGGCACTCCCTCGCCTGCGGCCAGGCCCGCGGGGCTCTGCCCCGCACCCCGCGCCTCAATCGCCGAGGAGGCTGAAACAACCGGCCCGGCCTGCGCGTGAGCGGCTGGTACGGCCAGAGCCCGCTCGCCGGAAGCGCCGGGGTGGGGCAAGCCTCCCTCGGCCTCGCCCTGCCTGGACAGCACGGTGCCCGACGGAGCGCCGCAAGCCGGCACCTGACCCGGGACGACGGTGTCCACGCCGACCGCCGGCGCAAGCCCGCCACTCCGTCCCGGCAGGCCAGACCCTTCCCCAGCAACCTCGGCTCGAGGCCCCTGGCCCGACCAGGCATGGCTCGCCGGAGCAACCTCAGGGCCGTGGACCTGGCCCGGCAGGGCAGGGCCCGCCGAAGGGGTGGGCTGCGGCCCGTGGCTCTGGGCCGGCGGGGTGGGCGGGGCCTTCGGGTCCGCGGCACCGCGCGGGAGGGGGGCCGGTGGGGTGATCAGCAGGGTGGCGCGGCCCGCGTCCGCCGCGCGGAGGTGGCGGATGGCGGCGGCCGCCGCCGCCGGGGAGGCCACCGCCAGGGCGTCCGCCGCCGAGCCCAGCGCCGCGGCCACGGCGATTTCGCAGCCCGGGGTCACCGACAGCCGCTCCGCCGCCGGGCCCAGCAGCCCGGCCAGCCGCTCCCGCGCCGCGAGCAGCGCCCCCGTACCGTCCTTGCGGCGCAGCCCCAGCGCCAGTGCGTCCCGCCGCGCGGACACCGCCGCCCGCGAGCGCTCCGCCCCGGACAGGGCGTCCCGCGCGGCGGACAGCTCCGCCTCCGCCGCCGTCAGTTCCGCCCGCGCCGCCGCGTGGTCCGTGTCCGCCGACGGGTCGTCGAGCCCGCCGACCTCTTCCGCCAGCGCCTCGTACTCCGCCTGCGCCGCCGCGGCCCGGGCCTCCGCCCCGTCCCGCGCGGCGACCAGCCGGTCGATCTCGGCCTGCGCCGCCCCGGCCCGGGAGCGGGCCGCGCCGAGCCGCCCCGTCAGCCGGGCCAGCCCCTCGCGCCGGTCGGCGATGGCCCGTGCGGCGTCCCGCAGCCGCCGTTCCTCCTCGGCGAGCGCCCGCTCCAGCTCCGCCCGGTGCTCGGCGGTGTCCTCCAGCGCCCGCGAGGCCGCCTCCAGAGCGGCCGTCAGTTCGGCCTCCTGCTCGCGGATCCGTGCGGCCTCACGCTCCATGTCTTCCGGGTCGCGGCCCCTGCGTTCCTCCTCCACCGGCGCCGTCGCGCTCTTGACCCGCGCGTCCGCCAGGGACGCGGTCCCCCGGACGCGTTCGGCGAGCTGCGACAGCTCGTACCAGGTCTGCTGCGCCCGCTGCAGCCGCGGCGCGAGCTCCCGTACGGCCTCCTCCAGCTCCGCCTCGCGCCGCAGCGCGCCCGCGAGCTGGGCCTCGGCGGCCTCCTTGCGTTCCTTCAGCGCCGCCTCGTCCGCGATCTCCGCGTCGAGCGCGCGCCGCAGCACGACCAGGTCGTCGGCGAGCAGCCGCAACCGCGCGTCGCGCAGGTCCGCCTGGATCACGGCGGCCCTGCGGGCGACCGCCGCCTGCCGGCCCAGGGGCTTGAGCTGGCGCCGCAGCTCGTCGTTGAGGTCCTGCACGCGCGCGAGGTTGGCCTGCATCGCGTCGAGCTTCCGCAGCGCCTTCTCTTTCCGCTTGCGGTGCTTCAGTACGCCGGCCGCCTCCTCGATGAAGGCGCGGCGTCCCATGGGATCGGCGTGCAGGACGGAGTCCAGCTGGCCCTGGCCGACGATGACGTGCATCTCGCGGCCGATGCCGGAGTCGGAGAGCAGTTCCTGGATGTCCAGCAGGCGGCAGGTGTCCCCGTTGATCTGGTACTCGCTGCTGCCGCCGCGGAACATGATCCGGGTGATGGTGACTTCGGCGTAGTCGATGGGCAGCGCGCCGTCGGAGTTGTCGATCGTCAGCGACACCTCGGCGCGCCCGAGCGGCGGCCGCCCGGTGGTCCCGGCGAAGATGACGTCTTCCATCTTCCCGCCGCGCAGGGACTTGGCCCCCTGTTCGCCCATGACCCAGGACAGTGCGTCCACCACATTGGACTTGCCCGAGCCGTTCGGACCCACGACACAGGTGATGCCGGGTTCGAAGCGCAGGGTGGTGGCGGAAGCAAAGGATTTGAAGCCGCGCAGGGTCAGGGACTTGAGGTGCACGCCGCCGGACTCTACCTTTCACGTTCGGTTTCACCCATGAAAGTGCAGGGCACGACTGACGTTAAAGGCATCACGCCCCCCACCTGGCCCTCTGGTCAGGGGCGCGGCGGCCGAAGAACGAAGCAGCGGCCAAAGAAAGAAGGGACGCCGAAGCGTCCCTTGCAGATCAAGCGGGGCTGGAGTCGAGCGACGAGTGAGCGCGGATTCAGGTGAGCGCAGGCTCCGCCTGGGGTACGTCGATGTCGATGCTGTCCAGCAGCGAGTCTCCGTCGTGCTGAGCGGCGGCCGCGTTCAGCGCGTCATTTTCGGACTGAATCCGTACGAGCTCGGACTCAAGGTCCTGGACGCGCTGCTGAAGCCGTCGC
This sequence comes from Streptomyces sp. NBC_01294, assembly GCF_035917235.1. Taxonomy (NCBI): domain Bacteria; kingdom Bacillati; phylum Actinomycetota; class Actinomycetes; order Kitasatosporales; family Streptomycetaceae; genus Streptomyces; species Streptomyces sp. NBC_01294. Next base: position 2,374,401 of record NZ_CP108423.1, read on the forward strand.
ATCTCGGCGAGGAGTCGCGGATCGGAACCGCCGACGTAACCGAGAAGCGCCTTTGCCATGATGGATGGTCCTCCACACTGAGTGACCGACCGAAGCGGTGTGGGTCGTGAGGGAATCGCACCCGCGGATGTCCGGCAGCAACTGACAGTCACTGCGCTTACTACTGCCAACACTGCCAAACAGCTCAGGTGCGCGGGGCTTCCAGCGTCTCACCAAAAAGTTTGACGGTCAACACGATCACGCCCCGTATCGGCGGGCGCCCCGGTCCCCGCACGGGGGGTGGAGATCATCCTCATCTCCGAGCCTTCCACGGATCGCCGGCGTCGGCAACGCGTCGGCGGAGAATGCGCAGTTCCGACCGTGTGCGGACGGTTCAGAGGTGTGATGAGTGCATGATCAGCCGATCGGTCACCGCATCCCGAATCCGTCGTAGCCACCGCGCGGTGTCCCCCAGATCTCTGTCACCCCGTCCACCAGGCCGGGCGTGTCGGAGGACCGCAACCAGTCGAGCAGCCGGTGGCAATTCTCACGTTGCCCTTCGGCGACCACCTGTACTCGCCCGTCGTCGAGGTTGAGTGCGAAGCCGACGACCCCTCCGATCTCCAGGGCGTTCTCCCTGGTGAACCAGCGAAAGCCCACTCCCTGCACGCGGCCGCGCACCCAGGCGGTCAGACGGACGTCTTCATTCATGCGTGAACGCTAACCGGGCAAAGACTTTCGGGACACATCGCCCCCAGGCCCCATGGCGTACAGTCGCGCAGCAATGAACTTACCCATTTGGGTGAGTAAGGGATGATCTTGACCCGGCAAGGAAGGCCCGAACGATGGGACGCCACCGACTCCACGCCGCTCCGCGCCGCGGCGGCAAGAACGGCACCGCCCTGCGCACCGGCCTGCTCGGCGGCGCGGTGGCCGTGGCCCTCGGCACCGCGGCCGTCACCACCGGCATGGTGCCCGTCGGCGCCTCGTTCCCCTATGTGGGCGTCAGCGGTACGGAGAGCCCCACGGCGGCGAAGGCCAAGGCCAAGGCCTCGCCCAGCCCCGACGGCACGCTCCGCCGGCAGCTCGGTCTGGCCAACCTGACCGACCGCTCCTCGGCGGGCACCGGTACGGCCACCGCCTCCACGGCCCCGTCGGCCTCCCCTTCCCCGTCGGCCTCGCCGAGCCCCTCCACATCCGCGCCCGCCACGCCGAGCGCCTCGCCCTCCCCGTCGGCCCCGGCGTCGACCCCTGCCAAGCCCCCGGCCGCGCCGGCCCCCTCCACCAAGGCCCCGCAGAAGAGCACCGTGCCGGTCGCCCCGGTCCCGGTCCCGGCGCCGGCCAAGCCGGCCGCCCCCGTGACCCCGCCGTCCCTGGACGGCCACTCCGCTGAGGAGGCCGCCGTGGTCACCCTGGTGAACCAGGAGCGCGCACAGGCCGGGTGCCGTCCGGTCCGGGCCAATCCGCCGCTCGCGGCGCTGGCCGGAGCCTTCAGCAAGGACATGGCCACCCGCGGCTTCTTCGGCCACGACGACCCCGACCGCAACACCCCGTGGGACCGCGCCGCCAAGGCCGGCCTGTCGGGCCTCGGCGGCGAGAACATCGCCCGCGGCCAGGGCGACGCCGACGCCGTGATGAAGGCCTGGATGAACAGCCCGGGCCACAAGGCGAACATCCTCAACTGCGAGTTCCGCACCCTGGGCGTCGGCGCCCACTTCGCCGACGGCGGCCCCTGGTGGACCCAGGACTTCGGCTTCTAGCACGGCTCGGGCGGAGCGGGTCCGCCTGCGGAGGGCGGCCCGCCGCAGCGGGGTCCGCGGCGGCTCAGGCCACGGCGGCTCAGGCCACGGCGGCTCAGGCCACGGCGACCAGCGCGGCGCGGCCCGCCACGACGATGCGGGTCTGCTCGGCGACCCGGCGTCCCAGGTGCTCCGCGGTCGCGATGTCGGCCTTGTGGACGGCGTCAGCACCCTCGTCCGCGTTGGACTGGGCGGCGGCGCCTGCGAAGAAGCCGAGGCGGTTGAGGTCGTTCTCGGAGCCCGTGCTGCTGTTCCAGCCCGGCTTCAGGCCCAGGTTGACCCAGCTCATGCCGTGCTGCGCGGCCAGCGTCTGGAAGTAGTGCAGGGTGTTGAGCTTGTCGCCGCTCTTGGAGCCGGAGTTCGTGAAGCCCGCGGCCACCTTGTCCTGCCAGACATCGCCGAACCAGCGCTTCGAGGTGGCCTCGGCGAAGACGTGGAAGGCACCGGAGGCGGTGCCCATGTACGTCGGGGAGCCGAAGACGATCGCGTCGGAACCGTCGAGCAGCTCCCACTGCGCGTCGTCGATCTCGTCGACCTTGATCAGGTGGACGGTCGTCCCTGCCTCCGCGGCGCCGCTGCGGACCGCCTCCGCGATGACCGCGGTGTGGCCGTAGCCGGAGTGGTAGGCGATCGAGACGACGGGGGTGTGCGTGATAGCGGACAAGGCTGGATCTCCCCCTCGGGAATACCTTCGCCGCAGCACGGGGCGTGGTGCGACGAGAGAAAGAGAAAAACTAACTTTCAGAAAGCGCAACCCAGCAGTTAGCGCTGTAGAGGGGTACGCTTGGCTCATGGAGACCCCTGCCTGTACCGAAGCCGCCGTGTCCGACCCTCCGTTCGACGTGTTCGCGCGCGCCTGCCCGTCGCGGGAGACGCTGGAACACGTCACCGGCCGCTGGGGCAGTCTCACCGTGGGCGCCCTGCGCGAAGGTCCGTGCCGCTTCAACGAACTGCGGCGCCGGGTGGACGGCGTGAGCGAGAAGATGCTCTCCCAGACCCTGCAGGCGCTGGAGCGCGACGGCATCGTCCACCGCGAGGCGCAGCCGACGAACCCGCCGCGCGTCGACTACGAGCTGACCGCGCTCGGCACCGAGGTCGCGGACCGGCTGCTGGCGCTCATCCACTGCCTGGAGGGGAACATGCCGGCGGTGCTGACCGCCCGGGAGTCCTACGACGGCACGCGCGGCGGCCGCTGACAGCGCGGACAGAAGTAGCTCGACCTGTTCATCCACGGGCGGCGCCGCATCGGCGTCCCGCAGCGCCGGCAGGGCTCGTCCTCGCGCCCGTAGGCGTCGAGCGAGCGGTCGAAGTACCCCGACTCGCCGTTCACGTTGACGTACAGACTGTCGAAGCTGGTGCCGCCGACGGCAAGGGCGGCGTTCATGACGTCCCGGACGTGGCCGAGGAGTTCCGTGCTCCGGGGGCGCGTGAGGTTGCCGGTGGGGCGCTCGTAGTGCAGCCGGGCGCGCCACAGCGCCTCGTCCGCGTAGATGTTGCCGACCCCGCTGATCAGGGACTGGTCCAGCAGCGCCCGCTTGACGGTGGTCCGCTTGGCGCGCAGGGCGAGGTGGTAGGCCACCTCGTCGAACAGCGGGTCCAGCGGGTCCCGCGCGATGTGCGCGATGACGTCGGGCAGCCCCTCGGCGCTGTCGGCCACGGCGTCGTGCAGCGAGAGCCCGCCGAAGGTCCGCTGGTCCACGAAGCGCAGCTCCGTCCCGGCGGCATCGTCGAACCGCACCCGGATTCGCAGGTGCTTCTCGTCAGGGGCGTCCTGCGGCTGGACGAGCAGCTGCCCGCTCATCCCGAGGTGCCCGAGCACCGAAAGGTCCCGCCCCTCCAGGGGCAGCCACAGGTACTTCCCGCGCCGCTGCGGCACCCCCAGGGTCTCGCCGCGCAGCCGCGCCGCGAAGTCGGCGCCGCCGCCCGGATGGCGTCGTACGGCCCGCGGGTGCAGCACGTCGACGGACTCGACGGTCCGCCCGGCCACCCAGCGCTCCAGCCCCCGCCGCACGACTTCGACTTCGGGCAGCTCGGGCACGGCGTTCCTCCGGGGGTGTGGACAGGGTCGCTGTGGGCGAGCGTACCGGCCGCCCGGAAACGGAACCGCCCGCCCCTGCAAGGCAGGGGCGGGCGGGGAGATCCCGAAGGAAGGGTCAGGCGTCCGGCGCCGTTTCGGCGGGCGTCGGCACCCCGCCGTCCGCGGCCTCGGCCGAAGCCGGGACCTCGGCCGGAGCGGCAGCCGCAGTGGCTGCCGCAGTGGCTGCCGCAGCCGCTGCCGCGGCGATCCGTTCGTCCGCCGCGCCGCGGATCCCGCGCCATGCGGACTCCGCGGCCTGCTGTTCCGCTTCCTTCTTGCTGCGGCCGGTGCCGGTGCCGTACGAGACACCACCGACGCGAGCGGCAGCAGTGAAGGTCTTCTCGTGGTCCGGACCGGTCTCGGTGACCAGGTATTCCGGTACACCAAGACCTTCGGCCGCCGTGAGCTCCTGGAGACTGGTCTTCCAGTCCAGGCCGGCCCCGAGGTTCGAGGACTTCTCGATGAGCGGGTCAAAGAGCCGGTGAACCAGCTCCGAGGCCGCGTCGAGGCCCTGATCGAGGTAGACCGCGCCGATCACCGCTTCAAGGGTGTCGGCGAGGATGGAGGCCTTGTCCCGGCCGCCCGTGCCCTCTTCGCCCCGGCCGAGCCGGATGAAGGAGCCGAGTTCGAGGCCGCGCCCGACCTCCGCCAGTGCGCGCGAGTTGACCACCGCGGCCCGAAGTTTGGCCAGCTGGCCTTCGGGGAGATCGGGGTGGGTCGTGTACAGCGTGTCCGTGACCACCAGGCCCAGCACGGAGTCCCCGAGGAACTCCAGGCGTTCGTTGGTGGGCAGACCGCCGTTCTCGTACGCGTACGAGCGGTGGGTCAGTGCACGCACCAGAAGGGCGGACTCGAGTCGATACCCGAGCCGCCCTTCCAGAAGCGTGTGGGACGAGGCCGCGTTGTTACTGTCTGCCTGCTTCTCAGCGTTGGACAGCTCAGACATTGCGCCTCTCACCAGCCGCTCAGACCTCGAGGACCTGGCGCTTGTTGTAGGTGCCGCAGCTCGGGCACGCAATGTGCTGGAGCTTCGGCTCCTGGCAACGCTCACACGAAACCAGGGTGGGGACCGCAGCCTTCCACTGCGACCGGCGGTGGCGCGTGTTGCTGCGCGACATCTTCCGCTTCGGAACAGCCACGGCTACTTCTCCTGCTTCTCGGCGGCGCTCTGAACTCCGTCAGACGCAGTGCCGCTCATGTTGTCCTTCTCGTCGTCCTGATCGGTCACGACGAGTCCTTGCAATGCCGCCCATCGAATGTCGACGGCGTCATGGTGGTGGTCCGGGTCGTCGTTCAGGCTGAGCCCGCAATCCGGGCACAGTCCGAGACAGTCCTCCCGGCACACCGGCTGCATGGGCAGTGCAAGCACCACCACATCGCGCAGCACGGGTTCGAGGTCGAACAAACCGTCCTCGAGGAAGAGCGTGTCCTCGTCGTCCTCGGCGTCGTCGGCCGGTTCCGCCTTGGAGCGGCTCCGGTCGTCGGCGTCAGGGTACGAGAACATCTCCTGGAAGTCCGCCTTGAGCTCGCGCTCGACGGACTCCAGACACCTTACGCACTCCCCCACGGCCGATGCACGGGCGGTGCCTGTGACAAGCACCCCTTCCATGACCGATTCGAGGCGGAGCTTGAGCTTGAGCGGGGTGCCTTCCGGCACTCCGATGACGCCGGCGATACCGAGGTCCGCCGGTGCCGCGATCTCACGGGACAGCCGCTGCATGGCACCAGGACGCCGCCCCAGCTCGTGCGTGTCGAACACGAGGGGGTTGTGGTGGTCGAGGCGGGTATTCAGGGCTGTTCCTGCTTTCACAGATCGCTGAAGATCAAAAATTCCGCCGCTCAAGGGCAGCATGGATCGCGGTGCATACGCGCGACCGAAGAGCCAGGATACCCGGAGCGGCGCCCAGCACCCAATCCGGCCCTAGCGCCCCTGTTCGTACTGCCGCAGCTGGTCCAGGTTGATCATGCTCGTGTCGAAGAAGCTGGTCTCGTCGAGCGAGGGCTGCTGGGCCTGCGGCTGCTGCGGCTGCGGCTGCTGCTGCGGCTGCTGGTACGCGGCGTAGGGGTCGGGCTGCTGCTGGTAGGCGCCGTAGGGGTCCGGCTGCTGCTGGTAGCCGCCGTACGGGTCCTGGTAGGCGTAGGCGTCCTGCTGCTGGGCGGCGGGCTGCTGGTAGGCGTACGTGTCGTACACCGGCTCCGGCTGCGCCGGGATCGGCGCCTGCGCGTGCACGAGCTCCGGTTCCGCCAGGCCCGCCAGGAAGTCCGCGTCGCTCGCCGACCGGGAGGACTGCCCGCCGGCGGCGTCCTGCGCGGCCATGTGCACGCCCAGGTCGTCCGAGGGGACGCGGCCCAGCAGCTTCTGGCGGCCGCGGCCCACGGCCTCCAGGGTCTTGGACAGGACCGCCTCGAAGGTCGCCAGCTTGGTGTCCACGTACGCGTCGGCCTGCTGCCGCTGCGTCTCGGGGTCGTGGCTGCGCTCGGGCGCCTCGTCGTAGTCGGGGTCCTGGTAGCCGTGCTCGTCCAGGCCCGGGCCGCGGCCCAGCAGCTTCTCCCGGCCCCGGTCCACCGAACCGATGGTCTTGGTCAGCACGACCTCGAAGTTCGCGAGCTTGCTGTCGACGTAGTCGTCGGCCTCGGCCCGGATCTCCTCGGCCTCCCGGCGGGCCTCGTCCAGGATCCGGTCCGCCTCGGCCTGGGAGCGCCGCGCGATCTCGGTGTCGGAGATCAGCGAGCCGCGCTGGTTGTGGGCGGCGTCGATGATCCGCTCCGCCTCGCGGCGGGCGTCCTCGACCATCTGCTCGCGGCCGCCGATCAGCTCCTGAGCCTGCGCGAGCGAGCCGGGGAGTGCCTGGCGCACCTCTTCGAGCTGGGCGAGCAGCTCGGCGCGGTTGATCACGCAGGAGGCCGACATGGGCATGGACCGGGCGCCGCCGACGGCCGCGACGATCTCGTCGAGCTTCTTCTGCACGTCCATGGGGGCTCGCACTCTCTCGGCCTCAGGCGGTTCCTGAGACGGACGGGACGACTGTAAGGCCACCGGGCGGGCCCCCGACACTGACTGACGGCCCGTCAGTCGGTCAGCGGTTGCGCAGCCGCTCCATGAGCGCCGTGTGCACGTGCGCCGGCAGCAGGTGGGCGACGTCGCCGCCCCAGGCCGCGACCTCCTTGACCAGCGAGGAGGACAGGAAGCTGTAGGTGGGGATGGTCGGGACGAACAGCGTCTCGACGCCCGACAGGCCCATGTTCATCTGGGCCATCTGGAGCTCGTAGTCGAAGTCGCTGACCGCGCGCAGCCCCTTGACGATGGCCGGGATGTCGCGCTGCTTGCAGAAGTCGACGAGCAGGCCGTGGAAGGACTCCACCTCGACGTTGCCGTAGTCGGCCGTCGCCTCGCGGATCAGCTCGATCCGCTCCTCGACGGTGAACAGGCTCTGCTTCGACTTGTTGATCATCACGGCGACGTGCACGACGTCGTAGAGCCTGGAGGCGCGTCCGATGACGTCGAGGTGTCCGTTGTGGATGGGATCGAAGGACCCCGGACAGACGGCGCGGCGCAACTGAACTCCCTCGTTCATGAGTCTTCGCTGATGGAGGCGGCGCGGCCGTACCACAGGGTGCCCTCGCCGTACTTGCGCGACCGGAGCGGCTCGAAGCCGTCGGGCCACGGGAAGGCGCCGCTCCTGGTGCTGCGCTCCACGGTGACGAGCGCATCGTCCGTGAGCCAGCCATTGGAACGGAGTGTGAGGAGGATCTCCCGGAGGTCGCCGCTGTCCACGGCGTACGGCGGATCCAGGAAGACGATGTCGTACGGGTCCCCGCCGGCCCGGGCCGCCACGATCTGCTCGGCCTTGCCCGCGCGGAACTCGGCGCCGGGCAGGCCCAGCGTGCCGATGTTCTCCCGGATCGCCTTGGCGGCCTTGGCGTCGGCCTCGACGAGCAGGGTGTGGGCCGCGCCGCGGGAGAGGGCCTCCAGGCCGACGGCGCCGGAGCCGCCGTACAGGTCGAGCACCCGGGACCCCTCGACGCCGTGCAGCGACTCCCAGGTGGAGAAGAGGCCTTCGCGCATCCGGTCCGAGGTCGGCCGGGTGCCGGTGCCGGGGGGCACGGCCAGCCGTCGCCCGCCGGCGCTGCCGGCGATCACGCGGGTCATCTGGGGTCCTTCGCTACGACGGTAGGGGGCGTCGCGGAACGACCGCGGCACCCCCCACGATAGGTCGTGCCGCTCAGCCCTTCTCCAGGTACTGCTCGCGCTCGGTGTCGAGCAGGGCGTCGAGCGCGGTCCGCAGGCCCGGCAGCCCTTCGAGCGCGGGGTCCTCGGCCACGACGCGGGTGGCCTCCTCCCGGGCCTGGGCGATGACCTCCTCGTCCTCGATGACGGCGAGCATCCGCAGCGAGGACCGCACTCCGGACTGGGCCTGGCCCAGCACATCGCCCTCGCGGCGCTGCTCCAGGTCGATGCGGGAGAGCTCGAAGCCGTCGAGGGTGGCGGCGACGGCGGCCAGCCGGGCCCGGGCGGGGCTCGCCTCGTGCATCTCGCTGACCAGCAGGCACAGGCCGGGCGCGGAGCCGCGGCCGACACGGCCACGCAGCTGGTGGAGCTGGGAGACGCCGAACCGGTCCGCGTCCATGATCACCATGACGGTGGAGTTGGGGACGTTCACCCCGACCTCGATGACGGTGGTGGCGACCAGCACCTTGACCTCGCCCGCGGTGAAGCGCCGCATGACGTCGTCCTTGTCGGCCGGGTCCATCCGGCCGTGCAGCACCTCGACGCTCAGCCCGGCCAGCGGACCGCGCGTGAGCTGCTCGGCGATCTCCAGCACGGCCAGCGGAGGCCGCCTGTCCCCGTCCTCCTCGGCCGCCTTCTTCTTCTTGGGCTCTTCCTCGCCGTCGCCGATGCGCGGGCACACCACGTACGCCTGGTGACCGTTCTCCACCTCCTCGCGGACCCGCTCCCAGGCACGCACGAGGAAGTGCGGCTTGTCCTGGGCGGGCACCACGTGGGTGGCGATCGGCGAGCGCCCGGCGGGCAGCTGGTCGAGGACGGAGGTCTCCAGGTCGCCGAAGACGGTCATGGCGACGGTGCGCGGAATCGGGGTCGCGGTCATCACGAGCAGGTGCGGGGGCTGCTTCCCCTTGGAGCGGAGCGCGTCGCGCTGCTCCACGCCGAAGCGGTGCTGCTCGTCCACGACGACCAGGCCGAGGTCGTGGAACTGCACCTTGTCCTCGATCAGCGCGTGCGTGCCGATCACGATCCCGGCCTCGCCGGTGACCAGGTCGAGCAGGGCCTGCCGGCGTGCGGGCATCCCCATCGACCCGGTGAGGAGCACCACCTTGGTGCCCTGGTCGGAGCCGCCGAGCATGCCTCCCTCGGCCAGTTCGCCCATCATCTCGACGATGGAGCGGTGGTGCTGCTGCGCGAGCACTTCGGTGGGCGCGAGCATCGCCGCCTGCCCGCCGGAGTCCACGGCGGCGAGCATGGCCCGCAGCGCCACCAGCGTCTTTCCGCTTCCGACCTCGCCCTGGAGGAGGCGGTGCATGGGGTGGCTGGTGGCCAGGTCGTCGAAGATCTCCTTCGACACGTTCCGCTGGCCGTCGGTGAGGGTGAAGGGGAGCTTGGCGTCGAAGGAGTCGAGCAGGCCGCCGGGGACGGGGCGGCGCGGGACGGCCGGGAGCTGGGCGTCGGCATGGCGGCGGCGGGCCAGGGCGACCTGGAGGACGAAGGCCTCGTCCCACTTCAGGCGTTGGCGGGCGTCCTCGATGTCGGCCTTGGTGACCGGCCGGTGGACCTTCAGCAGGGCGTCGGTGAGCGGGACCAGCCCGCGGCCCTCGCGCAGGGCGGCGGGCAGCGGGTCCACGACCTCCTGGGCCCTGGGCAGTACCGCGTCCACGCACTTGGCGATCTTCCAGGACTCCAGCTTGGCGCAGGCCGGGTAGATCGGGATGAGCTGGCTCGCGAAGGCGGCGGCCGCGTCCCGGTCGGAGGCGTCCGCGCCGAGCGGCTCGTAGGCGGGGTGGGCGAGCTGGAGCTTGTTGTTGAACTTCGAGACCTTGCCCGCGAACATCGCGCGGCTGCCGGGCAGCAGGTCCTTGTGCGGCTTGTGGACGCCTGCGCCGAAGAAGACCAGCTGGAGCCGGCCGCTGCCGTCGGTGATGGTGACTTCGAGGCGCTTTCCGCCGCCCCGGCTGCCCTGGTAGGTCAGCAGCCGGGCGTCGGCGACCTGTGCGACGACGGTCACGTGCTCGTCGATCTGGTCGGCGAGTTCGGCCAGGGAGGTCAGCTCGCCGCGCTCGGCGTACCGCCGCGGGTAGTGGTGGAGCAGGTCCAGGGCCGTGTGCAGGCCGAGCTGCTCGGCCAGCACCTTGGCGGTGGCGGGACCGAGCGTCTTCTTGAGGTCTTCGTCGAGCGCGGGCACGTGTTCCATTGCACACCATGGCGCTGACAAGCCCGCTATTCCACCCCGATGAGGAGCGGCGCCGAGTACCGGCCGCCCCGGTAGGTGACGGTGTCCACGGCCAGGTGGCCGTGCTGTACGTACGCCTCCAGGTGCTCGGCGACGGAGTCCGGCACGTCCGGTCCCAGGACCAGGGTGACGAGTTCGCCGCCCGAGCCCAGCATCCGCTCCAGGACGGCCTCGGCGGTCTCGGTCAGGCCCGAGCCGATCACGGCGACGTCGCCGTCGATGAGGCCGAGCACGTCGCCGGCCTGGCAGATGCCGGCCGAGGTGAAGGACTGCCGCTCGGCGAAGGCAAGTTCCCCGTACCGGGTGGCGCCGGCCGCCGCGGTCATGGCGACCACGTCCTCGTCGAAGGTGCCGTCCGGGTCGTGCACGGCGAGGGCGGCCAGGCCCTGGACCACGGAGCGGGTGGGGATCACCGCCACCCGTACGCCGTCGGCGCGGGCCTGTTCGGCGGCCGCGGCCGCGGCCGCGCGCAGTTCGGCGCCGCCCGGCAGGAGCACCACCTCGCGGGCGTGCGCGCGGCGGACGGCGTCGATCAGTTCGGCGACGGCCGGGACCTCGCCGGGGCGCACGAGCACGGTGGTCGCTCCCGCCTCCCCGCACAGCCCGGCCAGTCCTTCGCCGGGGACCAGGGCGACGACGGCCCGCTGGGCGCGTTCGCCCCGCGCCCGGCGCCGTTCGTCCCCGAAGTGCGTGATCCGTATCCGGTAGGGCCGCCCGGCGACGACCCCCGCCTCCACGGCCGCGCCCGGGTCGTCGACGTGGACGTGGACGTTCCACAGTCCGTCGCCGCCGACCACGACCAGCGAGTCGCCGAGCCCGTCGAGCCGTTCGCGCAGCTCCCCGACCGCCGCCTCGGAGGCCTCCAGGAGATAGATCACCTCGTACGCTGGCCCGTCCTCCTGCTGCGCGCAGGGGTCCGGCGACTGCGGCACGGGCACCGCCCGGCCGCGGACGGGTTCGAACGCCGGCTCCTCGCCGGACAGCGCCTGCCACAGGGCCCCGAGTACGGCGACCAGCCCGCAGCCCCCGGCGTCGACCACCCCGGCCCGGCCCAGTGCGGCGAGCTGTCCGGGGGTCTCGGCCAGGGCGGCGCGGGCCCCGTCGTAGGCGGCGCGGGCCACCTCGGCCGCGGTGCCGGCGGCGGCGCCGGCCGCCTCGGCCGCCCGCGCCGCGGCGCCGGCGACGGTGAGCATGGTGCCCTCCACCGGGTGCGCGACGGCCGCGTACGCCTCCTCCGCGGCCCGGGTCAGCGCCCGGGCGAGCAGCCGGCCGGGCCCCGGCTCCCCGGCCCCCTGCTCCGCGGACCCTCGTTCCCCGGTCCCCTGCTCACCGGTCTGCGGCTTCCCGGGCTCGCCCCCGAGTACGTCGGCCACTCCGCGCAGCAGCTGCGCCAGGATCGTCCCGGAGTTGCCCCGGGCCCCGACGAGCGCTCCGTGCGCCCAGGCCCGTACGGCCCCGGACAGGGAGGTCGGCGCTGTGCCGTCGATCACCTTCGCGAAGGCCTCGGCCAGCGCGCGGTCGGCCGATTCGGCGGTGAGGTAGAGGTTCGTGCCGGTGTCCGCGTCGGCGACCGGATAGACGTTGATCGCGTCGATGTCCTCGCGGGCCCGGCCCAGTGCGGCCAGGGCCAGCGAGCTCCAGGTGCGCACCGCTTCGGCGTCGAGCTCGTCAGGGGGCTGCGGCTGCGGCTCGTGCGGCACCGGGTGTTCCTCCTCGTGCGGGCCAGGGTTCACCGCAGGGTAACGAAGGACTGCCCCGGCGTCCGGACCACGGGACGGGGGCAGCGGCGGTCATGGTAGTTTTCTTGGACCGACGCAGTCGTTGTATGCTGCTCCGGTTGCCCGATGAGAGTCGGGCCATTCCCCCGGCAAACCACTTCAGACTCTCTGATTCCGGTGCGCCGGATTCACTGTAATTGCATCTGAAGTCTTTGGAGTGACCTGTGGCTGCCAACTGCGACGTTTGCGCCAAGGGGCCGAGCTTCGGCAACAGCATTTCCCACTCGCACCGCCGCACCTCGCGTCGCTGGAACCCGAACATCCAGCGTGTCCGTGCCGTGGTCAATGGGACGCCGAAGCGCCTCAACGCCTGCACCTCGTGCATCAAGGCCGGCAAGGTCTCGCGCTGACGCCTCACGTCGTAGCGCAGCCCTTCTCGGTTGCCAAAAAGAAGGCCGGTTCACCTCTGGTGAGCCGGCCTTTTGCCTTGTCCGGGACAGCGGACCGGGTTCAGCGCCACCGCCAGGCGTGATCCACCGGGCCGATGCCCCCGCCGAGCGCGAAGCCGGCGGCGATGGCGCCCGTGACGTACTCCTTGGCGGCAGTGACGGCCTCCGGGACGGCCAGCCCCTTGGCCAGGCCCGCCGCGACCGCGCTGGCCAGGGTGCAGCCCGTGCCGTGGGTGTGCCGGTTGTCGTGGCGGGGGGCGCGCAGCCACCGCTCCTCGGTGCCGTCGGTGAGCAGGTCCACCGCCTCGTCGCCGTGCGCCGCGAGGTGTCCGCCCTTGATCAGCGCCCACCGGGGCCCGAGGCCGAGGATCGCGTCGGCGGCCCGCCGCATGTCGTCCTCGGTCTCCACCCGTACCCCCGTGAGCTGGGCCACTTCGTCCAGGTTGGGGGTCGCCACGGTGGCCCGCGGCAGGAGCTCCTTGCGTACGGCGTCCAGCGCGGAGGCGGCGAGCAGCGCGTCCCCGTGCTTGGAGACCCCGACGGGGTCCACGACGGCCGGGGCCGGGGTGGCCGCCAGCAGCGTGGCCACCGTCTCCACCAGGACGGCGGAGGAGAGCATCCCGGTCTTCACGGCCCGGACGCCGATGTCGTCCACGACGGCCCGGTACTGGGCCGTGACGGCCTCGGCGGGCAGCTCCCAGACTCCCCGTACCCCGAGGGAGTTCTGGGCGGTCACGGCGGTCACCACGCTCATGCCGTGCACGCCGAGCGCCAGCATGGTCTTGAGGTCGGCCTGGATGCCCGCGCCGCCGCCGGAGTCGGATCCGGCGACGGTCAGGCACAGGGGCGGGGCGACGTTCGCGCCGCTCACGGCGAGCCCTCCTGGGCGGCCGGGTCGGCCCCGAAGTGGTCCCAGCCGCCGGTGCTGGTCCAGGGCGCGCCGTCCACGGTCACCTGGGGCAGCGCGGAGCGGTTCAGCACCTCGCCGATCACCTTCCAGCGGGCGGGGAGCTTCACGTCGGGCGGGAAGGTCGCCACGATCGCGTGGTCCTCTCCCCCGGTGAGCACCCACTGCAGCGGGTCCACGCCGACGGCCTGCCCGATGTCGTGCATCTGGGTCGGGATGTCGACGGCCGCCGAGCGCAGGTCGATCCGTACCTTGCTGGCCTCGGCGATGTGCCCGAGGTCGGCGATCAGGCCGTCGCTGACGTCGGTCATGGCGGTCGCGCCGAGTCCGGCGGCCGCGGGGCCCGCGTGGTACGGCGGCTCGGGACGCCGGTGGGCCTCCACGAAGGCCCGCGGGGAGCGGAAGCCGCGCGAGAGGACGGCGAAGCCGGCGGCGGACCAGCCCAGCCAGCCCGTGACCGCGACGACGTCGCCGGGCTGGGCGCCGGAGCGCAGGACGGGCTCGTGGTTGCGCAGGTCGCCGAGGGCGGTGATGGCGACGGTGATGACGTCGCCGCGCACCACGTCCCCGCCGACCACGGCCGCGCCGGCGACCTGGCATTCGTCGCGGATGCCGTCCATCAGCTCCGTGGGCCAGGTGACCGGGAGTTCGGCGGGGACGACGAGGCCGAGCAGCAGCGCGGTGGGCACGGCGCCCATGGCGGCGATGTCGGCGAGGTTCTGCGCGGCGGCCTTGCGGCCGACGTCGTAGGCCGTGGACCAGTCGCGCCGGAAGTGCCGGCCCTCCAGCAGGATGTCGGTGCTCGCCACGACCCTCCGGTCGGGCGCCGACACCACCGCGGCGTCGTCGCCCGGTCCGAGCCGGACCGCCGGGGTGGTGGTGAGCCGTGAGGTGAGCTCCCTGATCAGCCCGAACTCCCCCAGCTCGCCCACAGTGCCCTTCATCGCTGTGCCCCTTCTTGCCCAGTCCGCTTGCGGTCGCGAGCCGTCACAGCTCTGGGTACCGTCAACAGATACGTCAACTTCTGCTCCCCGTACGCCCCGCTGTGCGTGGCGCCGGGCCCGTAGGTCTCCCCGCGGCGCACGGCGACGCGGTACCGTGGCGTCCCTTCTTCCCCCGGCCCTGTCCATCGTGTGGGGTCCACCCGAAGATTAGGGGAAATGATCCTCGTGGCCGCCCTGGAGGTTCCGTGGTACAGGCGTACATCCTTATCCAGACCGAAGTGGGCAAGGCGTCGTTCGTCGCCGAGTCCATCGGCCAGATCCCGGGGGTGATCCAGGCCGAGGACGTGACGGGTCCGTACGACGTGATCGTGCGCGCCCAGGCCGACACCGTGGACGACCTCGGCCGCATGGTCGTCGCCAAGGTCCAGCAGGTGGAGGGGATCACCCGCACCTTGACCTGCCCGGTGGTCCATCTGTAGCCCCCGTCTACTCTTGGCCGGTGATGTCCCTCCACCGCCGGCCCCTCCGTGTCCGCACCATGACTGCCGTGGCCGCCGTACTGGCCGCAGTGGCCCTCGCGGCGTGCTCCCCGGGCGGTTCCGAGACCCGGGTGGCTCCTCCGCCCACGCCGCCCGCCGACATCGCGGGGTTCTGTGCAGCCCTGCACGAGGAACTCCCGGAGACGGTGGCCGGCCTGGCGCGGACCACGACCGAACCGGAGTCCGGTCTGACCGCCGCGTGGGGCGGCTCGGCGATCGTACTGCGGTGCGGTATCCCCAAGCCCCCCAAGATGGCGGATCCGGACCAGGAGGGCGTCACCGTGAACGACGTGGCCTGGCTGCTGGAGAAGCTGCCCGACGGCGGTTTCCGGTTCACCACCGGGCTGCGGAAGGCGTACACGGAGGTCCGGGTCGAGAAGGAGCATGCCACGGACGCGGGGATGCTGGTCGGCCTGTCCACGGCGATCGCCGCGACCGTGCCCGAGGGCATCTCCTCCTACTGAGCACCGGGCACACCGCCGCCCGCCGGCCACGCCCCTCGGGGCGGGCCGGCGGGCGGTCTGCTGTACGGGCCCCGAGGGCTAGCGCAGGCCCGTGGAGCGGCGCAGGGCGGCCTGGATCAGGCTGTCCACCAGCTCCGGGTACTCGATGCCCGACTTCTGCCACATCAGCGGGTACATGGAGATCGGCGTGAACCCCGGCATCGTGTTGATCTCGTTGATGACGAAGGTGCCGTCCTCGGTGAGGAAGAAGTCGGCGCGCACCAGGCCCTCGCAGGACGCGGCCTCGAACGCCTCGATCGCGAGCCGCTGCACCTCGGCGGTCTGCTCCGGGGTGAGCGGGGCCGGCACGATCCCGGAGGCGGAGTCGATGTACTTCGCCTCGAAGTCGTAGAAGTCGTGGCTCGACACCGGCGGGATCTCGGCGGGCACGCTCGCGCGCGGACCGTCCTCGAACTCCAGAACCCCGCACTCGATCTCGCGGCCGCGCAGCAGCGCCTCCACGATGATCTTCGGGTCGTGGCGCCGGGCCTCCTTGACGGCGGCGTCCAGGCCGGAGGCGTCGTCGACCTTGGTGATGCCGATGGAGGAGCCGGCCCGGGCGGGCTTGATGAACAGCGGCCAGCCGTGCTCGGCGGCGAAGTCCAGGATCCTGGCCTCGGCGGCGTCCCGGTCGGCTTCCCACTCGCGGGGGCGGATGGTCACGTACGGGCCGACGCGCAGCCCGAAGGACGTGAACACCCGCTTCATGTAGTCCTTGTCCTGGCCGACGGCCGAGGCGAGGACGCCCGAGCCGACGTACGGGACGCCGGAGAGCTCCAGGAGGCCCTGGAGGGTGCCGTCCTCGCCGTACGGGCCGTGCAGCACGGGGAAGACGACGTCGACCTCGCCCAGGGCCTTGGGAACGGCGCCCGGCTCGGTGTAGACGACCTGGCGGCTCGCCGGGTCGACCGAGAGCACGACGGCGCCGTCCTCGGAATCGGCGAGCTCCTCGACGCTCGGGAGCCTTCGGTCGGCGATGGCCATCCGGTCGGGCTCGTCGGCGGTCAGCGCCCATCGGCCGTCCGTGGTGATGCCGATGGGCAGCACCTCGTACTTGGACCGGTCGATGGAGCGCAGCACGGCGCCCGCCGTGACGACCGAGATGGCGTGTTCCGAGCTGCGGCCGCCGAACACGACGGCCACGCGGGGCTTGCGTCCCTGCTGCTCAGGGGTCTGGGGGAGGTTCTCGCTGCTCATATCGCCACGAGAGTACCCGCTCATGCGTCCGGAATGGAGTCAGCGACGTTCCGGTTTGGCGCTGCGGCCCATGAGTTCCTTCAGCGCCACCAGGGTCGGCTTGCCGTGGTGGACGATGTCCACCACGGTGTCGGTGATGGGCATGTCGACCCCGTGGCGGCGGGCCAGATCGGCCACCGACTGGCAGGACTTGACCCCCTCGGCGGTCTGCTTGGTGACCGCGATGGTCTCTTCCAGGGTCATCCCGCGGCCGAGGTTGGTGCCGAAGGTGTGGTTCCGGGAGAGCGGCGAGGAGCAGGTGGCGACCAGGTCGCCGAGGCCCGCGAGGCCGGAGAAGGTGAGCGGGTCGGCGCCCATCGCCACGCCCAGCCGGGTGGCTTCGGCCAGTCCGCGGGTGATGAGCGAGCCCTTGGTGTTGTCGCCCAGGCCCATGCCGTCCGCGATGCCGACGGCGAGGCCGATGACGTTCTTGACGGCGCCGCCGAGTTCGCAGCCGGTGACGTCGGTGCTCGTGTACGGGCGGAAGTATGCGGTGTGGCAGGCGGCCTGGAGGCGCTGCGCGACGGTCTCGTCCACGCAGGCGACGACGGAGGCGGCGGGCTGGCGGGCGGCGATCTCGGCGGCCAGGTTGGGGCCGGTGACCACGGCGATGCGCTCGGCGGGGACCTTGGCCACCTCCTCGATGACCTCGCTCATCCGCTTGGCGGTGCCGAGTTCGATGCCCTTCATGAGGGAGACGAGCACCGTGTCGGGGGCCAGCAGCGGCGCCCACGCGGCAAGGTTGTCGCGCAGGGTCTGGGAGGGGACGGCGAGGACGGTGAAGTCCGCGCCGGCCGCGGCCTCGGCCGGGTCGGTGGTCGCCCGGATGTTCTCGGGGAGTTCGACGTCGGGGAAGTAGTCCGGGTTGGTCCGGCCGGTGTTGATGGCGTCGACCACCTCCCGGCGGCGGCCCCAGAGGGTCACCTCGCATCCGGCGTCGGCGAGCACGATGGCGAAGGCCGTGCCCCAGGAGCCTGTTCCGAAGACGGTCGCCTTCACGGGACGTGTCACTTGTTGCCCTCCCCTGCGGCCTTGCGCCGCTGTTCCGCCCTGGCGTTGCGATGGTCGTACGGCTGCTCGGGCGCGGTCTCTCCCCGCACCTCCTCCAGCAGCCCGGTGATGGCCGCCATGATGACCTCGGTGGCCTCCTTGAGCACTTCGGGGGTGGGTTCCCGGTCGTAGAAGGCGGAGAGGTCCACCGGCGGTCCGGCGAGCACCTGGAGGGTCTTACGCGGGAAGAGCCGGACCTTGTTCTCCCGGGCGTACGGCGGCATCGCCAGGTTCGCGCCCCACTGGGCCACCGGAATGACGGGCGCCCTGGTGATCAGGGCGACCCGGGCGGCGCCGGTCTTGCCGGCCATCGGCCACATGTCGGGGTCCCGGGTGAGGGTGCCCTCCGGGTAAAAGGCCACGCATTCGCCGCGCTCGATCGCGTCCACCGCGGCCCGGAATGCGTCCAGGGCGTTGGTGCTCTCCCGGTACACGGGGATCTGCCCGGATCCGCGCAGGATCGACCCGACAATAGGGACCTTGAAGAGGGCGGCCTTCGCGAGCAATCGGGGGACGCGGCCGGTGTTGTACTGGAAGTGCGCGTAGGAGAGCGGGTCCAGATACGAGTTGTGATTGACGGCGGTGATAAATCCGCCCTCGGCCGGAATGTGCTCGATTCCCCGCCAGTCCCGCTTGAAGAGCACTACCAGCGGCGGTTTTGCGATGACCGCCGCCAGGCGGTACCAGAAGCCGATTCTGCGGCGGGACACTCGGACACCTTCCTCTAGGACCGGTGCGCGGCTTGGGCACCTCGTCGGCCGGACAAGTGTCGCCCCAGGCCCGGTCTCTGTCGAGAACACCGTACGCCCCGCTCAAGCCACCGGACTCCCGGGCCGCCCGGGCGGAGGTGACAATGGGCCGACACATGACCCGGCCATGACCTGACCGTGGGCAAAGAATGTGCCGGAGCGCACCGGAGGGAAGGGGTCGGCCACGAACGCCGTCTGGAGTCTGGTGGTCCCGCTGAAGCCTCTGGCGGTGGCCAAGAGCCGCCTTGCGGCGGCCGTGGGCGCCTCCCGTCCGGGCCTCGCCCTGGCCTTCGCGCAGGACACCGTCGCGGGGGCCCTGGCCTGCACGGCGGTCGCGGATGTGGTGGTCGTCACGGACGACGTCGCGGCCGGTGCGGAACTGGCGCGGCTGGGGGCGCGGATCGTCGCGGACGCGCCTGCGGCCGGGCTCAACGCGGCGCTGGCCCACGGGGCGCGGGCGGCCCGGTCGGGGCGGCCCGGCGCCGCGGTGGCCGCGATGAACGCCGATCTACCGGCGTTGCGGCCCCCCGAATTGCTACGCGTGCTCGAAAACGCCTCGGCATTTCCCCGGGCATTTCTGGCGGATGCGGCCGGAATCGGGACGACCTTGCTTTCCGCCGCGCCGGACGTGGAATTGGCCCCGTCCTTCGGCGGACCGTCCCGGGTCAGGCATTCGGCCTCGGGGGCGGTGGAAATCGCCCTGGCGGACGTCGACAGCGTGCGCCGGGACGTTGACACCGGGGCGGATCTGCGGACGGCGCTCACCCTCGGGGTGGGGCGGCACACGGCCCGATACAGTGCCGGTATGCAGGCGACCGCGTACACGTACGACTCCCAGACCCGCAGCGGCAGTGTGCTGCTGGACGACGGCACCCCGGTGCCGTTCGACGCCCCGGCCTTCGACGCGGGCGGCCTGCGTCTGCTGCGGCCCGGGCAGCGGGTCCGGATCGAGACGGACGGCGAGGGCGCCGGCCGGCGGATCACCCTCGTCACGCTGCAGACCTTCTGACCTTCTGACCTTCTGACCTGCGAAGACCGTCGCGCCCCGGATCGGCCGGCTCGGTCCGGACTGCCTGGACGCACCGCGGGCCGGCCTCCCCGCGGGGGGAAGCCGGCCCGGCGTGTGTGACTCGTGCCCTGCTTCTACTTCTTGCGGGCGGTGGTCTTCTTCGCGGTGGCCTTGCGCGTCGCCGTCTTCTTGGCAGGCGCCTTCGTCGCTGCGGTGACCTTCTTGGCCGCCGGGGCGGTCTTCTTCGCGGTGGCGGTGGTCTTCTTCGCCGCAGCGGTGGTCTTCTTCGCCGTGGCCGTGGCCTTCTTGGCGGTGGCCGTGGCCTTCTTCGCCGTGGCCGTGCTCTTCACCGCGGCCTTCTTGGCGGTCGCGGTGGTCTTCTTCGCCGTGACCTTCTTTGCGACCGCGGTCTTTGCCGCGGCCTTCTTGGCGGTGGTGGCCTTCTTCGCCACGGCCTTCTTGACCGTCGCGGAGGCACCACCCGTGAGGCTGCCCTTGGGCGCCTTCTTCACGGACACCTCGCCGCCCTTGGGCAGCTTCTTGGTACCGCTGACCAGGTCCTTGAAGCCCTGGCCTGCGCGGAATCGGGGTACCGAGGTCTTCTTGACCCGGACGCGCTCTCCCGTCTGGGGGTTGCGGGCGTAACGGGCCGGACGGTCGACCTTCTCGAACGAGCCGAAGCCCGTGACCGAGACCCGGTCGCCCGCGACGGTAGCGCGGACGATCGCGTCCAGTACCGCGTCGACAGCATCCGCGGCCTGCTGGCGGCCGCCCAGCTTGTCGGCAATCGCTTCTACGAGCTGCGCCTTGTTCACGTCTTCCCCTTCGGAGACTTCGCCAGAACGAATGTGTTCAAGCTTATTTCGCACGTTAGGCGGATATATACCGCAAATCAAACACGAAACGGGCTAATCACCCTAGTGCCGCAACGCTGTAGGCCGTTACGGAGTTCCTTCGCATCAGTCGCCTTCAGGGAATCGACCCTCGTCGAGGTCCTTCATCAACCTGTCCAGGCGCCTTGCCGCATCGGCGAGATCATGCTTCGCCGCGGCCGTGACGACCAACAGCTTCCGGGACAGCGCCATCCTTACGCCCTCCGGGACTTGCAGTGAGCGCACCCGTGTGTGTGCTTCTTTCAACCGGTCCGCGACGAGTTCGTAGAGCTCGAGTTGACTGTCGCGTTCCATGCACAGATTGTGCCATCTGGGGCGAGTTGTCGCCTCACGGGGCCTCAACAAACGGCTGTGCCCCCCGCCGTGAGGCGGGGGGCACAGTGTTCTCGATGTGATCACCCGAGGGTGAATAAGCGCTGATCAGGCAGGAATCAGGCCTGAATCGTGCGCGGCTTGAAGGAGGGGCGGCCGCTTTCGTACGTGGCGATGTCCGCTTCGTTCTGAAGGGTGAGCGAGATGTCGTCCAGGCCCTCCAGCAGACGCCAGCGGGCGTTGTCGTCGAGTTCGAACTCCGCGACGACGCCTTCGGCTCGCACCTGGCGGTCGACCAGGTCGACCGTGATCTCGGCCGTGGGGTCGGCCTCGGTCAGCTTCCACAGCTGTTCGACCGTCTCCTGCGGGAGCACGACGGTCAGCAGGCCGTTCTTCAGCGAGTTCCCGCGGAAGATGTCGGCGAAGCGGGAGGAGATGACCGTCTTGAAGCCGAAGTTCTGCAGGGCCCAGACGGCGTGCTCGCGCGAGGAGCCGGTACCGAAGTCGGGGCCGGCGACCAGCACGGTCGCGCCGGCGCGCTCCGGACGGTTGGTGACGAACTCCGGGTCCTTGCGCCAGGCCTCGAAGAGCCCGTCCTCGAACCCGTCGCGGGTGATCTTCTTCAGCCAGTGGGCCGGGATGATCTGGTCGGTGTCGACGTTGCTGCGGCGCAGCGGGACGGCCCGGCCGGTGTGGGTGGTGAAGGCTTCCATGGTTCAGACTCCGGCGGTCGCGGTGGCGTCGGACAGGTCGGCGGGCGAGGCCAGATGGCCCAGTACCGCGGTGGCGGCCGCCACCTGCGGGGAGACCAGGTGGGTCCGTCCGCCCTTGCCCTGCCGGCCCTCGAAGTTGCGGTTGGAGGTGGACGCGGAGCGCTCACCCGGCGCCAGTTGGTCGGGGTTCATGCCCAGGCACATCGAACAGCCCGCGTGCCGCCACTCGGCGCCGGCCTCCTTGAAGACCTTGTCCAGGCCCTCTTCCACGGCCTGCAGGGCGACGCGGACCGAGCCCGGGACGACCAGCATCCGTACGCCGTCGGCGACTTTGCGGCCCTCGATGATCCCGGCGACGGCGCGCAGGTCCTCGATGCGGCCGTTGGTGCACGAACCTACGAAGACGGTGTCGACCTTGATGTCGCGCAGCGGCTGCCCGGCGGTCAACCCCATGTACTCCAGGGCCTTTTCGGCGGCGTGGCGCTCCGAAGCGTCCTCGTACGAAGCCGGGTCGGGGACGCTGGCCGACAGGGGCGCGCCCTGGCCCGGGTTGGTGCCCCAGGTGACGAACGGGGACAGCGTGGTGCCGTCGATGACGACCTCGGCGTCGAAGACCGCGTCGTCGTCGGTGCGCAGGGTCTGCCAGTAGGCGACCGCCGCGTCCCAGTCCGCGCCCTCGGGGGCGTGGTCGCGGCCCTGGAGGTAGTCGAAGGTGGTCTGGTCGGGGGCGATCATGCCCGCCCGGGCGCCGGCCTCGATCGACATGTTGCAGATGGTCATGCGGGCTTCCATCGACAGCTTCTCGATGGCCTCGCCGCGGTACTCCAGGATGTAGCCCTGTCCGCCGCCGGTACCGATCCTGGCGATGATCGCGAGGATCAGGTCCTTGGCGGTGACACCGTCGGCCAGTGCGCCGGTGACGGTGATCGCCATCGTCTTCGGGCGGGCCAGCGGCAGCGTCTGGGTGGCCAGCACGTGCTCGACCTGGCTCGTGCCGATGCCGAAGGCCAGCGCGCCGAAGGCGCCGTGCGTGGAGGTGTGCGAGTCGCCGCAGACCACGGTGGTGCCGGGCTGGGTCAGACCCAGCTGCGGTCCCACGACGTGGACGACGCCCTGCTCGACGTCGCCCAGCGAGTGCAGGCGGACACCGAACTCCGCACAGTTCTTGCGCAGCGTCTCCAGCTGGGCCCGGGAGACCGGGTCCGCGATCGGCTTGTCGATGTCGATGGTGGGGGTGTTGTGGTCCTCGGTCGCGATGGTGAGGTCGAGGCGTCGGACCTTGCGGCCGGCCTGACGCAGGCCCTCGAAGGCCTGGGGGCTGGTCACCTCGTGCAGCAGGTGCAGATCGATGAAGAGGAGGTCGGGCTCGCCTTCGGCGCGCCGGACGACATGGTCGTCCCAGACCTTCTCCGCGAGTGTCCTACCCATCGCTTTCCCTCCGGCCGGCCGGTTGTGCCGGCGCTTCATAGAGATCTTGTGCGCCTGTCGTCCGTACCCCACGTCCCGGACGACGGCTCGGACCCAGTGGTTCGTGGACCCGCACATACAGAGTCTCTGGTTCTTGGAAAAATTGAACTTGCGTTTCACAGTGTGAGACGCGAATATCGTTTCATGGACAACTCTAGCGGCGTCGGCGTTCTCGACAAGGCAGCTCTGGTATTGAGCGCACTGGAGTCCGGTCCGGCCACCCTCGCCGGGCTGGTCGCGGCGACAGGGCTCGCACGACCCACGGCACATCGCCTTGCCGTGGCACTGGAACACCACCGGATGGTGGCGAGGGACATGCAGGGCCGGTTCATCCTCGGACCGCGGCTGGCGGAGCTCGCCGCCGCGGCCGGCGAGGACCGCCTGCTGGCCACGGCCGGACCTGTACTCACCCACCTCCGCGACGTGACGGGCGAGAGCGCGCAGCTCTACCGCCGTCAGGGAGACATGCGCATCTGCGTGGCGGCCGCGGAGCGGCTGTCCGGTCTGCGGGACACCGTTCCCGTGGGCTCGACGCTGCCGATGAAGGCCGGCTCGGCCGCGCAGATCCTGATGGCCTGGGAGGAGCCCGAGCGGCTCCACCGCGGTCTGCAGGGTGCGCGCTTCACGGCGACGGCGCTCTCGGGCGTACGGCGTCGCGGCTGGGCGCAGTCGATCGGCGAGCGGGAGCCCGGCGTGGCCTCCGTCTCGGCGCCGGTGCGCGGGCCCTCGAACCGCGTCGTGGCCTCCGTATCGGTCTCCGGACCGATCGAGCGGCTGACCCGGCACCCGGGCCGGATGCACGCCCAGGCCGTCATCGACGCGGCCGCACGCCTCACGGAGGCCCTGCGCCGCTCCGGCTGAGCACCCTCCCGGCCCGAAGGGCCTCCCCCCGTCCATCCCCCCGGGCCCGGGGGCGCGTACGACGCCGCACACGTCCGAACACGCGCCTCCGGGCCCGCACTTACATCCGCGCCCGGATCCCTGGGGGCAACGCGAAGAGGCCCTCCGCGATGAACGCGGAGGGCCTCTTCGATGCGTACCCCCGACCGGATTCGAACCGGCGCTACCGCCTTGAGAGGGCGGCGTGCTAGGCCGCTACACAACGGGGGCTAGCTGGTGCTGCTGTTACTGCGCTGGGCTACCAGGACTCGAACCTAGAATAAGGGAACCAGAAACCCTCGTGTTGCCAATTACACTATAGCCCAAAGTGGTCTAGACCAGACCAACAGTACCCCCGACCGGATTCGAACCGGCGCTACCGCCTTGAGAGGGCGGCGTGCTAGGCCGCTACACAACGGGGGCCCTAGCGATCCTGCATCAAGACGTCCGGGTGCGACCCTGGAGATCTCGCGGGAAGGATCTGTACCCCCGACCGGATTCG
Source organism: Streptomyces sp. NBC_01294 (assembly GCF_035917235.1). Taxonomy (NCBI): domain Bacteria; kingdom Bacillati; phylum Actinomycetota; class Actinomycetes; order Kitasatosporales; family Streptomycetaceae; genus Streptomyces; species Streptomyces sp. NBC_01294. The sequence continues at coordinate 2,398,590 of NZ_CP108423.1, forward strand.
AACCGGCGCTACCGCCTTGAGAGGGCGGCGTGCTAGGCCGCTACACAACGGGGGCAAAGCACTGCGTTACTGCTGCACTGCGCTGGGGTACCAGGACTCGAACCTAGAATAAGGGAACCAGAAACCCTCGTGTTGCCAATTACACTATACCCCACCAAAAGTCAACCCCTTGGCGGGGTTTTCCTTCGGGTGGCGCCTCCGTCCGGCCTTTCGGCCCGCTCCGGCGGCGCAGAAAGAACATTACCGGATGCCTGACCGTGCTCCAAAACGGGTATCCCGTGCCAGCAGCTCCGGGAGCTGGTCGAGGCCCTCGATGCGGTGCACGCCGTCGGGTCCCTCCCCGCGGCCGCCGTCGCGGTCGAGCCAGACGGCCAGCAGTCCGGCGTCACGGGCCCCGCGCGCGTCGATCTCGGGCTGGTCCCCCACGTACGCCACGTCGCCCGGCGGCAGTCCGAGTGCCTCGCACGCGGCCAGGAAGGCCTCCGCCTCCGGTTTGCTGACCCCGAGTTCGACGGCGCAGACCAGCACCTCGAAGCGGTCGCGCAGGCCGAGGTGGCGCAGTTTGGGGTCCTGGTTGACGGCGGAGGAGTTGGTGAGCACCCCGTGCCGGTAGCCGGCCGCGAGGGCGTCGAGGGCGGGCACGACGTCGGGGAAGACGGTCCAGGCCGCCTTGTAGTGCTCGACGTACTGGTCGAACCAGGCGTCGGCCTCGTCCGCGGTCATCCCGGGGTCGTCGAGGAACTCCCGCACCCGGTCCCGCCGCTGCCCCTGGAAGGTGCCCTCCCCCGCGGCGAAGCGCGCCCAGTGCCGGTCGGTGATCTCCCGCCACAGCGCGAGCGCCTGCGCGGAGGTCCCGTACCGCTCCGCGATCCGCGCGGCCGCCAGCTGCCCCGCCAGCCCGACGGCGTCGGCCCCCGTGTAGTCGAAGAGGGTGTCGTCGATGTCCCACAGCACGGCGCGGATCGGCATGGGGCCGAGCCTATGCCCGCGAAGGCGATCGCGGGGGCGCTTTCCGGGGCCTGCCGCACCCTGGTCCGCAACGCCGCAGGGGGCGGCAGCCTGGTTGGCTGCCGCCCCCTGCGGGACGTGCGGGACGTACGGGAGGGCTACGCCGCGAGCTTGGCGAGGGCCGCGTCGATGCGGGCCAGGGACCGCTCCTTGCCCAGGATCTCCAGGGACTCGAAGAGCGGCAGGCCGACCGTGCGGCCGGTGACGGCCACGCGGACCGGGGCCTGGGCCTTGCCGAGCTTGAGGCCGTGGGTCTCGCCGGCGGTCAGCACGGCCTGCTTGAGGGACTCGGGGTCCGACCAGTCGGCGGTGAGGAGGTTCTCGCGCGCCGTGGTGAGCAGCGCGGCCGGCTCACCCTTCATCGCCTTGTCCCACGAGGCCTGGTCCTCGACCGGCTCCTTCAGGAAGAGGAAGTCGACGTTGGCCGTGATGTCCGACAGGACGGTCACGCGGGTCTGGGCGTACGGGGCGATGCGCGCCCAGGCCTCGGCGTCGAAGTCCTCGGGCGCCCAGTTGGCGTGCGGGGCCTGGAGCCAGGGGCCGCACGCGTCCGCGAAGGCCTTCGGGTCCAGCAGGCGGATGTGGTCGGCGTTGATCGCCTCGGCCTTCTTCAGGTCGAAGCGCGCCGGGTTGGCGTTGACGCCGTCGATGTCGAACTTCGACACCATCTCCTCGATCGAGAAGACGTCCTGGTCCTTGGAGAAGGACCAGCCGAGGAGCGAGAGGTAGTTGAGCAGGCCCTCGGGGAGGAAGCCGCGCTCGCGGTACAGGTTGAGCGAGGACTCGGGGTCGCGCTTGGAGAGCTTCTTGTTGCCCTCGCCCATCACGTACGGCAGGTGGCCGAACTGCGGGACGTCCGTGGCGACGCCGATCTCCATCAGCGCCTTGTAGAGCGCGATCTGGCGGGGGGTGGAGGACAGCAGGTCCTCGCCGCGCAGCACGTGCGTGATCTGCATCAGCGCGTCGTCGACCGGGTTGACCAGGGTGTAGAGCGGCGCGCCGTTCGCCCGCAGGATGCCGAAGTCCGGCACGTTCTCCGGGGTGAAGGTCAGCTCGCCGCGCACCAGGTCGGTGAAGGTGATCGGCTCGTCGGGCATCCGGAAGCGGACGATCGAGGGGCGGTGCTCGCCCTGGTAGGCCTCCAGCTGCACCGCGGTCAGGTTGCGGCAGTGACCGTCGTAGCCGGAGGGCTTGCCGGCGGCGCGGGCGGCGGCGCGGCGGGCGTCCAGCTCCTCGGTCGTGCAGTAGCAGTTGTACGCGTAGCCGCCGTCGCGCAGCCGCTGGGCGACGTCCGCGTAGATGTCCATGCGCTCGGACTGGCGGTACGGGGCGTGCGGACCGCCGATCTCGGGGCCCTCGTCCCAGGTGAAGCCGAGCCAGCGCAGCGAGTCGAGCAGCTGGTCGTACGACTCCTCGGAGTCGCGTGCCGCGTCGGTGTCCTCGATGCGGAAGACGAACGTACCGCCGTGGTGGCGGGCGAACGCCCAGTTGAAGAGGGCGGTCCGGACCAGGCCCACGTGGGGGTTGCCGGTCGGGGAGGGACAGAAACGTACGCGGGGGGGTACCCCCTGCTCGAGCGAAGTCGAGAGCTTGGGGGAGTTCGCGTTAGCCACGCTTGATCACCTTGTTGGTGAGAGTGCCGATGCCTTCGATGGTGACGGCGACCTCGTCGCCGACGTTGAGGGGGCCGACTCCGGCCGGGGTCCCCGTGAGGATGACGTCGCCGGGGAGCAGCGTCATGGCCTCGGTGATGTGGACGATCAGGTCCTCGATGGAGCGGACCATGTCACTGGTGCGTCCGAGCTGGCGCTGTTGGCCGTTGACGGTGCACTGGATGGTCAGGTCGCTCGGGTCCAGGTCGGTCTCGATCCAGGGGCCGAGCGGGCAGGCGCTGTCGAAGCCCTTGGCCCGTGCCCACTGCTTCTCCCGCTGCTGGACGTCGCGCGCGGTGACGTCGTTGGCGCAGGTGTAGCCGAGGATGACGTCCTTGACGCGCTCCCGGGGGACCTCGCGGCACATGCGGCCGATGACCACGGCGAGCTCCGCCTCGTGGTGGAGGTCCTGGGAGAAGGAGGGGTACGTGATCGGATCGCCCGGGCCGACCACCGAGGTGGAGGGCTTGAAGAAGGTGATCGGGGCGTCCGGGACCTCGTTGCCGAGCTCCGCCGCGTGCTCCGCGTAGTTGCGGCCGATGGCCACGACCTTGTTCGGGAGCACGGGCGGCAGCAGCCGGACCTTGCTGAGCGGGACCTTCGTGCCCGAGAGCTCGAAGTCCGCGAACGGAATGCCCTTGATGATGTCGAGCACGAGCGTCGATTCGCCGCCGGGGGCGGCGTCGCCCTCGACCGCGCCGAACGCGACGTTGCCGTCGATCGAGAACCTGGCGATGCGCACGTGTTGCGTCTGCCCCTCTTTATGTTCCGCTGGCTGGAGTCTGCGGTCTCCAGGCTAACGCGGCGGGCAGTGCGGCTTCACGTTCCGTGCGCGGCGGTCACTCCGCGGCGACGGCGACCGGGACGTTCATCAGGACCGTGCGCCGCGGGTTGGCGGTCTGCGTCGGCAGCTCGACGGCGTGCTCCGGGGTGGCCGGGGCCGCCTGCAGGTCCTCGGCGTCCTTGAGGTGCGCGAGGGTCGTGCGGCGGGGGTTGGCTATGTTGCGGAACATCGTCGTCGTCTTCATCGGAGTTCGGGGTCCTCGGTTCGATCTGTGAGTGACGGCTGTTGCATGCACCAACCCTGGCGCCAACCCTTTAAGGGGCAAGGCTAAACATCTGAATCCCCCGCCGAACCAGGAAGTAATGGCCACGGCTGTGTGAGTTTGCTCACCAAGGCCCAGGCATTCACGACATAACGGACAGCCAACTTCCTCAGTCAAAACGGACATTGCGCCACTGAATGCGCCATTCCGCTCCTGATCATCTCGACTGGGACACCTTGGCAGCACCATTGTTTGGGTGGCGTAAGTCCGGTTTCTCCCGAATGCAGTCACACATGGCGTAGCGCTTCCGTCACGAGCCGTAATCGACTCTCCGGGCCGACGCTCGCACCTTGTTGGAGATCCTCCACTGTGCTGGAATTCGCGGGACCGCCGCGGGAACAGCCGGCGCGCAGGTGGCGCGACTCAGCGCCGAGCGCGGTGGCAAAGAGAGGGAGACGCGCCGGTCACCGACGACCACCATGGGGCCGCAAGTGCCCCACGACTCGACACCGTCCCACCGGTCGCCCGGCGGGACGCCTGGTCCAGAGGTTGCGACGCTAGTGCAGGGACGATTCAAGAGGGATGGCAGCGCTGCGGCGGAGCAGGAGCCGCGCGGCGGGACCGACCGTGGCTCCTCGCCCCAGCACGCCCAGAACCGCGGGCCGGCTGTCGAAGGCGCAGGCCCCGACACCTCCGCCGCGGTTCAGGCGAAGGGCCGTGGGAAGTCCGTCAAGGCAAAGGCCAAGGCCAAAGCCGGGTCGACTGGGCAGGACGTGGCGATACCGAAGGCCCCCAGTGGGCCCGGTTCCCGCCTCGCCATGCAGAACTGGCGCATCAGCACGCGACTGGTGTCGCTGCTGACCCTGCCGGTCGTCGCCGCCACCACGCTCGGTGGCTTCCGCATCAACGACTCGCTCAACGACATCGCGCAGCTGGAACACATGCAGCTGCTGACGACGATGACGCGGCAGGCCACCAACCTGGCAGCCATGCTCCAGGAGGAGCGCGACCTGTCGGCAGGTCCGCTCTCGCTCTCCAAGGGCAAGAGCACCAGCAGCGTCGACAGTGCCCGTCAGGCGACCGACACCGCTGCCAAGGCCTTCGCCGCGGCGACCGACAAGGTCGACAGCACGGGCGAGAAGGACGACACCCTCAAGTCGATCCGCAACAACGTCCTGCAGATCGGGCGCCAGCTCACCAGCATCGAGACGGTCCGCACCAAGGCGTACGCGAACGGCGCCCAGCAGACCGTCAGCGAGTACAACGCGATGATCGTCTCGCTGCTCTCGCTCTCCCAGGACATGGCGCAGGCCACCTCCAACCCGGAGATGATCAAGCGCACGCGTGCCCTGGCGGCGTTCTCCGCCGCCAAGGAGTACGCCTCCATCCAGCGCGCCATCATCGCCGCCTCGCTCCCCGAGACCCCGGAGAGGCAGGGCGAGCTCAAGGAGAACGACCGCCTCTACGCCCTGTCCGCCCAGAAGGGCGAGCAGCAGTCGAAGACCACCTTCGGCCTCGTCTACCAGGGCCGGACCGAGGAACTCCTCGCGGGTCTGGGCGACAGCAACTCCGAGATCTCCAGCGCCGACCACTACGCGCGCCGCGTCCTGGCCAGCCCGGACGCGTTCCTCCGGGAGAAGAACCGGTCCTGGCTCGACTGGTACGACGCCGACGGCACCAAGCTCCAGGCCATGAAGGTCATCGAGCTGACCCTGCTCGAGGAGATGGAGCAGAAGGCCCGTGAGCTGAAGAACGAGGCCCAGCAGGACGCCATCATCAACGGTGCCCTGATCCTCCTCGTCCTCGGCGTCTCCCTCGTCGGTGCCTTCGTCATGGCCCGCTCGATGATCCGCTCGCTGCGCCGCCTGCAGGACACCGCGACGCGCGTCGCCCAGGACCGGCTGCCCGAGCTCGTCAAGCAGCTGTCCGAGTCCGACCCGCAGGACGTGGACACGTCCGTGGAGTCGGTCGGTGTGCACACCCGCGACGAGATCGGCCAGGTGGCCGCGGCATTCGACGACGTGCACCGCGAGGCCGTCCGCCTCGCCGCCGAGCAGGCCCTCCTGCGAGGCAACGTCAACGCGATGTTCACCAACCTCTCGCGCCGCTCGCAGGGCCTCATCCAGCGTCAGCTGTCGCTCATCTCCGAACTGGAGTCGCGCGAGGCCGACCCGGACCAGCTGTCCTCGCTCTTCAAGCTCGACCACCTCGCGACCCGCATGCGCCGTAACGGCGAAAACCTCCTCGTCCTCGCGGGCGAGGAGCCGGGCCGCCGGTGGACCCGCCCCGTCCCGCTCGTCGACGTGCTCCGTGCCGCCGCGTCCGAGGTGGAGCAGTACGAGCGCGTCGAGCTGTCCTCGGTGCCCGGCACCGATGTCGCCGGCCGCGTCGTCAACGACCTCGTGCACGTCCTCGCAGAGCTGCTGGAGAACGCCACCTCGTTCTCCTCCCCGCAGACCAAGGTCAAGGTCACCGGTCACGCGCTGCCCGACGGCCGCGTGCTCGTCGAGATCCACGACACCGGTATCGGCCTCTCCCCCGAGGACCTCGCCGCGATCAACGAGCGACTCGCGTCGCCGCCGACCGTGGACGTCTCCGTCTCCCGCCGCATGGGCCTGTTCGTGGTCGGCCGCCTGTCCCTGCGACACGGCATCCGCATCCAGCTGCGCCCCTCCGACTCGGGCGGTACGACGGCCCTCGTCATGCTTCCGGTGGATGTCGCCCAGGGCGGCAAGAAGCCGGCTCCGATGCCCGGCCAGGGTGGTCAGGGCGGCCCCGGCGGTCCCCAGGGCCCGCAGGGTTCCGTGCCCGGTGCGCCCGCACGCCCGCCCGTGGGCGCGGCCCCGCAGCGCGGTCAGGTCTCCGCGGGCGGCCAGCGTGCCGCCCTGCCGGGACGCGACGGCGGCCAGCAGCGTCCGCAGGGCCCGCAGGGCGGGCGGCCTCCGCAGCAGAACGGTCCCGGTGCTCCCGGCGGCCGTCCGCAGCAGGGTCCGACCACCGCGGGACAGGGCCAGGGTGCCTTCGGCTCCGGTGCGCCGCTGCCGGCCCGCGGTCCCGTCGCCAGTGGCGGACCGGCCGGTGGCCCGCAGGCCCGTCCGGCGGGCGGTCCGTCCGGGTACCAGCAGGGGAGCGGCTTCGAGCGCCCCCAGCAGCCCCAGCACCAGCAGCACCAGCAGCACCAGCAGACTCAGCAGCAGCCGGCCGCTCCCGCGGCCCCGAACGGCCCCCGGCCGCAGCTGCCGCCGCGCGGTGGCGCCGCCCGTCCGGAGCTTCCGGGCCCGCAGACCACCAGCTGGGGTGCCGACCAGGCCCGCGGCCACGACGAACTCTCGGGCCCCGGCTCGACGGCCGAGTTCGCCCGCCCGGACTTCAACGCGCCGATGCCCCAGGCGGACGGCGGCAACAGCACGACCGGACAGTTCGAGCGTCCGGACGTGCGCAGCCCCATGAACCCGTCCACCACCGGACAGTTCGAGCGCCCGGCCCCCTACCAGTCCGGCGGTCAGCCCCAGCGGCCCGGCGGCCCCGGTGTCGGCGGTTTCGCCCGGCAGCCCCAGGCCCCGCAGCAGCCGCAGCACATGCAGCCGCAGGCTCACCGGCCGGAGGCCCTGCCCCCGGCCCAGAGCTCCGGCGACGGCCGCAGCCCGATCTTCGACACGCTGGAGTCGAACTGGTTCCGCGAGGAGGGGCAGCAGCCCCCCGCGCAGGGACCGGCCTCGGCGATGTCCCCGCAGGGTCAGCAGCCGCAGCAGTCCGCTCCGGCCCACGCTCCGCAGCAGCAGCTGCCGCAGCGCGGCCAGGAGCACGCGGCCGAGTCCGCCGCCGCGGCGACCGGCAGCATGCCGACCGTCAGCTGGAAGTCCTCGCCGAACGACGAACTGATGCGCCAGGCCGAGCGTGTGCGTCAGCCCGCCGCCGGCGGCATCACGACCTCGGGGCTGCCCCGCCGGGTCCCGCGGGCGAACCTCGTGGCCGGCACCGCGCAGCAGCAGGCCGAGGCGCAGGCGGGTCCCCAGGTCTCGCGGGCGCCGGACGACGTCCGCGGCCGTCTGACCAACCTCCGACGCGGTATCCAGCAGGGCCGTCAGGCCGGCAACAACGGCCCGGCGACCGGCAGTTACCACATCGACCCCACATACCAGCAGGAGCGATAGTTGAGTTCGATGAGCCAGGCGGCACAGAACCTGAACTGGTTGATCACCAACTTCGTGGACAACACCCCAGGGGTGTCCCACACGGTGGTGGTCTCCGCCGACGGACTCCTTCTGGCGATGTCCGAAGGATTCCCCCGCGACCGCGCCGATCAGCTGGCGGCCGTGGCCTCCGGACTGACCTCGCTGACCGCCGGAGCCTCCCGCATCTTCGAGGGCGGCGCCGTCAACCAGACCGTGGTCGAGATGGACCGGGGATTCCTCTTCCTCATGTCCGTCTCGGACGGATCCTCGCTGGCCGTGCTCGCACACCCCGAGTGCGACATCGGCCTCGTAGGCTACGAGATGGCGCTTCTGGTGGATCGCGCCGGCAGTGTCCTTACCCCGGACCTGCGTGCCGAACTGCAGGGAAGCCTGCTCGGCTGACTTCCCCTCTCCCGGCCGGACGGTACTACCGGCCGGGAGACCGGGGCCCCACCCCGGAATCCAGTACCCCCGCCAGGCCGTCATACCGTTCCCCCCACCGGCCGCCCCGTCAGACGGCACGCTGACCACTGCTGTCCAGCCCGGAGGATCCATGACCCCGCCCCCCGCCTATCCCGATGCGTACGGAGATTCGTACTCGGAAGGCGATCAGCCGCTGGTGCGTCCGTACGCGATGACCGGCGGCCGGACCCGGCCCCGCTACCAGCTCGCCATCGAGGCGCTGGTCAGCACCACCGCCGATCCGATGCACCTGTCCGGCCTGCTCCCGGAGCACCAGCGCATCTGCACCCTGTGCCGCGAGGTCAAGTCGGTCGCCGAGGTCTCCGCACTGTTGTCGATGCCGCTCGGTGTCGCCCGGATCCTCGTCGCCGACCTGGCGGAGGCCGGAATGGTGGCCATCCACCAGCCGGGCAATGGAGAGGCCGGCGGCACGCCGGATGTAACGCTGCTCGAAAGGGTGCTCAGTGGCCTTCGGAACATCTAGCGGAGCGGCTCCCGCTCGCTCCACCACCTCCGCGAAGATCGTGGTGGCGGGCGGCTTCGGCGTGGGCAAGACCACGTTCGTCGGCGCGGTCTCCGAGATCAACCCGCTGCGCACCGAAGCCGTCATGACCAGCGCCTCGGCCGGGATCGACGACCTCACCCACACCGGTGACAAGACGACCACCACCGTCGCGATGGACTTCGGCCGCATCACCCTGGACCAGGACCTGATCCTGTACCTCTTCGGTACACCGGGCCAGGACCGCTTCTGGTTCATGTGGGACGACCTCGTCCGCGGCGCCATCGGCGCCGTCGTACTCGTCGACACGCGCCGCCTCGCCGACTGCTTCCCCGCCGTCGACTACTTCGAGAACAGCGGCCTGCCGTTCGTCGTCGCGCTCAACGGCTTCGAGGGACACCAGCCGTACACGCCGGAGGAAGTCCGCGAGGCCCTGCAGATCGGCCCCGGCGCCCCCATCATCACCACCGACGCCCGCCACCGCGCGGACGCCAAGAGCGCACTCATCACGCTCGTCGAGCACGCCCTCATGGCGCGGCTCAAGTAGCACGGTTCAATAGCCGCGCGGAAGGGGCGGGCTGTGTCCTACGACACGGCCCGCCCTTCTCGTTCATAACGTTTCGACAGAGAATTGAAGCCAGTTGGCAACGGGGTGCGTTCGGTTGGTGCCCCTGTGCTCACAACTCCCCCGATTTTTGCCGCAGGACGCTCTTTATGTCCGATTTATGTGGGGCATAAGGCTCTGGGTATGGCCGGTTTCAACTGTTTGGAACACGGCCGTTAACCGTGCTGGAATTCAACGAACTAGCTAGTAGCACCGCCGAGAGGTTGTTGGTCGAGTGAGGCGAAGCAACGCAAGCCCCGCGGATGAACCCGCGCGCGGCAACTTCACCCCGCCGCCGCGAGCGGCCGCGTCGCCCGTCGACGTGCCCGTGGACCCGCCCGCGAGCAGCGGGAGCAGCAGCAGGTTCTCGCCCCGCAACTGGCGCGTGCCGACCCGTCTGAACGCCATCCTGCTCGTGCCCGCCCTCGTCGGGCTGGTCATGGGCGGCTTCCAGGTGAAGGGCTCCGTCGACACCTGGAACGAGGCCAAGGACGCCGAGAAGATAGCCAGGGTCGTCCAGGCCGCCTCGGAGTACAGCCAGGCACTGCTCAACGAGCGTGACCTGACGGCCGAGCCGCTCCTGAACGGCCAGACCCAGGACAAGCGCGTCACCGAGGCCTACGCGGTCACCACCGCGGCCAAGGGGAAGTTCGACACCGCCGTCCAGGACATGCCGAAGAACCAGGGCCTGGAACGGCGCCTGGGCCTCTTCCGCAACGAAGAGCCCAAGCTGAAGGACGTCCGCGAAAGCGCGTACCAGGCCGCCCTCGAGACGGCCAAGAAGCGCCTCCCCTCCTCGCGCGGGCCCATCCCGACCGAAGAGGGCTATGTGCTGGTCCAGCACTACCTCATGCAGTTCGCCAACGAGCTCGGTCTCGGCACCGGCAACGTGACCTCGTACGGCCGCATGGTCTACGCGATCCAGCTGGCCAAGGCGGCGAACTCGCTGCAGCGCTCCGTCGGCACCCACCTGCTGGTCCGCCCGAGCACGGACGAGGGCGTCCGCAAGGCCCAGCTCGTCGCCTTCTCCTCCTACGCCTACCTCGAGGAAATCGCCATCGGCGAGTACGTCGCGGCGGGCACCGAGGAGGACGTGAACCGCCTCAAGGTGGTCATGGCCAAGAAGTCCGAGGAGGGCAAGGCCAAGCTCGCCGCGGCCAAGCACCAGGCCGAGCAGGCCGGCTCCCGCTTCGTTCCGCCGCCGACGATCGACGACAACCCGCTGCTCGGCATGACCGACGCCATCGCCAGCGGCGACAGCAAGAAGAAGCTCGCCGAAGGCGGGACGAACCCGGTGTTCTGGCAGGCCGCCGCCACCGCGAAGTTCGACGGCTACGACGAGATCGAGAAGGAACTCCTCGCCAAGGCCGTCAACGACGCCGTCGCGGTCTCCGACGACGCCCGCACCGACGCCATCACCAACGGCGCCATCGTGGTCGTGGCCCTGCTCGCCGCCTTCATCCTGGCCGGCATGATGGCCCGCCAGATGGGCCGCGCGATGGCCCGCCTGCGCAGCGCCGCCTTCGACATCGCCGAGCAGCGCCTGCCGATGCTCGTCGACCAGCTCTCGCGCACGGATCCGGGCAAGGTCGACACCCGCGTCCACCCGATCCCCATCGACTCCCAGGACGAGATCGGCGAGGTCGCCCGCGCCTTCGACCAGGTCCACCGGGAAGCGGTACGGCTCGCCGCCGAGCAGGCGCTCCTGCGAGGGAACGTCAACGCGATCTTCACGAACCTCTCCATGCGCAACCAGTCGCTGATCGAGGGCCAGCTGACCCTCATCACCGACCTGGAGAACAACGAGGCCGACCCGGACCAGCTGGAGAACCTCTTCCGCCTGGACCACCTGGCCACCCGCATGCGCCGCAACGGCGAGAACCTCCTCATCCTCGCGGGTGAGAACCCGGGCCGCCGCTGGGACCAGCCGGTGCCCCTCGTCGACGTGCTGCGCGCCGCCTCCTCCGAGGTGGAGCAGTACGAGCGCATCGAGCTCTCCGGTGTCTCCGACGCCGAGATCCACGGCCAGGCCGTGACCGACCTCGTGCACCTGCTCGCCGAGCTGCTGGAGAACGCCACCACGTTCTCCTCCCCGCAGACCAAGGTCCGCGTCAACGCCACGCGTCTGCCCGACGGCCGCGTGATGGTCGAGATCCACGACAAGGGCATCGGCCTCACCGCCGAGGACTTCGCGGACATCAACCACAAGCTGGCCAACCCGCCGACCGTGGACGCCGCGATCTCGCAGCGCATGGGTCTGTTCGTGGTCGGCCGGCTGGCGGACCGCCACAGCATCCGCGTCCAGCTGCGCCCCTCGGGCGAGGCGGCCGGCACCACGTCGCTGGTCATGCTCCCCGACGCCATCACGCACGGTGGTGGTGGCGAGGGCATCCCCGAGGACGACTTCACGGTCTCCCAGATCATCCCGGAGCAGAAGGCCCAGCTGGCTCCCCCGCTGCGCACCGCCGCCGAGCTCGGCTTCGACGACTCGCGGTACGACCAGCAGGGCGCCGACGGCCTCCCGGCCGACCCGGTGGTCCGGTCCCTGGGACAGCAGGACCGCCGCGCCGCCCTGGCGGCGCAGGTGGGCTACCCGCAGGACCAGCAGCAGTTCGCCGATCCGTCCGCGCAGAAGTATCCGGAACCTCAGCCGGAGCACGGGTACCAGGAGTACCAGGGCTACGAGCAGCCGTCCGGGCAGGCCTACGACACCTCGTACGAGGCACCGCAGGCGCAGCAGGGCTACGAGGCGTACCCGCAGCAGGACTACGGCTATACGGAAGACGGCTACCCGGACCAGCAGCCGGCCGCTCAGAGCTACGACGGCGGCTACGAAGCCCGGTCAGAGCAGGCCGAGTGGCCCCAGCAGAACACGTATCCGGCTGCCTACCAGCAGGGTTACGGGACCGAATCGGAATCCCGGGCCGTCCCCGAACCGGCTCAGGAACGCGTAGGCTTCGACCGTCCGGGTGCCGCAGCCGACACCGGTCACGCGATGACCGGAGCGGGCCTGCCGCGCCGCGGCAGCCCGCAGCAGCGGCAGCCGGGACAGCAGGAAACGGAGTCCACCGGATCCCTCTTCGAGCAGCGTTCGCCGCGTCAGCAGCCCGCCGCTCAGGAGCAGGCCCCGGAGGAAACTGAAGGCACCGCGGCCTGGCGTTCGCGCAACGACGAACGCTGGCAGCAGGCCGGCAAGCTCCGTGAGCCGAAGGCGGGCGGGGTCACCCCGTCCGGTCTCCCTCGGCGCGTGCCCAAGGCCAACCTGGTCGAGGGCGCAGCGGAGACGACCCCGCAGGGCGGCCCCCAGGTCTCCCGCGCTCCGGAGGACGTCCGCGGCAGGTTGAGCAACCTGCGGCGCGGTGTCCAGCAGGGACGCAGCGCGGGTTCTGAGCAGTCAAGTAACAGCTATGACCAGGAGCGTTAGTGTGAGCCCGATGAGCCAGGCGGCACAGAACCTGAACTGGTTGATCACCAACTTCGTGGACAACACCCCAGGGGTGTCCCACACGGTGGTGGTCTCCGCCGACGGCCTTCTTCTGGCGATGTCCGACGGATTCCCGCGGGACCGCGCCGATCAGCTGGCGGCCGTGGCCTCCGGACTGACCTCGCTGACCGCCGGGGCCTCCCGCATCTTCGAGGGCGGCGCCGTCAACCAGACCGTGGTCGAGATGGACCGGGGATTCCTCTTCCTCATGTCCGTCTCGGACGGATCGTCCCTCGCGGTGCTCGCGCACCCCGAGTGCGACATCGGCCTCGTAGGCTACGAGATGGCGCTTCTGGTGGATCGCGCGGGCAGTGTCCTCACCCCGGACCTGCGTGCCGAACTGCAGGGAAGCCTTCTCAACTAGCAGACAGGCAGTGCGTTTCGCGCCATCGCACCATAGGGTGCGGTGGCGCGGTTCCACAGGGAGTACTGCGTACTTGGAGTCGGAGGAGGAAACGTGACAACACCCGGAGGACATCCTTATGGCGGCCCGCAGCAGCCGCAGGGTGGGCACGACCAGAACCGCTTCAACTTCCCCTCCGCGCCGAGCCAGCCCGTGCCGGAGCAGTACCCCTACCAGCACCAGCAGCCGTACGGACAGCCCCAGATGCCTCCGCAGCCGCCTCCGCGCGCCGCACGGCAGCCGGCTCCGAAGGCCCACAACCCGCTGGTGCGTCCGTACGCGATGACCGGCGGCCGTACTCGGCCGCGCTACCAGCTCGCCATCGAGGCGCTGGTCAGTACCACGGCGGATCCGTCGCGCCTGCAAGGGCAGTTGCCCGAGCACCAGCGCATCTGCCGCCTGTGCCAGGAGATCAAATCCGTCGCGGAGATCTCGGCACTTCTCTCCATTCCTCTTGGTGTCGCCCGCATCCTCGTCGCCGACCTGGCGGAAGCGGGCCTTGTCGCCATTCACCAGCCCGGCGGCGACGAGTCTGCCGGCGGCCAGCCAGATGTGACACTGCTCGAAAGGGTGCTCAGTGGACTTCGCAAGCTCTAACGGCGGAGCGGCTCCCGCTCGCTCCACCACCTCCGCGAAGATCGTGGTGGCGGGCGGCTTCGGCGTGGGCAAGACCACGTTCGTCGGCGCGGTCTCCGAGATCAACCCGCTGCGCACCGAAGCCGTCATGACCAGCGCCTCGGCCGGGATCGACGACCTCACCCACACCGGTGACAAGACGACCACCACCGTCGCGATGGACTTCGGCCGCATCACCCTGGACCAGGACCTGATCCTGTACCTCTTCGGTACACCGGGCCAGGACCGCTTCTGGTTCATGTGGGACGACCTCGTCCGCGGCGCCATCGGCGCCGTCGTACTCGTCGACACGCGCCGCCTCGCCGACTGCTTCCCCGCCGTCGACTACTTCGAGAACAGCGGCCTGCCGTTCGTCGTGGCCCTCAACGGGTTCGACGGGAACCAGGCGTACACGCCGGAGGAAGTCCGCGAGGCCCTGCAGATCGGCCCGGACGCCCCCATCATCACCACCGACGCCCGCCACCGCGCGGACGCCAAGAGCGCACTCATCACGCTCGTCGAGCACGCCCTCATGGCGCGCCTGCGGTAGGAGTGGACCGCTGTACCCGACAGGCCCCCGTGTCCCACGACGCGGGGGCCTTCGCCATGGGGCGGGGCCTTCGCCTGGACGGCGGTACGCGCGGTACGCGGTGCGCGGGAGGCCGGGGTGCGCGGAACGGAAGGCGGGGTACGCGGTTCTCGGTACGCGGAAGGCCCCGCACCCTGGACGGGTGCGGGGCCTTCGGGGCTCTGGGACTCAGCCCTGCCAGCTGTGCGGGGCGCGGAAGCCCGGGGTGCGCTCCAGGCGGCGCCAGCCGGCCTGGCGGGGCGTGCGGACGGTGGCCGCGTCGGGGGTGGCGGCGGCGCGGGCGAGCAGGATCGCGGTGATCGCGGCCAGCTCCTCGGGCTCGGCGTTGCCCTTTTCGACGCGCAGCAGGGTGTCGGTGGCGTTGGTCATGAGGTGGCAGGTCTCCTTCGCGGTTACTGCGGCGGGTTGCCGTGCTTGCGCGACGGCAGATCGGCGTGCTTGTTGCGAAGCATCGCGAGGGCGCTGACGAGCACCTCGCGGGTCTCGGCGGGGTCGATGACGTCGTCGACGAGGCCGCGCTCGGCCGCGTAGTACGGGTGCATCAGTTCGGCCTTGTACTCCTTGACCATGCGGACGCGCATGGCCTCGGGGTCCTCGGCGTCCGCGATCTGCTTGCGGAAGATGACGTTGGCCGCGCCTTCGGCGCCCATGACGGCGATCTCGTTGGTGGGCCAGGCGTAGGTGATGTCGGCGCCGATGGACTGGGAGTCCATGACGATGTAGGCGCCGCCGTAGGCCTTGCGCAGGATCAGGGAGATCCGCGGGACGGTGGCGTTGCAGTAGGCGTAGAGCAGCTTGGCGCCGTGGCGGATGATGCCGCCGTGCTCCTGGTCGACGCCCGGCAGGAAGCCGGGGACGTCCAGCAGCGTGATGATCGGGATGTTGAAGGCGTCGCAGAGCTGGACGAAGCGCGCGGCCTTCTCGGAGGCGTGGATGTCCAGGACGCCGGCGAGGTGGCCGGGCTGGTTGGCGACGATGCCGACGACCTGTCCGTTCATCCGGCCCAGGGCGCAGATGATGTTGCGGGCCCAGCGCTCGTGGATCTCCAGGACGTCGCCCTCGTCGACGAGCTCCTCGATGACCTTGAGCATGTCGTAGGGGCGGTTGCCGTCGGCGGGCACCAGGTCGAGGAGGACCTCGCTGCGGCGGTCCGCGGGGTCGCTCGTCTCGTGGACCGGCGGGTTCTCACGGTTGTTCGAGGGCAGCATCGAGATGAGGTAGCGAACCTCGGAGATGCAGGTCTCCTCGTCGTCGTACGCGAAGTGCGCCACGCCCGAGGTCTCGGCGTGCACGTCCGCGCCGCCGAGCCCGTTCTGGGTGATCTCCTCGCCGGTCACCGCGCGGACCACGTCCGGGCCGGTGATGAACATCTGCGAGGTGTCGCGGACCATGAACACGAAGTCCGTCAGGGCCGGCGAGTACGCCGCGCCGCCCGCGCACGGGCCCAGCATGACCGAGATCTGCGGGATGACGCCCGACGCCTTCGTGTTGCGCTGGAAGATGCCGCCGTAACCGGCGAGGGCGGAGACGCCCTCCTGGATACGGGCGCCGGCGCCGTCGTTCAGGGAGACCAGCGGGGCACCGGCCGCGATGGCCATGTCCATGATCTTGTGGATCTTCGTCGCGTGGGCCTCGCCCAGCGCACCGCCGAAGATCCGGAAATCGTGTGCGTAGACGAAGACCGTGCGGCCCTCGACCGTGCCCCAGCCGGTGATGACACCGTCGGTGTACGGCTTCTTCGCCTCCAGGCCGAACCCGGTCGCCCGGTGCCGGCGCAGCTGCTCGACCTCCTTGAACGAACCCTCGTCGAGCAGCAGCGCGATGCGCTCACGGGCGGTCAGCTTGCCCTTCGCGTGCTGGGTCTCGGTCGCCCGGTCACTGGGGCCGCGCCGCGCCTGCTCACGCAGGGAGTGCAGCTCGGCCACGCGCCCGCGGGCGTCCGTCGGCTCGCTCGGGGTCTGGTCCACAACGGTCATGTACCGACCTTACGAAGATCGCGACGAAAAACCTCCGTTCATTCCGCACAGTCTCCGGAGTCTTCCGCTGTCCGGCCCGCACAGAACGGCCGGGAGATGCGAGGACTCCACCAGACGGACCCATTGTCCTTTGTAGGACTTTCACAAAACGTCCTGACACACCGCCTAGATGTTGAAATTTGAACGGAATGGGTCTAGCGTCGTTCTCGTTGAAGTCGTTGAAGCTTCAACAGACCGGATCCACCGAGCAGGACACCACCGAGGAGCAAGTCATGGGTATGTTCAACCGCCGCAGCCGTACCGCCGACGTCCAGGACGGCGCCGCCGCCGTCGCCACGCTGGCCGTGGACCCGGCTCTCGCCGCCCTCACCGGCGACTACGCCATCGACGCCGCCCACAGCAGCATCGGCTTCACCGTCCGCCACGCCATGGTCACCAACGTCCGCGGCTCCTTCGCGGAGCACGAGGGCACCCTGCACCTGGACGGCACCGACCCGGCCCGCTCCACGGCCGTCATCGACGTCAAGATCCCCTCGATCACCACCGGCATCGCCGACCGCGACGCCCACCTGCGCAGCGGTGACTTCTTCGACGCCGACGCCTTCCCGCTGATGACCTTCCGGTCCACGGAAGCGCGTCAGCTCGGCGGCGACGCGTACCGCCTCACCGGCGAGCTGACGATCAAGGACGTCACCCGCCCGCTCTCCATCGACCTGGAGTTCACCGGTTCCGCCACGGACGTCTACGGCAGCGAGCGCGTGGGCTTCGAGGGCTCCGCCGAGATCCTGCGCTCCGACTGGGGCCTGACCTGGAACGCCGCGCTGGAGGCCGGCGGCGTGATGGTCAGCGACAAGGTGAAGCTGACCTTCGACATCTCGGCCATCAAGCAGGCCTGACCTGCGGATCCGCAGATCCGCCCGGACCGGGCGGAGAACCCCTTGGCGCGCGGAACCCGGGGGGAGGCTAGAAGCCTCCCCCTCCGTCGAAGCCGCCGCCCCCGCCGAATCCGCCGCCGCCGAAGTCGGACGGGTTGAAGTCGGCCCCGGAGACGTCCCCGCCCTCGAAGCCGCTGCCCGTGCCGCCGCCGTAGTCCGCGGCGTAGGCCGGGCTGGACATCATCGAACCGAGCATCGTGCCCGCCAGCAGGCCGGGCAGGATGCCGCCGCCGAAGTAACCGCCGGCCCAGGGACCGTACGCCGGGCCGGCGTCGTAGTACGGCCGCGGCCCGTGCTCGGTCTCGACCGTGCGGACCGCCGGGTCCAGCCCGTCGCGCAGGCGTACGGCGTCCGCCGTGCAGACGGGCACCGTACGGGAGGTCCCGCCGGCCGGAGCCCACGTGGCGACCTCGCTGCTCGGCCCGTGGCGCGGGTCGAAGAAGCAGGGCGAGCGGCGCTCGGGCACCGGCTTCCCCTGCCGGCGCGCGTCCAGGCGGGCCAGGGCGTACCGGCCGTCCTCCAGGGCCTGGGTCACTCCCTTGACCTCGTCGGGGTACTGGACCGAGCCCATGATCTGCTTGGCCTTGTCGTACGAGTCGAGCCCCTGCTCGTAGTCCTTGCGCATGGCGTCGTCGGCGCCGGGCTCGCCGGGGTGGAAGTCCAGTCGCTCCAGCTCCTCGCCGAAGGCCGTGATGTCCTCGTCGACGACCACGCCGAGCCGCTCGATGGCCTCGCGCCGGGTCTCTTCCTTCTTCTTCCTGTTGCGGCGGACCAGCGCGTACGCACCGCCGCCGCCGATCACGGCCACCGCGCCGAGTGCGATCAGCCCGCCGACCGGGGCGCCTTCTTCAGCGCCGGTGCTGCCCCAGGAGGCGGGGGCACTGCCCCTGGCCTGGCTCAGGGCCTGGTCGACGAAATTGTTGAGCTGGGTGGTCGCGTCCACCGGTGCGCCGGTCTTGGCGGCGTCGGTGAGGTTGCGGACGGCGTTGGCCGGCATGACCGCCCGGTCGGCGCCCGCCTTGAAGCCGTCGCCGAGCCGGATCGCGTAGAGGCCGGTGATGCCGGTCTCGGTGCGGACGGCGCCGAGGACCTTGTCCTCGGGGAACTCGGCGGTGGCCGGCAGCACCGCGACGAACACCGGCTTCCCGGCGTCCTTGATCTTCTGTGCGAGCGCCTCCGCCTCGGCCGGGGGCAGCTGTGCCTCGGCTCGGGGGTCGACGTAGACCGGGCCCTCCTTGAGGGCCTCCGCCACGGCAGCGACTCCGGTGGCGGCCGACGCCTGTGGGGCCACCGCGAGAGCGGTCACCGACAGGGCCAGCAGCAGACCGGACATCAGCGATCCCATGCGTATGGATATCAGCCTGGTCCTCATACGGACGACGCTACCTGAACTGGGACTTTCCTGTGTGAGCAGCACATAAGGCACATGCCGGCCCCGGAGTCCCCCGGAGTGCCGCGAGTGGCCCCGAGTGCCCGCGAGTGCGTCCAGGACGTGATCCGTGGTCCGCCCGGGCGGACCACGTCCTGGACGGGGCTACTCGGCCGGTTCGACGCCCGCGTGCAGCAGGCCGTACGTGAACGCGTCCTCCAGGGCCTGCCAGGACGCCGCGATCACGTTCGGGGCGACGCCGACCGTGGACCACTCGCGGACGCCGTCCGTCGTGGCGACCAGCACGCGGGTCGTGGACGCCGTGCCGTGCGTACCTTCGAGGATGCGGACCTTGTAGTCGACCAGCTCGAACTTGGCCAGCTGGGGGTAGAACCGCTCCAGCGCCACCCGCAGCGCCCGGTCCAGCGCGTTGACCGGGCCGTTGCCCTCGGCCGTCGCGACGATCCGCTCGCCCTTGGCCCACAGCTTGACCGTGGCCTCGTTGGCGTGGGTGCCGTCCGGGCGGTCCTCGACGATCGCCCGCCACGACTCGATCCGGAAGTACTTGCGGGCCCGGCCCTCGGCCTCGGCGCGCAGCAGCAGCTCGAAGGAGGCGTCGGCCGCCTCGTACGTGTAGCCCTGGAGCTCCCGCTCCTTGACCCGCTCCACGACCCGGGAGATCAGCGCACGGTCGTCGCCCAGCTCGACGCCGAGCTCCTTGCCCTTGAGCTCGATGGAGGCGCGGCCGGCCATGTCGGAGACCAGCATCCGCATGGTGTTGCCGACCCGCTCGGGGTCGATGTGCTGGTAGAGGTCCGGGTCGACCTTGATCGCCGAGGCGTGCAGGCCCGCTTTGTGCGCGAAGGCGGAGACGCCCACGTACGGCTGGTGCGTGGAGGGCGTGAGGTTGACGACCTCGGCGATCGCGTGCGAGATCCGGGTCATCTCGGCGAGCGCGCCGTCGGGGAGCACCTTGCGCCCGTACTTGATCTCCAGGGCGGCGACGACGGGGAAGAGGTTGGCGTTGCCGACGCGCTCGCCGTAGCCGTTCGCCGTGCACTGGACGTGGGTGGCGCCCGCGTCCACCGCGGCGAGGGTGTTGGCGACGGCGCAGCCGGTGTCGTCCTGGGCGTGGATGCCCAGGCGGGCGCCCGTGTCGGCGAGGACGGTCGCGACGGTCGCCGTGATCTGCGCGGGCAGCATCCCGCCGTTGGTGTCGCAGAGGATGACGACGTCGGCGCCGGCCTCGTGGGCGGTGCGCACGACGGACTTCGCGTACTCGGCGTTGGCGCGGTAGCCGTCGAAGAAGTGCTCGCAGTCGACGAAGACGCGACGGCCCTGGCCGACCAGGTGGGAGACGGTGTCGCGGACCATCTCCAGGTTCTCGTCCAGGGTGGTGCGCAAGGCGAGCTCGACGTGGCGGTCGTGCGACTTGGCGACGAGCGTGATCACCGGGGCGCCGGATTCCAGCAGGGCCCGCACCTGCGGGTCCTGGGCGGCCGAGCCGCCCGCGCGCCGGGTCGCGCCGAAGGCGACCAGCTGGGCGTTCTTGAAGGCGATCTCCGCGCGGGCGCGGGCGAAGAACTCGGTGTCACGGGGGTTGGCGCCCGGCCAGCCGCCCTCGATGAAGCCCACTCCGAAGTCGTCCAGATGCCGGGCGATCGTCAGCTTGTCGGCGACCGTGAGGTTGATGCCCTCACGCTGGGCGCCGTCGCGCAGGGTGGTGTCGAAGACGTGGAAGCTGTCGTCGAGGACCGCTGCTGCCGCCTCTGGTGTCGTCGTCATGCTGATCTGACTCCTGTCGGATGAGTGGTTCCGGATGCCCGCCAAAGGGGCAGGCCGCCGTCACTGCCCCCATCATCGCGCGCGGTCCCGTCCCGGTCTGGATGCTCCGGGAAACGAAAAAACCTCTCGCGGGTAGCGAGAGGTCTGCGCGCGGGTCCGAGGCACGGTGGCCGCTTCCGCGGAGTTCTTCCACGGTTCAGCGGCCACTGGGGACCGGCGCGCTGCTGGCGATAATCATGAGCTGAGCAGGCACGCTGGCAGTGTGCCACACCGCTCGCCGCGGATGGACAGGGATCTCAGCATGCGGGCAGCGTGCCCGCGCGGTTAACCCCGAGGGGTGAGCGCGTCGGTGAGGAACTCGCGGACGTGGTCGAGGATGGCCTCGCGGTCCATCGTCGGCAGGCCCACCGCCAGCTGGATGCTGAAGCCGTCGAGCAGGGCCCGGATGCGGGTCGCCATGCGCTCGGCGTCGACCGGGCGGAACTCCCCGCGCGAGATGCCCTCGGCGAGCAGGGCCACCAGGTCGCGGTGCCAGGCGCCCTCGATGGCCGCCTGCCGGTCGCGCTCCTGGGGGCCGGCGTTCTGGGACCGGTTCCAGACCTCCAGCCACAGCGTCCAGTGCGGGTCGCGGGCCTGCGTGGGCACGTACAGGTCGACGTACGCCTGCAGGCGCTCGCACACCGGGCCGCGACGGGAGAGCAGCGCCCGCCGCGCGCTGCCCAGCTCGGCCTCGCTCCACTCCAGGGTCTGCAGCAGGAGCTCGTCCTTGCTGCGGAAGTAGTAGAGGAGGTGGCCGCTGCTCATGCCGACCTCGCGGCCCAGACCGGCCATGGTCAGGCCTTCCAGGCCGCGCTCGGCGATCGTGGCCATGGCGGCGACGAGTACGTCCTCGCGCGGGGGCGCGTTCTTCCGCGCCGCGCGCACCGGTACTCCACCCGCCACCATGGCCCCACTCCTTGTCGGTCGGCTGCCGGCCGTCTGCGGATCAGACCTTCGGCTGCTGCTGGGTGATGCAGTGGATACCGCCACCCCCGGCGAAAATCGTACGTGCGTCAACGAGTGTCACGGTCCGCTCGGGGAACAGTCCGCGGAAGATCTCTGCGGCCTCCTCGTCGCGCGGGTCGTCGAAGGAGCACAGCACCACGCCGCCGTTGCACAGGTAGTGGTTGATGTAGGAGTAGTCCACCCACTCCCCGTCCTCCTCCAGCACGGTCGGCGCCGGGATCTCCACGACCTCCAGCTGCCGGCCCCGGGCGTCCGTGGACGCGCGCAGGATGGCCGCGATCGTCTTGCAGCGCTCGTGGTCCGGGTGGGCCGGGTCGGGCTGGGTGTGCACCATGACGACGCCGGGGCGGGCGAAGGCGGCGACGATGTCGACGTGACCCTGGGTGCCGTAGGTGCCGTAGTCGCCGGCCAGGCCGTACGGCAGCCAGATCGCCTTGGTGGTGCCGAGGTGGGCGTGGATCTCGGCCTCGACCTGCTGGCGGGTCCAGCCGGGGTTGCGGCCCTCGCCCAGCTGCACGGTGTCGGTGAGGAGCACGGTGCCCTCGCCGTCGACGTGGATGGCGCCGCCCTCGTTGACGAGCTCGGTGCTGTACGTACGGGTGCCGGCCACGTCCGAGACGTGCCGGGCGATCTTCGAGTCGTGGTCCCAGCGGGCCCACTCCTGGGCGCCCCAGCCGTTGAAGGTCCAGTCGACGGCCGCGAGCTCGCCGGCGTCGTTGGTGACGAAGGTCGGGCCGATGTCGCGCATCCAGGCGTCGTCGAGCTCCTGCTCGACGAGCTGTACGTCGTCGCCGACGTGTCCGCGGGCGCTGTCAGCGTCGCCGGGCGAGACCACGAGGGTCACCGGCTCGTACGCACGCACCGCGCGGGCGACGGCGCCCCAGGCCTCGCGGGCCTCGGCGAGCTCCTGCGCGTTGGTGAAGGTCGGATTGGGGCTGGGCCAGGCCATCCAGGTGCGCTCGTGGGGCGTCCACTCGGCGGGCATCCGGAAGCCGGCGTCGACCGGCTTGGCGGGCTGTGTGGCAGTCATGGCAGGAGGTCCTTAAAGGCTGTGCCGGTTACAGGAAGTACAGGCGGTTCAGGGAGACCGATTCGGCGGCTTCGGAGCGCAGCGGTTCCCCGTCGAGGGAGACGAGTCCGCTGCGCGCGTCCACGTCGACCGCGCCCACCCGGGAGTTGAGGAGCAGGTCCTTGGGGCCGATCCCGCGGGTGCCGCGGACGGCGACCCGACGGCGCCGGGTCGGCATCTCGTCGCTGCCCAGGGCGGCCGCGGCGGCCGAGACGAAGGCGACGGAGATGTCGGCGGCGGTGGCTCCGTACGAGCCGAACTGCGGTCCAAGGACGAGGGGTTCGCAGGTGTCGGTGGCGGCGTTGGGGTCGCCGGTGACGCCATAGGCGGGGAAGCCGGATTTGAGGACGAGCTGCGGTTTGGCGCCGAAGAACTGGGGGCGCCACAGGACGATGTCGGCGAGTTTGCCGGTCTCGATGGAGCCGATCTCGTGGGCCAGGCCGTGGGCGATGGCGGGGTTGATGGTCAGCTTGGCCATGTAGCGCAGGACCCGGGCGTTGTCGTCGCCCTCGCCGTCGCCGGCCAGGGGGCCCAGCTCGCCCTTCATCTTGGCGGCCATGGCGAAGGTGCGGCGGATCGTCTCGCCGGCCCGGCCCATGCCCTGGGCGTCGGAGGAGGTGATGCCGATCACCCCGAGGTCGTGCAGCACGTCCTCGGCGCCCATGGTGCCGGCCCGGATCCGGTCGCGGGCCATGGCCGCGTCGCCCGGGAGGTCGGGCTTGAGGTCGTGAACGGAGACGATCATGCCGTAGTGCTCGGCCACCGCGTCCCGGCCGAAGGGCAGGGTCGGGTTGGTGGAGGAGCCGATGACGTTCGGCACGCCCGCCATCTTCAGCACGTTCGGCACGTGCCCGCCGCCGCAGCCCTCGATGTGGAAGGCATGGATCGTGCGGCCGTCCAGGACCCGCAGGGTGTCCTCGACGGAGAGACACTCGTTGAGGCCGTCACTGTGCAGCGCGACCTGTACGTCGTACTCCTCGGCCACCCGCAGGGCGGTGTCCAGGGCGCGGGCGTGAGCGCCCATGTCCTCGTGGACCTTGAAACCGCAGGCACCGCCCTCGGCCAGGGCCTCCACCAGCGGAGCGGCGTCCGAAGAGGAACCCCGGGCCAGGAAACCGATGTTCACCGGCCACGCGTCGAAGGCGTTGAAGGCGTGCTTCAGCGCCCACGGGGAGTTGACGCCGACGCCCCACACCGGGCCGAACTCCTGGCCGATGACCGTGGTGACGCCCGCGGCGAGCGAGGCCTCCATGATGCGCGGGGAGAGCAGGTGCACGTGGGTGTCGACGGCGCCGGCGGTGGCGATCAGGCCCTCGCCGGAGACGATCGAGGTACCCGTGCCGACGACGACGTCGACGCCGTCGAGGGTGTCCGGGTTGCCGGCCCGCCCGATCGCATGGATACGGCCCTCGCGGATACCGATCGACACCTTGCGGATGCCCAGGACCGCGTCGATGACCAGGACGTTGCTGATGACGACGTCGCAGGTCTCGCGGACGGCGGCGGCCTTCAGGTGCAGGCCGTCCCGGGCGGTCTTGCCGAAACCGGCCAGGAACTCGTCACCGGGCTTCTGCGCGTCGTACTCCACCCGCACCGTCAGCCCGGAGTCACCGAGACGCACCCGGTCCCCGGCGCGCGGGCCGAAGACGGAGGCGTACTCGTGCGGGTCGATGTGCCGGCTGCCCGGTGCGCAGTGCGCGCTGTGGTCGGTGTGCGGTGTCTGCCTGCTCATGCCGTCGTCCCCTCCGGGCGGTCGGTGGACTCGGCCTGGCCGGCCGCGGTCGGGGAACCCTGGGCTCCAGGGGCTCCAGGGGCTCCAGGGGCTCTAGGGGCTCCAGGGGCTCCAGGGGCTTCCGGGGCATCGGGGACGCCCAGGTAGCCGCAGGCCGCGGCGCGGCGCAGGGCCTCCTCCTTGGCTCCGGGGGCATCGAGCGGGCCGTCGACCAGCCCCGCGAAGCCGATCGCGATGCGGTCGCCGCCGATGGGGACGAGGCCGACCTCGCCCTCGCCGTGCGGGTCGAACCGTACGGACGAGCCCGCGGGCACGCACAGCCGCATCCCGTAGGCGGCGGCGCGGTCGAAGTCGAGCCGCGGGTTGGCCTCGAAGAAGTGGAAGTGGGAGGTCACGCTCACCGGCACGGCGGCGGTGTTGCGCACGTGCAGGGTGAGGACCGGCTCCGGCTGGGGGACGCCGGGGCCGGGGACGACCGCGCCCGGGGCGTCGTCGCCGAGCGGCGCCGCGCCCTGGATGGGGGACGAGACCACCGCGAGGCGGGAACCGTCGTCGAAGACGGCCTCCACGTGCACCTCGGTGACCACGTCGGCCACGCCCGGCAGGACGTCGCCGGGGCCCAGCACGCTGCGGGCCTCCTCGATCGCCTCCGCGAGCCGCTTGCCGTCGCGCGCGGCCTCGCAGACCGTGTCCGCGATCAGCGCGGTGGCCTCCGGGACGTTGAGCTTCAGGCCGCGGGCCCGCCGGGCCCTGGCCAGTTCCGCAGCGCTGCGGAGCAGCAGCCGGTCGCGCTCCGTAGGGGTCAGCCGCACGCCGATCCACCACCTCTTGAGTCGATGGGTTAGAGCATCACTCTAACTCTTCATTTCGTTGCAGGGAATCATTGACCTGGGAGCAGGGCTTGAGTCACATTGAGTGTCGCTCAAACACATGCGCAACCACCCCCCGCCCTGCCAAGGGAGTCCCCCATGCCCATCGAACAGCGCGGAGTCGACACCATCCCCGAGGAGGAGCGGACGAGCGGTCCCCGTGACCTGATCTCGATCCTCCTCGGCTCCAACCTCTGCCTCGGTGTGATCGTCTTCGGCTGGCTGCCCCCGTCCTTCGGACTGGGCCTGTGGCCCTCGGTCACGGCCATCGTGACCGGCACCCTCGTCGGTATCGCCTTCACCGCGCCGCTCGCACTCGTCTCCCTGCGCACCGCGACCAACCTCTCCACCTCCAGCGGCGCACAGTTCGGCGTCCGCGGCCGGCTCGTCGGCTCGGTGGTGGGTCTGCTGCTCTCCCTCGGCTACACCGCCCTCACCCTGTGGATCGGCGGCGACGTGATGGTCGGCACGCTGGCCCGGCTGACCGGGCTCCCGGACACGGGCGTCTCCCGGGCCGCGATGTACGGCGTCCTGGCCGCGTGTACCGTCGTCGCGGCCGTCTTCGGCTACCGGCTGCTGCTGCGCATGAGCAAGGTGCTGTCCATCGGCATGGTGGCGCTGCTGGCCGTCGGCTTCCTCGCCTACGCCCCTGACTTCACCACCGCGGCCCCGCCGGAGACCTCGTACCTGCTCGGCTCCTTCTGGCCGACGTGGGTGCTGGCCGCCGTGGCCGCCGGGCTGAGCGGGCCCGTCGCCTTCATCACCCTGCTCGGCGACTACACCCGCTACGTCTCCCCGCGCCGGCACGGCTCCCGCAAGGTCCTCTGGGCCACCGCCTTCGGCCTGCTGATCGGCCTGCTGATACCGCAGCTCTTCGGCACCTACACCGCGCTGGCCGCCCGGGCGGGCCTGGACTACGCCGGCCCGCTCGTCGAGGCCGCGCCGTTCTGGTACCTGGTCCCGCTGCTGGTCGCCGCCGCGGTCGGCTCGGTGGGCAACGCCGGGCTGATGCTCTACTCCATGGGGCTGGACCTCGACGCGATCATCCCCCGGGCCACCCGCACCACGGCCACCGTGATCGCCGCGGTCGTCGCCACCGCCTTCGTCTTCTTCGGCTCCTTCGAGTGGAACGTGCAGTCCGCGATGACCTCTTTCGTGCTGCTGCTGACCGCGATCGGCACCCCGTGGGCCGTGATCACCCTGATCGGCCACGTGCGCTGCCGCGGGGTCTACGATCCCGACGCCCTCCAGGTGTTCAACCGCCGGGCCCGCGGCGGCGTCTACTGGTACACCGGTGGCTGGAACCTCCGCGCCACCGTCTCGTGGGCGGCCGGCGCGGCCGTGGGACTCGCCGCCGTGTCGACCCCGGTGTACGAGGGCCCGCTGCTGGCCCTCACCAGCGGGGTGGACTGCAGTTTCATCCTGTCGGGGCTGGTCGGCGGCGTGGTGTACGCCGCGCTGACCGTCCGGCCGCAGGCGGCACCCGCCGCCGGTCCTGCGGGGCAGGTGGCGGTGGCGGCCGACTAGCGGCGGGAGCGGTGGGAGTGCCGACCCCACCTCCCTCCCCTGCCCTCCCCTCTCCCCCGCTCCTCTCCCCGCCGACACGGCCGAAGGCCCCCGCGCAGTGCGCGGGGGCCTTCGGCCGTACGGGTCCTACGGGGCGGTGCGGGGCACTGCGGACTAGCCGAGCGGGTGCATCCAGCCGTGGGTGTCGGCGCTGTGGCCGGTCTGGAGCTCCAGCAGCGCCTTGCGCAGGCGCATGGTGACCTGGCCGGGCTCGCCGTCGCCCTGGGTCCAGTTGGCGCGCTCGGACTTGACCGAGCCGACCGGGGTGATGACGGCGGCGGTGCCGCAGGCGAACACCTCGGTGAGGGTGCCGTTCTCGTTGTCGCGCTTCCAGTCCTCGGTGGTGATCCGGCCTTCCTCGGCGGTGTAGCCGAGGTCGCGGGCGATGGTGAGGAGGGAGTCGCGGGTG
Source organism: Streptomyces sp. NBC_01294 (assembly GCF_035917235.1). Classification (NCBI taxonomy): domain Bacteria; kingdom Bacillati; phylum Actinomycetota; class Actinomycetes; order Kitasatosporales; family Streptomycetaceae; genus Streptomyces; species Streptomyces sp. NBC_01294. The sequence goes on from NZ_CP108423.1 coordinate 2,425,845, forward strand.
ATGCCGGGAAGGAGCGAGCCGGTGAGCTCCGGGGTGACGATGCGGTCGCCGTACACGAAGTACAGGTTCATCCCGCCCATCTCCTCGATCCAGCGGTGCTCGACGGCGTCGAGCCAGACCACCTGGTCGCAGCCGTGCGAGGCCGCCTGGGCCTGCGCGACCAGCGAAGCCGCGTAGTTGCCGCCGGTCTTGGCCGCGCCGGTGCCGCCCTTGACCGCGCGGACGTAGTCCTCGGAGAGCCAGACGGAGACGGGCTTGACGCCACCGGGGAAGTACGCGCCGGCGGGCGAGGCGATGACGATGAAGAGGAACTCGTTGGCCGGGCGGACGCCCAGGCCGACCTCGGAGGCGAACATGAACGGCCGCAGGTACAGGGAGGCCTCGCCGGAGTCCGGCACCCAGGCGCGGTCCTGCTTGATCAGCGCGTCGCAGGCCTCGATGAACAGCTCGGACGGCAGCTCCGGCATCGCCATGCGGCGGGCGGAGGCCTGGAAGCGCGCGGCGTTGGCCTCGGGGCGGAAGGTGGCCACGGTGCCGTCGGGCTGGCGGTAGGCCTTCAGGCCCTCGAAGATCGTCTGCGCGTAGTGCAGCGTCATGTTCGCCGGGTCGATCGAGAGCGGCGCGTACGGGACCAGCTCGGCATCGTGCCATCCGCGGCCCTCGGTCCACTTGATCGTCACCATGTGATCGGTGAAGTGGCGGCCGAAGCCGGGGCTGGCCAGGATCGCCTCGCGCTCCGCATCGGACAGCGGGTTCGAGGAGGGCTTGAGCTCGATCGTGGGCGTCGTCATGAGTGCTTGTCCTTCACCGGTTGTGTATGGCGGACCGCGCTCACGGCGTACTAGGACGTCCGAGCTTCCCCGCATTTCGCGGCCTCGCGTTCGATTATCGCGCGCGGGCAGGCTTCGGAGAAGCGGGGAGTGCGGCCCAGGGGCGATGGTGGCACCTGGAGGCCGCACAGGAGAAGCCGCCGGGTCCCATTGTGCCCCGGCGGCTTCCTGAGGTGGAGCGGCCGGGTCAGCCGGCTACTCGGGCGGCGAGGGCGTCGCCGATCGCGTCGGTGGAGCGGAAGGTTCCGTCGCGCTCCGCGAGGTCGGCGGAGACCGCGTCCTCGATGCGGACGGCCTCGGCCTCGTAGCCCAGGTGCCGCAGCATGAGGGCGACGGAGAGGATCGTCGCGGTCGGGTCGGCCTTGCCGGTGCCGGCGATGTCCGGGGCCGAGCCGTGGACGGGCTCGAACATGGACGGGAAGGCGCCGGTCGGGTTGATGTTCCCGGAGGCGGCCAGGCCGATTCCGCCGGTCACGGCGGCGGCCAGGTCGGTGAGGATGTCACCGAAGAGGTTGTCCGTGACGATGACGTCGAAGCGCTCGGGCTGCGTGACGAAGAAGATCGTCGCGGCGTCGACGTGCAGGTAGTCGGTGGTGACCTCGGGGTACTCCTGGCCGACCTTGTCGAAGATGTTCTTCCACATGTGGCCCGCGTACACGAGGACGTTGTTCTTGTGGACCAGCGTCAGCTTCTTGCGGGGGCGGGAGTTGGCCCGCTCGTACGCGTCACGGACGACGCGCTCCACTCCGTACGCGGTGTTGATGCTGACCTCGGTGGCCACCTCGGCGGGGGTGCCGGTGCGCAGGCTGCCGCCGTTGCCGGTGTACGGACCCTCGGTGCCCTCGCGGACCACGACGAAGTCGATGTCCGGGCGACCGGCCAGCGGGGTGGCGGTGTTGGGGAACAGCTTCGACGGGCGCAGGTTGATGAAGTGGTCGAAGGCGAAGCGCAGCTTGAGCAGCAGGCCGCGCTCCAGCACGCCGGACGGGACCGACGGGTCGCCGATGGCGCCCAGCAGGATCGCGTCGTGGTGCTTGAGGGCTTCGAGCTCCGCGTCCGGGAGGGTCTCACCGGTGCGGTGCCAGCGCTGGGCGCCGAGATCGTAGGGCTTGGTCTCCAGCTTCACATCCTGGGGCAGGACCGCGGTAAGGACCTTGAGTCCCTGAGCCACGACTTCCTGGCCGATGCCATCACCGGGGATCACTGCGAGATTGATGCTGGTCGACATGGCGAAACCGTACTCCGTGTCCCAGCCCTCAGACATTCTGCGTCCATCATATGGACGCAGAATGTCCCGGACGGGGTGCTGGTCAGTGGCCGGTCGAGCCGCCGTTGTCGCGGCGGTCGAGGGCCCGCTGGAGGGCGGCGGCGGCGTTCTTGCGGTCGTCGGCCGAGCGGGAGGCGTGGCGGACGCGGCGGGTGGCGGTGGTTGCGGTCATGGTGATCGACTCCTTGAGATCACGGCGTGGCGGGGCCACGGATGAGGGGTTCCTTCAAGGCGCCGGAAGAGGCGGGGAGCAGTGCGCCGCAGGGATTGCCTGCCAGGGGCGCGCGCTCTCGACCGCCATTCGCCTGATCGGCGAGACGTTCGGCTTCTTACAAAGCTAGGTCAGGTCCCGCTGTATGTCTCGGCAATTACTCGGACTTCCTACTATCTGAGACGGGGAACCCCTCGAAAAGCTCCGCCCCACGGGTCCGTTTCAGCCCTTCGTGGAGCGAAGTTCCCTGATCAGAGCCCTGACGGCGAGGGTCGAGGCGGCTTCCGGCGTCGTGACGTAGCCCACCTGCCTCACCGGCCCGCTCGGACCCAGATCGGTGATGTCGACCGCCTCCGTCGCCTCCCTCAGGGACAGCTCGGGCATGATCGCCATGCCGAGCCCGCGGCCGACCATGGTCAGCACCATCGCGTCGTCCTCGGCCTTGACGGTCGCCCTCGGGATCCAGTCCTGGGAGCGCCACCAGGACCGCGTGTAGGAGCCGCAGTTCTCGTCCCAGTCCATCAGGGGCAGCGCCTTCGGATCCGGATGCCCGGCCGGGTGCACCAAGCGGTACGCCTCCTCCGCGAGCACTCCGCTCAGCAGGCCGGGCGGGGCACCCTCCGGCGAGCCCAGCGTGGCGATGCCCAGGTCGGCGCGGCCCTCGGCCACCTCCCCCGCCGCGCCGGCGCCGATCTCGCGCACCACGCGCACCTCGGGGCGGATGCCGGGGTGCCGGGCGGCCAGCCGCTCCAGGGCGGGCGGCAGCAGGTGCAGGGCCGCGCTGCGGAACGCGGCGATCCGCAGCACCCCCTCCACCGTGTCCCGGCCCGCGCCGCGCACCTCCGCGCCCATCACCTCGTACAGGCGCAGGATCCGGCGGGCGTGTGCGACCGCCCGCTCCCCCGCCCGGGTGGGCGAGGCCCCGCTCCGCCCCCGCCCGAAGAGCACCGTGCCGAGCTTGGCCTCGCTGCCGCGCACGGAGTGGGAGACGGCCGACTGGGTGAGGCCGAGGGCGGCGGCCGCGGCGGAGAAGCCGCCGGTCTCCGCGACGGCGACCAGGATCCGCAGTTCCTGCGGGAGGAGATCGGACATCGGGGCCCCCACCTCGTTCTATGAGCGTTGTTCATGGCTGTGCGGCTTCCATGAACGCAACCCCCTGCCCGGCCCGCGGATTCCTTCCTAGCGTCGGGGACATGACCACGAACACCGCTCGCGCCGTCCACCAGATCGCCCGTCCCGTCGGCTTCCCCGCCGCGGCCGACTTCGCCTACGTCTCCTCCCCCGTCCCGGAGCCGGGCCCCGGCACCGCCCTGGTGGCGAACCTGCTGCTCTCCGTGGATCCGTATCACCGCGGGATGATGGACGGCGGCGAGGGCGGCTTCGAGCTGGGCACCCCGCTGGAGGGACGCTCGGTGGGCCGGGTGATCGCCTCCCGCGACCCGGGCCTCGCCGAGGGCGACCTGGTCTTCCACCGCGCGGGCTGGCGTACGCACGCCCTCGTCACCCTCGGCGTGGACGGCACCCGCAAGCTGCGGGGCCACGCGGGCGTCCCCCTGGAGGCGTACCTGTCCATCCTGGGCGGCACGGGCCTGACCGCGTACGCGGCCCTGACCCGGACCGCGGCGCTGCGCCCGGGCGAGGACCTCTTCGTCTCGGCCGCCGCGGGCGGGGTGGGCACGGCCACCGGGCACATCGCCCGGCTGCTCGGCGCCCGCCGGATCATCGGCAGCGCGGGCTCGGCGGCCAAGGTCCGCCACCTCACCGGGGTACTCGGCTTCGACGCGGCCTTCGACTACCACGACGGCCCGGTCGGCGAGCAGCTCGCGAAGGCGGCGCCCGACGGCATCGACGTCTACGTGGACAACGTGGGCGGCGAGCACCTGGCGGGTGCGATCGACTCGCTGCGCGAGTTCGGACGGATCGCCTGGGTGGGCGCCGTCTCCACCTACAACGGCGACCGGTCCCCCGCCGCGCCCCGCAACCTCTTCGAGGTCGTCCACAAGTCGCTTCGGTTGGAAGGAGTATTGGTTCGCCATCACACCAATCTGCAGGACGAGCTGGAGGACTTCCTCGTCCCCCATCTGCGCAGTGGCCGGATCGGTACCGATACCACCGTTGTGCAGGGATTCGACCACACCGTGGACGCGTTCCGCGGCATGCTCCGCGGGGACAACATGGGCAAGATGCTCGTGCGGATCGACAGCTGATTCCGGCCACCCGGAAGTTCACCGAACTCTTACCGCACGGATGTAGACCTTTGGCGCGGTCCCCGTCACTCTTGCCGTCAATGTGCCGCCGGGGCACTTGAGTTGGAGGCGAGGGGCCAGTGACACCGATCAGCCGCAGAGGTTTCGTGGGAATCGGCGCCGGGCTGATGGCGGGGGCGACCCTGCCCGCGGCCCTGCCGGCGACGGCGGCCGCGGCCGCCGCGACCGGCACCATCACCGACGTGAAGCACGTGGTGATCCTCATGCAGGAGAACCGCAGCTTCGACCACTACTTCGGCAGGCTGAAGGGTGTCCGCGGGTTCGGCGACCGCGCCGCCGGCAACATCCCGGGCGGCTGGGGCATGTTCAACCAGCCCAACTGGGGCGGCCGCCAGTACCCGTGGAAGCTGTCCGCCACCCCGCCGGCGGGCGGGGTCGACGGCGAGACCCTGGCCCAGTGCAACGGCGACCTCCCGCACAGCTGGACCTCGCAGCACGCGGCCTGGAACAAGGGCCGGATGGACAACTGGGTCCTCGGCGTGGCCAACACCCGCACCCTCGGCTACCTGGACCGGGGGGACATACCCTTCCACCACGGCCTCGCCGACCACTACACGATCTGCGACGCGTACTTCTGCTCCGCGCTCAGCGCGACCGGCCCGAACCGCACCTTCCTGTGGAGCGGCAAGATCGACGCCTCCAGCAAGGACGGCGGCGACGAGTCCGGGCTGACCTGGGAGACGTACGCGGAGGCCCTCCAGCGGGCCGGCATGAGCTGGAAGGTCTACCAGAACGCCCAGGACAACTACGGGGACAACGGTCTGGCCTACTTCAAGAAGTTCACCGACGCGGCCCCCGGCAACCCGCTGTGGGACCGGGGCATGGGCTCCGTCCCCAAGGTCACCGGCTCCACCCCGGACGACATCGCGGCCGCGATCCGCGCCGACGTCCTCGCGGGCACCCTCCCCCAGGTGTCCTGGGTCGTGGCCAACGAGGCGTTCTCGGAGCACCCCTACGCCCCGCCCGGCGACGGCGCGCACTTCGTGGACCTGGTCTACCGCGCCCTGGCCGCGAACCCGGAGGTCTTCGACTCCACGGTCCTCTTCCTCAACTACGACGAGAACGACGGCTTCTTCGACCACGTGCCGCCGCCGGTCGCCCCGCCGGGCACCCCCGGCGAGTACCTGGACGGCGCCCCGATCGGGCTCGGCTTCCGCGTGCCCATGCTGGTCATGTCCCCGTGGACCCGCGGCGGCTGGGTGAGCTCGGAGGTCTTCGACCACACCTCGGTCCTGCGGTTCATGGAGAAGTGGTCGGCCGCCCTCGGCACCCCCGCCACCTGTCCGAACATCAGCGCGTGGCGCCGCAAGGTGACCGGCGACCTGACCGGCGTCTTCGACTTCGCGCACCCGGTCTACGGGGTCCCCGCGGGCCTCCCGTCCACCGCCAAGGTGATCGGCCAGGCCACCTGCGGCCCGCTGCCCAACCCGGTGCCGCAGGACAACGCCCTGCCGGCGCAGGAGCCGGGCACCCGCCCGGCGCGGGCCCTGCCGTACCAGGTGAACGGCAACCTGGACCGCTTCGAGTTCGGGGCGGCCGGCAAGATCCTGGCCTGGTTCTCCATGACCAACCAGGGCGCCGAGGCGAAGCAGGCGGCGCACTTCTCGATCCACCCGCACCAGCACCGGGACACGGCGGCCTGGCAGTACACGGTCGACGCGGGCGCCACCGGCAGCGACTACTTCAACATCGGCCTCGGCCACGGCTCCGGCAAGTACGACATCTCGATGTACGGGCCGAACCGCTTCCTGCGCCGCTTCATCGGCGACGCGTCGAAGGCGGGCAAGGACATCGAGGTCGCGGCCCGCTTCGCCGTGGAGCCGGGCACCGGCAAGACGGCCGTCTACTTCAGGATGAAGAACGCCTCCGCCTCACCCGTCACCTTCACGATCCGCTCGAACGCCTATCGCACGGACGGCCCGTGGACCTACACGGTCCCGGCGAACTCCTCGCGCGAGGACTACTTCAACGCCGTGGCCTACAGCAACGGCTGGTACGACTTCACGATCCTGGCCGACTCCGACGGCACCTGGTCGCGCCGCTACACCGGCCACATCGAGTCGGGCGCGCCGAGCATCTCGGGGTCGTAGCCGGTCGCAGACGGTCGTGGCCCGTCGCAGCGGGTCGCAGCGCCTCGTAGCCCGTCGCAGCCCGTCGCAGCCCGTCGCAGCCCGTCGTGGCTACAGGACGTCCCCGTCCCGCCAGTCGAAGTCGAGCCGCCCGGCGGGGTCCAGCCGGATCCCGCCGGGCGGCACCCACACGTACGTGGAGCCCTCCTCCTCGGGGAGCCGCACCGGCCCGTCCGGCGAGAGCGCCCCGATCCCGCCCGGCCACACCGCCCACCCGCGGGCGAGGTAGAGCCCGGCCCCCTCCTGCGACGCCGACAGCGCCCCGAGGACGTACGCCCGCGCGACGGTCCGCTCCAGCTCGGCCATGACCTGCCCGCCGAGCCCCCGCCGCCGCAGGCCGGCCCGTACGGCCACGGCCTCGACGTACCCGGTCCGCAGGGCCCGCCCGCCGTGCACGACCCGCCGCTGCACCACACTGCCGTGCGCGACGAGGTCGCCCCCCGCGTCCCGGACCAGCACGTGCATCCCGCCGAGCGCGTGCTCGAAGTCCTCGTCGCCGAAGTCCCCCTCGAAGGCGGCGTCCAGCAGGGCCCGCACCTCGCGGAGCTCGTCGTCGGTCAGCTCGGCGGTGTGCGCGACGCGCACGCCCGCGTCCCGGTCTCTCATCCCGCGACCGTACCAAGGACCGCATTGCGGACGCCGGACGCCGTCCACCGGCCGGAATCGGCCGACACGGCTCTGGCGGTCTGGACCATTGCCTCGGCACACTCGCCGCATGTCGCCCGATACCCAGCAGTGGACCCCGATCCACGGCCAGCCGTACCGTCCCGCCCCCTACCGGCCCGAGCGGATGGTGAGCGCCGAATCGCTCGCGCGCGCCGCCGAGCTGCGGGCCCGCATGGACGAGCGGCGGACCGTACGCCACTTCTCCCCCGACCCGGTGCCCGAACAGGTGGTCCGGGACGCGATCGCGTGCGCGGCGACCGCCCCCTCCGGCGCCCACCAGCAGCCGTGGACCTTCGTCCTGGTCAAGGACCCGGCCGTACGGGAGCAGATCCGCGCCGCCGCCGAGCAGGAGGAGCTGATCTCCTACGACGGCCGCCTCGGCGACGAATGGCTGGCGGCCCTGCGCCCGCTCGGCACCGACGCCGTCAAGACCCACCTCACGGACGCCCCGTTCCTCGTCGTGGTCTTCCAGCAGCGCCACTGGCTCGGCCCGGACGGCACGAAGCGCAAGCACTACTACGTCGACGAGTCGGTCGGCATCGCGGTCGGCATGCTCCTGTCCGCCCTCCACCTGTCGGGCCTCGCCGCACTGATCCACACCCCGAGCCCGATGCGCTTCCTGAGCCACGTCCTGAACCGCCCGGCGAACGAGAAGGCCTTCGCGGTCATCCCGGTCGGCTACCCGGCCGCCGACTGCGAGGTCCCCGACCTGGTCCGCAAGTCCCTCGACCAGGTCATCGTGGAGGTCTAGGCCGCCGGGGCGCCCCGTAAGGGCGACCGCCCCGGAAGGGCGACGGCCCCGGAAGGGCGACGGCCCCGGAAGGGCGACGGCCCCGCTCCGGACTTGGGGGTACCGGAGCGGGGGCGGGGTTCAGCGGGGCGGAGGTCAGCCCATGTGGGGGTAGCCGTACTCGGTCGGCGCGACCAGGGTCTCCTTGATGGAGCGGGTCGAGGTCCAGCGCTGCAGGTTGGTCGCGGCGCCCGCCTTGTCGTTCGTGCCAGAGGCGCGGCCGCCGCCGAAGGGCTGCTGGCCGACCACGGCGCCGGTCGACTTGTCGTTGATGTAGAAGTTGCCCGCCGCGAAGCGGAGCTTCTCCATCGCGTCCGCCGCCGCGTACCGGTCCGCCGCGATGATCGAGCCGGTCAGGGCGTACGCCGAGACGGACTCCATCTGGGCCAGCATCGCGTCGTAGTCGGCGTCGTCGTAGACGTGCACGGCGAGGATCGGGCCGAAGTACTCGGTTGTGAAGACCTCGCTCGAAGGGTCCGTGCAGGCGATGACGGTCGGGCGGACGAAGTAGCCCTCCGAGTCGTCGTACGTGCCGCCCGCGACGATCTCGCAGGTCGGGTCGGCGATCGCACGGTCGATCGCGGCCTTGTTCTTCGCGAACGAACGCTCGTCGATGACGGCGCCGATGAAGTTGGTCAGGTCGCGGACGTCACCCATGGCGATGCCGTCGACCTCGGCCGCGAAGGCCTCCTTGAAGCCGTCGTTCCAGATCGAGGCCGGGACGTAGGCGCGCGAGGACGCCGAGCACTTCTGGCCCTGGAACTCGAAGGAGCCGCGGGTCAGCGCGGTCTTCAGGATCGCGCGGTCCGCGGACGGGTGCGCGACGACGAAGTCCTTGCCGCCGGTCTCGCCGACCAGGCGCGGGTAGGACTTGTACTTCTCGATGTTGTTGCCGACCGTCTTCCACAGGTACTGGAAGGTCTTGGTCGAGCCGGTGAAGTGGATGCCGGCCAGCTCGGGGTGGTTCAGGGCCACCTCGGAGACGGCGATGCCGTCGCCGGTCACCAGGTTGATGACGCCCTTGGGCAGGCCGGCCTCCTCCAGGAGCTCCATGAGGAGGACCGCCGAGTGGGTCTGCGTCGGGGACGGCTTCCACAGGACCACGTTGCCCATGAGGGCGGGGGCGGTCGGCAGGTTGCCCGCGATGGCCGTGAAGTTGAACGGCGTGATCGCGTAGACGAAGCCCTCGAGCGGGCGGTGGTCGCTGCGGTTCCACACGCCGGCGGAGTTCGCGACCGGCTGCTCGGCCAGGATCTGGCGGGCGAAGTGGACGTTGAAGCGCCAGAAGTCGACGAGCTCGCACGGGGTGTCGATCTCGGCCTGCTGCGCGGTCTTCGACTGGCCCAGCATGGTCGAGGCGGCGAGCTTCTCGCGCCACGGGCCGGACAGCAGCTCGGCGGCGCGCAGGATGATCGCGGCGCGGTCGTCGAAGGACATCGAGCGCCAGGCCGGGGCGGCGGCCAGGGCGGCGTCGATGGCCTCCTGGGCGTCGGCCTCGGTGGCGTGGGCGAAGGTGCCGAGCACCGACTTGTGGTCGTGCGGCTGGACCACGTCGAAACGCTCGCCGCCGCCCATCCGCTTGACGCCGTTGATCGTCATCGGGAGGTCGATCGGGTTCTCGGACAGCTGCTTGAGCTGCACTTCGAGCCGCGCGCGCTCCGGGGTGCCGGGGGCGTACGAGTGGACCGGCTCGTTGACCGGAGCGGGGACCTGGGTCACAGCATCCATGGGGCTGGTAACTCCTTGACCTGGTTCTTGGCTAGTTCTTGGTGATCATCGAGCGGACGAAGAAGAGGAGGTTGGCCGGCTTCTCCGCGAGGCGGCGCATGAAGTAGCCGTACCAGTCCGTCCCGTACGCGGTGTAGACGCGCATCCGGTGGCCCTCGGCGGCGAGTCGCAGGTGCTCCTCGCTGCGGATGCCGTACAGCATCTGGAACTCGTACTCGTCCAGCTTGCGCCCGGCCTTGCGGGCGAGCTCCTGGCCGATGGCGATGAGACGCGGGTCGTGGGACCCGATCATCGGGTAGCCCTCGCCGTCCATGAGGATTTTCAGGATCCGGACGTACGCCTTGTCGATCTCCGCCTTGTCCTGGTACGCGACCTCGGCGGGCTCCTTGTAGGCGCCCTTCACGATCCGGACGCGGCTGCCGGCGTCGGCCAGGCGGCGGGCGTCGGCCTCCGTGCGGAAGAGGTAGGCCTGGATCACGCAGCCGGTCTGCGGGAAGTCCTTCCGCAGCTCCTCGTGGATGGCGAACATCGAGTCGAGGGTGGTGTGGTCCTCGGCGTCGAGCGTCACGGTGGTGCCGATGGCGGCCGCGGCCTCGACGACCGGGCGGACGTTGGCGAGGGCCAGCTCGTGGCCGCCCTCCAGTGCCTGGCCGAACATCGACAGCTTGACGGACATCTCGGCCTTCTCGCCGAGGCCGAGTGCCGCGAGACGCCCAATGAGCTGGAGGTAGGCGTCACGGGCGGCGTAGGACTGCTCCACCGCGGTGATGTCCTCGCCCACGACGTCGAGGGTGACCTCAAGGCCGTTGCGTGTGAGGTCCTCGACGATCGGGATGACCTGGTCGACCGTCTCACCGGGGATGAACCGGTTCACCACGGGCTTGGTCACCGGGGCGGCAGAGACGATTCGGCGCATCTTGTCGCTGCGCGAAGCGGCGAGGATCACGGGACCCAGCACGGGGCACCTCCAGCGGGTGGCAGAAGAAAAGCTCAAGTAAAACCACCGTGAAACCTAAGGATCGCTTTGATCCTCGGCCATCGACAGCTGTCACGCATCCGTGTCCCGGATCTCATACATCTGTCTGAAGAGCCCGTGCGGGGGTGGGAGAATGTCCGCGTGAAGGGCGATTACCAGGACCTGGTGGACGAGATCTCGGCGCTGCTCGGCGCCCCGGCGACCCTGGAGAACCGGGACTTCCGCCTGATCGCCTTCGGCGCGCACGACAGCGACAGCGATTCCGGCGAGCTCACGCTGGACCCGGTACGGACCCGCTCGATCCTGACGCGGCAGTCGACGGCGGCGGTCCGCTCCTGGTTCGAGGGCTTCGGCATCGCCCGCGCCACCGGGCCCGTGCGGATCCCGGCGGCGCCCGACGCGGGGGTGTTCCGCGGACGGATCTGCCTCCCGGTGCGGTACCGGGGCATCGTCCAGGGCTACGTGTGGCTCCTCGACCAGGAGCCCGGCCATCCCGGCCCCGAGCCGGCGGCGCTGGCCGCGGCCATGGAGGTGGCCGAGCGGATCGGGGTGCTGCTCGCCGAGGAGGCGAAGGCGGGGGCCGACCTGTCCCGGGAGTTCCTGGCGGTGCTCACGGCCGCGCGGGGCTGGCAGCAGGAGATGGCGGTGGCCGCGCTGCGGGTCGCCCTCGGCCCGGGCGGGGACGGGCTGCACGCGGCGGTCTGCGTGGCGCCGTGGACCGGGGAGGCCCCGGCGTCGGTGCCGGGCGCGGCCGCGGTGTGCGTCGTACCGGGGCGGGGCGGGGCGGGCGCCGCCACCGGTCCGGGGACGGGGCACGGAGCGGGGCCTGCGCGCGCCCCGGCGCTGGCGGTCCTGCTCCGGCTGCGCTCGACGGACGCGCTGGGCCCGGCCCTGACGGCGGCGATGGCCAAGCTGCTGCCGCGCACGGCGGACCCAGCGGGCACGACCGGCGCCGGACCTTCGGGCGGGGCCGCGGGCGGGGCACCGGCGGGGGCATCGAGCGGGGCGGCCGCCGCGGCATCGGGCAAGTCCCCTGGCGGAGCCTCTGGCAAGTCGCCCGGCGGGGCCTCGGCCGCGGCATCGGGCGGCAAGTCGTCGGCCAGGTCCTCTGCCGGGGTACCCGCCGGGGCATCGGGCAAGTCCTCCGGCGGAGCCTCGGCCGCCGCCGCGCCGGCCAGGTCGCCGGCCGGGAGCGCCGTGGCCACGGCGTCCGCCGGCCACCGGATGACCGCCGGCGTCGCCGACCCCGTCCGGGGCCTCGCGGAGCTGCCCGCCGCCTGGGAGCAGGCCGTCGCCGCGGCCCGGGCGGCCGTCGCCCAGCCCCGGCTCGGCCCGGTCGCCCAGTGGTCGGCGATCGGCCCGTACCGGCTGTTGGCGACCCTCGCCGCCGACCCGGTGGACGACCCGGCGGCCCGCACCCTGCTGACCCCGGCCCACCGCGAACTCGCCCGTACCGCCGAGGTGTTCCTGGACTGCGCCGGCCAGGCGGGCCGGGCGGCGGCCGCCCTGGGCATCCACCGCCAGACCCTCTACTACCGCCTCGCCCGGGTGGAGCAGCTGACCGGCCTCGACCTGGACGAGGGCGAGGACCGCCTGCTGCTCCACATGGTCCTCAAGGCCTCCCGCCTCGCCTGAGGGTGGGGGTTGCTTCCGGGCCCCACCCAAGAAGGTCGACCGGCCCGTGGTCGGCGACCGCGACCCGTACCCGGCGCGCCTGGTGCTCGGTCTGGCGGGCCGAAGGTGCGGATACGCGGCACGGACTCCGCCGGCCGGGTGGAAGGGCTGGGCAAGGACGTCACGCGACTGCGCCCCGGTGACGCGGTGTTCGGGGAGGCCGAGGGAGCGTTCGCCGCGTACGTGTGCGCCCCGGCCGACATGGTGGAGGCGAAGCCCGCCGACCTGACGTTCGAGCAGGCGGCCTCGGTCCCGCTCGCGGGGAACACCGCCCTCATGGGCCTGCGCGACCTGGGGCGCGTGCGGCCGGTACGGCGGGTCCTGGTCAACGGCGCGTCAGGCTGGGTGGGGACGTTCGCCGTCCAGATCGCCGAGGCGCTCGGCGCGGAGGTGACCGCCGTGTGCGGGACGAGGAACGTGGACCTGGTCCGGTCGCTCGACGCCGGCCACGTCGTCGACTGCTCCCGGGACGGCGCGTGCTGACGCCCGGGGTGAGGAGGGGACGCTCGTCCTCTCCGGTGGCGGCGTGTCCGAAGGCGGCAGCCTGCCGCGGCCGATGGCCCTCCTCGTGACGGGCCGGGCGCCGTCCCGTCCCCGTCCGCGAGGTGCCCGAGGCCATCAGGTCCCTCGAAGTGGAGCACGCACGGGCGAAGGTGGTCATCACCGTGTGACGGACAGCGCCGCTCGGGCGGTCAGCGGCCCTGGCTGCGCTCCAGCGGCGCACCGGTCGCGGCGTCGACGACGATCCGGTCGCCCACCGGCCGGCTCAGCGTGACCGGGACGCTCTGCATGCGCATCGCCGCGTCGCAGGCCGCGCCCGGGGGCAGTTCGGCGCCGGGCAGGATGCGGCCGGCCAGCACCACCGTGCCGGCGCCCTCCAGGGCGTCCACGGCGACCCCGCCGTCGCAGCTGCCGTGACCCGCCGTCACGCTGAAGGCCGTCGCGTCCGGGGCGCCCGAGTGGCCGAACAGCGAAGCCGTGCCGCCGTCGATGTCCTCCAGCGGCTCCACCGGGGGTTTCGGCAGCTCCTGCGGGCCGACGGCGATCCGGGCGAGCGGGGTGTCGTACCCCTCCACGGCGAACAGCCATGCGGGCACCCGCGCCGGGCCGCGGCTGGTGCGCACGGTGGTCTCGCCGAAGCGGACGCCCGTGATCTGCAGGGCGGGTTCGCGGTCCGGGTCCCGGTCGAGTTCCCCGTCGAGTTCTCCGTACGTCTGCGCCGCGGTCTGCAGCGGCAGGAGGAGCGTGCTGCCGTCGGGCCAGTGGACCGGGGTGGCCGGCGGCGGCGTGTCGGGCAGCCCGGTGCGCAGGACGAAGTTCCCCGCCGCGTAGGCGGCCTTGTCCTGCCCGGAGCGGAAGCCGCCCGGCGGCTGCCAGTCCTGCGGGTCCAGGGGGTGGAAGCCCTCGCGCCACTGCCGGAGGGCAGCCGATCCCTCCCAGGCGGCGGCCACCTGCTGCATCCGCGGCCGGGAGTCCGCCGGCGGGGCGTGGTGCGGAACGTCCCGCGGTGCGCCCTGCTCCGGCTGCTGCGCACCGCACCCGGCGGTCAGCACCGCGGCCGCGAGGCAGCACAGCATCACCCCGACCCGCATCCCCGACCGCATCCCACCGCGCGCCCTGAAACCCGCTCCCGAACCCGCTCCCGAACCTGCTCCCGCTCCCGCTCCCGCCATGGCGACTCCCCCTCGTCTCGGGCCGATTCGGCAGTGGGACGGGGCGCGCCCGGCGGTGGTTCCGGCTCCGCTCAGCCCTCGGCGCCCTTCGGGCGCATCATCGCCTCGGCGGCCCGGCGCATGCCCTCGGTGAGTTCCTCCGCCGTGGCGGCCGACTCCGGATCGAACACCCACTGGATCATCAGGCCGTTCAGCAGCGCCTGGTAGAAGGCGCCCAGCGTGCGCACCTGCCGCTCGTCGATCCGGTCCTCCGGGATGCCGGTCAGCATCGAGACCAGGCCCCGGCGCCCCTCGGCCTGCGAGGCCGCGAGCAGGGCCCGCAGCGCCGGGAGCCGGTCCCCGCTCAGCGCGATCTCGATGCTGGCCGCCCAGGCAGGGCCCGATTCCTCGTGCTGGGCGACGACGCCCTCCCAGACCTGGCGGAACCGCTCCAGCGAGCCGCCCTCCCCGGTCACTCCGGCCTGGAAGACATCGCCCCACTCCTCCATCAACGCGATGAAGGCCTGGGCGAGCAGGGCGTCCTTCGATCCGTAGTGGTAACCGATGGACGCCAGGTTCGTCCCCGAGGCGCTGACGATGTCGCGCGCGGTGGTGCGCACGAACCCCTTCTCGACCAGGCACTTCTTGGCGCCTTCGAGCAGATCTTCGCGATGTCCCATGGCCACACCGTAGCAAGACAAGCGTCTCAGACAACAGTTTCAGACAACCGTCATAGACAAGCGTTTAAGACGTATGTACATTGCTGCTCATGACGAACCCCGCCGCCACACCGCGCCGCGCCGGCCGCCGCGAATGGACCGCGTTCACGGTCCTGTTGCTGCCCCTGCTCCTGGTCTCGATGGACGTCTCGGTCCTCTACTTCGCCATCCCCGCGATCACCGAGCAGCTCGAACCGAGCGCCACCCAGCAGCTCTGGATCTTCGACAGCTACGCCTTCGCCCTCTCCGGCCTGCTGATCACGATGGGCTCGCTGGGCGACCGGATCGGCCGCCGCAAGCTGTTGCTGATCGGTGCGGCCGCCTTCGGCCTCGCCTCGGTCGGCGCCGCGTACGCCACCAGCGCCGAGATGCTCATCGCGGCCCGCGTGCTCCTCGGCATCGGCGGCGCCACCCTGATGCCCTCCACGCTGGCCCTCGTCCGCAACCTCTTCCACGACCCCGGGCAGCGCAGCCGGGCCATCGCCATCTGGTCCGGGGCCATGACCGGCGGAATCGCCCTCGGCTCCGTCCTCAGCGGTGTGATGCTGAACCACTTCTCCTGGGGCTCGGTCTTCCTCGTCAACGTGCCCGCGATGCTGCTCCTGCTGGTCCTGGTCCCCGTGCTGGTCCCGGAGTTCAAGGACCCGGCCCCCGGCCGCTTCGACCTGCTGGGGGTCCCGCTGTCCATGGCCGCCGTACTGCCGGTCGTCTACGGACTCAAGGAGATCGCCGCCGACGGCTTCGAACCGCTCTACCTGGGCTGCCTCGCCGTCGGCCTGGCCTTCGGATACGTCTTCGTCCGCCGCCTGCGCACCCGTGACGACGCCATGGTGAGCCGGACGCTGTTCCGGGGCCGCGGTTTCGGCGCGGGCATCGGGCTCAACACGATCGCCGCCTTCGCCATGATGGGCTCGGCCTACTTCACCACCCAGTACCTCCAGTCGGTGCTCGGGATGCGCCCCCTGGAAGCAGCCCTGTGGAGCCTCGCCCCCTCGCTCGTCATCGGCGCCGCGGCCCCGGTCGGCGCGGCCCTGGCCCAGAAGGTGGACCGGGCCTACGTGATCGCCGGCGGGTTCGCCCTCGCCGCCGCCGGGTTCGCGCTGGTCGGCCTGGTCGGGACCGACTCCCTGTGGCTGCTGCTGACCGGCGCCGCGGTGCTGGCCTCGGGCATCGTCACCGTGATGGCCCTGGTGTCCGACATGGCTCTGGCCTCGGCCCCCGCCGAGAAGGCCGGTTCCGCCGCCTCGCTGCTGGAGACCGGCCAGGAGTTCGGCGGCGCGCTCGGGATGGCCCTGCTGGGCAGCCTGAGCACCGCCGTCTACCGCGGTGACCTGGCGGACTCCGAGCCCGCGGTGCGGGAGACCCTGGGCGGGGCCGTCGCCACCGCCCACCGGATCGGCGGGGCGGCCGGCGAAGAGGTACTGGCCCTGGCCCGGGAGGCCTTCGTCCACGGCATGCAGTACGCGGCCTGGGGCGGTACGGCGCTGCTGCTCGGTGCGGCCGTGCTCGCCGCGGCCCTGATGCGGGGGATCGAAGCCCCGGCCCCGGCCGCGGCGGATCCGGCCGGCGCTTCCGGGGCCCGCGTCCAGGAGGCGACGTACAACTGATCGGTGCGGCAGGCACGGCCGACGGAACGCGAAAGGGCCCGGGGGTCTCTCCCCGGGCCCTTCCTCACCTCACTGACCGAGCGGGCTAGCCGAGGCTGACCGTACGCGCGGACACGGCGCCGATCTCGGCGGAGATGTCCGCGAGGACGTCTCCCGGCACCTCGGCGTCGACGGTGAGGACGGCGAGCGCCTCGCCGTGCTCCTCCGCGCGGGCGACCTGCATGCCCGCGATGTTCAGACCGGCCTCGCCGAGGACGCGGCCGACGGTGCCGACGACGCCGGGTCGGTCGGTGTAGCGCAGCACGACCATGTAGTCGGCGAGCGCCAGGTCCACGTCGTACTCGCCGATGCCGACGATCTTCTGAAGGTGCTTCGGGCCCGCGAGCGTGCCGGAGACCGAGACCTCCTGACCGTCCGACAGGGTGCCGCGCACGGTCACGACGTTGCGGTGGTCCGGGGACTCCGAGCTGGTGGTCAGGCGTACCTCGACACCGCGCTCCTGTGCGAACAGCGGGGCGTTGACGTAGGAGACCGTCTCGTCGACGACGTCCTCGAAGACTCCCTTGAGCGCGGAGAGTTCGAGCACCTTGACGTCGTGCTGGGTGATCTCGCCGTAGACCTCGACGTCGAGGCGGACCGCGACCTCGCCCGCGAGGGCGGTGAAGATGCGGCCGAGCTTCTCGGCGAGCGGCAGGCCCGGACGGACGTCCTCGGCGATGACGCCGCCCTGGACGTTGACCGCGTCCGGCACGAGCTCGCCGGCGAGCGCGAGGCGCACCGACTTGGCGACCGAGACACCGGCCTTCTCCTGGGCCTCGTCCGTGGACGCGCCGAGGTGCGGGGTGCAGACGACCTGGTCGAGCTCGAAGAGCGGGGAGTCCGTGCAGGGCTCCTTGGCGTACACGTCGAGGCCGGCGCCGGCGACGCGGCCCTCCTTGATGGCCGTGTACAGGGCGGCCTCGTCGACGATCCCGCCGCGGGCGGCGTTGACGATCCGGACGGACGGCTTCACCTTGTGCAGGGCCTCGTCCCCGATGAGACCGAGGGTCTCGGGGGTCTTGGGCAGGTGCACGGTGATGAAGTCGGCGACCTCCAGGAGCTCGTCCAGCGTCAGCATCTTGACGCCCATCTGGGCGGCGCGCGCGGGCTGTACGTAGGGGTCGTACGCGACGATCTTCATGCCGAAGGCCGACATGCGCTGCGCGACCAGGACGCCGATGCGGCCGAGGCCGACGACGCCGAGGGTCTTCTCGCTGAGCTCGACACCCGTGTACTTGTTCCGCTTCCACTCACCGTTCTTCAGGGCGGTGTTGGCCTGCGGGATGTTGCGGGCGGTGGCGACGAGCAGGCCGCAGGCGAGCTCCGCCGCGGTCACGATGTTCGAGGTCGGGGCGTTGACGACCATCACGCCGGCCTTGGTGGCGGCGGAGACGTCGACGTTGTCCAGACCGACGCCGGCGCGCGCGACGACCCTCAGCTTCTTCGCCGCGGCGATGGCCTCGGCGTCGACCTTGGTGGCAGAGCGGACGAGGATCGCGTCGACGTCGACGATCGCGGGCAGCAGCTCCGCGCGGTCGGCTCCGTTGACGTGCCGGATCTCGAAGTCCGGACCGAGTGCGTCCACCGTGGCGGGCGACAGCTCTTCGGCGATGAGTACGACAGGTTTCGAGCTCACGTGGGTCCTCACAAGTCCAGTGCGGACGGCCGTCCCGACGGCCGCAGGCGGTGGAGGGGGTAGCCGCGTGGAAGACGCACGACACTGTGGGCCTGACGCGTATGTGTTGAGCAGTGTAGTGGCGCTGACGGACCGGATTTCCGCCTGTACGGAAGGATCACCCGTCCGTGGTTGGCCGGGGTGGACAAGCCACGTCCCCGAGGGCCGGATTCCCGGCCCTCCGGCTGGTTCTCCGACCGGCCCTCGGGCCGGTCCTTGAGCCGACCGGATGGCGGTCCACCCGGGTGAGGCGGGGCCGGGACGCACCGTCCCGGCCCCGCCGCCACGCGATCAGCTCTCGTCGCTGTCGACCCAGCTCATCAGCTTGCGCAGCTTCTTGCCGGTGGTCTCGAGCAGGTGCTCCTCGTCGGCCTTCTTGTACTCGTTGTACTTCGGCAGACCGGCCTTGTACTCGGCCATCCAGGTGTTGGCGAACTCGCCGCTCTGGATCTCCGCGAGGACCTTCTTCATCTCGGCCTTGGTGGCGTCGGTGATGACGCGGGGGCCGGTGATGTAGTCGCCCCACTCGGCGGTCTCGGAGACCGACCAGCGCATCTTCTCCAGGCCGCCCTCGTACATGAGGTCCACGATGAGCTTCAGCTCGTGCAGGCACTCGAAGTACGCGATCTCCGGCTGGTAGCCGGCCTCGGTCAGGGTCTCGAAACCGGCCTTGACCAGCGCGGACGCACCACCGCAGAGGACGGCCTGCTCACCAAACAGGTCGGTCTCGGTCTCCTCGGTGAAGGTGGTCTTGATGACGCCGGCGCGGGTGCCGCCGATGCCGGCCGCGTACGAGAGCGCCAGCGCGAAGGCGCTGCCGGTGAAGTCCTGCTCGACGGCCGCGATGCAGGGCACGCCGCGGCCTTCCTCGTACTGGCGGCGGACCAGGTGCCCCGGGCCCTTCGGGGCGACCAGGGCGACGTCCACGTTGGCCGGGGGCTTGATGAAGCCGTAGCGGACGTTGAAGCCGTGACCGAAGAAGAGCGCGTCGCCCTCCTCGAGGTGCTCCTTGATGGACTCCTCGTAGATCTCGGCCTGCAGCGGGTCCGGGGTCAGGATCATGATGACGTTCGCCCATGCGGCGGCCTCGGCCACGGGGACGACCTTCAGGCCCTGCTCCTCGGCCTTGGCCTTGGACTTCGAGCCCTCCTTCAGGCCGACGACGACGTCGACGCCGGAGTCACGGAGCGACAGCGCGTGGGCGTGGCCCTGGCTGCCGTAACCGATGACCGCGACCTTGCGGCCCTGGATGATGGACAGGTCGGCGTCGTTCTCGTAGAACAGCTCGGCCACTGGGATATCTCCTTGGTGCGCTGGTGTTGCTCCCACCGTACGGCGGGGAACGGAATCTGAGTTTCTCGGTCTCGCTATGCGAGCTGAGCGTGTCTGACGCGACGGGTGGCGTCCGGTGCGCCGGCCGGTCAGGCGCTGCGGTCGAGCGCGCGCAGACTGCGGTCCGTGATGGACCGGCCGCCACGCCCTATGGCGATCGTTCCGGACTGCACGAGCTCCTTGATGCCGAAGGGCTCCAGCATCTTGAGCATCGCGCCGAGCTTGTCGGTACCGCCGGTGGCCTCGATGGTGACGGCCTCCGGGGAGACGTCGACCGTCTTGGCGCGGAACAGCTGGACGATCTCGACGATCTGCGACCGGGTCTCGTTGTCGGCGCGGACCTTCACCAGGACGAGTTCACGCTCGATGGCGTTGTGGGACTCCAGCTCGACGATCTTGAGCACGTTGACCAGCTTGTTCAGCTGCTTGGTCACCTGCTCCAGCGGGAGGTCCTCGACGTTCACGACGATGGTGATGCGGGAGATGTCGGGGTGCTCGGTGACACCGACCGCGAGGGAGTCGATGTTGAACCCGCGGCGGGAGAACAGCGCGGCGATCCGGGCGAGGATGCCGGGCGTGTTCTCGACCAGGACGGAGAGCGTGTGCTTGGACATGTGAGGCGTTCTCTCTCTCAGGCTCTCTCGGCTCAGTCGTCTTCGTTGTCGCCGAAGTCGGGACGGACGCCCCGGGCTGCCATGACCTCGTCGTTGGAGGTGCCGGCGGCGACCATCGGCCACACCATGGCGTCCTCGTGGACGATGAAGTCGATCACGACGGTGCGGTCGTTGATCGCGTTGGCCTCGGCGATGACCTTGTCCAGGTCTGCCGGGTCCTCGCAGCGCAGCGCCACGCAGCCCATGGCCTCGGACAGCTTGACGAAGTCCGGGACGCGCGTGCCCTTGCGGGGTGCGACGGACTCGCCGAGCTGGGAGCCGACCGTGTCGTGGCCGGTCTCGTCGGCGTGCAGGACGGTGTTGGAGTACCGCTGGTTGTAGAACAGCGTCTGCCACTGGCGGACCATGCCCAGGGCACCGTTGTTGATGATCGCGACCTTGATCGGGATGTTGTTCAGGGCGCAGGTGACCAGTTCCTGATTGGTCATCTGGAAGCAGCCGTCTCCGTCGATCGCCCAGACCGTGCGCTCGGGCATGCCGACCTTGGCGCCCATCGCGGCCGGGACCGCGTAGCCCATGGTTCCGGCGCCGCCGGAGTTCAGCCAGGTGCGGGGCTCCTCGTACTTGACGAAGTGCGAGGCCCACATCTGGTGCTGGCCGACGCCGGCCGCGAAGATCGTGCTCTTCGGCGCGAGCGCGCCGATCCGCTCGATGACCTGCTGGGGCGAGAGGCTGCCGTCCGCGGGCAGGTCGTAGCCCAGCGGGTAGGTGTCGCGCCAGCGGCTGAGGTCGTTCCACCAGGCGGAGTAGTCGCCGGCGTTGCCTTCGGTGTGCTCGGCCTGGACGGCCTGGATCAGGTCGGCGATGACCTCGCGGGCGTCTCCGACGATCGGGACGTCGACCGCGCGGTTCTTGCCGATCTCGGCGGGGTCGATGTCCGCGTGGATGATCTTGGCGAAGGGGGCGAAGCTGTCCAGCTTGCCGGTGACGCGGTCGTCGAAGCGGGTACCGAGGGCGATCAGCAGGTCCGACTTCTGCAGCGCGGTGACGCCGGTGACGGAGCCGTGCATGCCCGGCATGCCGACGTGCAGCGGGTGGCTGTCGGGGAAGGAGCCCAGCGCCATCAGGGTGGTGGCGACCGGGACCCCGGTCAGCTCCGCCAGGACCTTCAGCTCGGCGGTCGCGCCGGACTTCATGACGCCGCCGCCGACGTACAGGACCGGGCGCTTGGCCTGGCAGATGAGCTTGGCGGCCTCGCGGATCTGCTTGGCGTGCGGCTTGGTGACCGGCCGGTAGCCGGGGAGGTCCTGGGCGGGCGGCCACGAGAAGGTGGTCTTCGCCTGCAGGGCGTCCTTGGCGATGTCGACCAGGACCGGGCCGGGGCGGCCGGTGGAGGCGATGTGGAACGCCTCGGCGATCGTCCGCGGGATGTCCTCGGCCCTGGTGACCAGGAAGTTGTGCTTGGTGATCGGCATCGTGATGCCGACGATGTCCGCCTCCTGGAAGGCGTCGGTGCCGATCGCCTTGGAGGAGACCTGGCCGGTGATCGCGACGAGCGGGACGGAGTCCATGTGCGCGTCGGCGATCGGGGTGACCAGGTTGGTGGCGCCCGGACCGGACGTGGCCATACAGACGCCGACCTTGCCGGTGGCCTGCGCGTAGCCGGTGGCGGCGTGACCGGCCCCCTGCTCGTGCCGGACCAGGATGTGACGGACCTTCTTGGAGTCCATCATCGGGTCGTACGCGGGGAGGATGGCACCTCCCGGAATCCCGAAGACGGTGTCGCACCCCACCTCTTCGAGAGAGCGGATGAGGGACTGCGCACCCGTGACGTGCTCAACTGCGACGGACTGCTGTCCGCCGGAACGGGGCCGCGGCTGCGGATGGTGGGCCCCGGTGGCCTGCTCGGTCATCGGCATTCTCTTCTCGAAGCTGAGGGTTTTACGCGGATTCGACTCTGTGCCAGTGCAACAAAAAACCCCTCGTGCCAGGAGGCAAGCGAGGGGAGCGCGTCGGGTGTGTTGAGCGGGGACATGCAGGTCCCAGCTTCAGCCGACGCGCTTTCCAAGTACGAGAATTCGGGTGCGCATGGCACTGACCCTCCCTCTGGCGGGAGGGTGATGTCAAGTAGGTGGGACGGGCGTCTCATTATGTGAGCCTCTGCGGATGGCCATCGAGCCCCCGGGGGAACCGCCGGCCAGTGCTGGTTGGGCTGCTCCGCCCGGTACTGGGAACGTACCGCGCACCAGCGCGCGCCGCAGCCTGTACTCGTCGAGCGGTCCGGAAAAGGCCATTCCCTGGCCGTGTGTGCACCCCATCGCGCGCAGGGCCATGACCTGCTCGGGCAGGTCCACGCCGTCGGCCACGGACCGCATGCCCAGGTCGTTTGCGATCCGCAAGAGACCGGCGGTGATCTTGTGCAGGCGGGCGGACTCGACCACCCCTTCCACCAGGCCCCGGTCCAGCTTGAGCATGTCCACGGGGAGGCGGCGCAGGGCGCTGATGGCCGCGTAGCCACTGCCGAAGCCGTCCAGGGAGATACCCACCCCGAGCCGGTGCAGGGCGGTCAGGCGGCGCTCCAGGTCGTCGAAGGGCACTCTGGGGTCGGATACGGCGAGCTCGAGCACCAGGGCTCCGGACGGCAGGCCGTGCCGGGTCAGCAGGGCCTCCACCGAGCCGAGCGGCATGGCGCGGTCCAGGAGCCGCTGGGCGGTCATCCGCACGGCCACGGGGACGTCGTGCCCGGCGCGGTGCCGGTCGGCGGCCTGCTCCACGGCCTCCTCCAGCAGCCAGCGCCCCAGCTCGGCGGTGCGCGAGGCGTCCGGCCCGGCGGCGCCGGAGCCGCCCGTGCCGGACGCGCCGCCCGCGCCCGTGCCACCCTCGCTGTACTCGGCGACCCGGAGGAACTCCGCCGGGGTGAAGAGGATGCCCTGGGCGGACCGCCAGCGGGCCTGCGCGGCGACGGCCGAGACCTCGCCGGTGGCCAGCGAGACCACGGGCTGGTGCAGCAGGGCGAACTCGCCCTCGTGCAGTGCGGTCCGCAGCCGGCCCGCCAGCTCGGCCTTCCGCACGACCTCGGCCTGCATCTGCGGGGCGTACACCTCGACGCGGTCCTTGCCGCCCGCCTTGGCCCGGTACATCGCGAGATCCGCGTTGCGCATCAGGTCCGAAGGGGTGATGCCTGGGTCGGCGAAGGCGACGCCGATGCTGGCGGCGACCCGGACCTCGCTGCCGCCGATCCGGTACGGCTGGGAGAGGGTGGTGCGCAGCCGGTCGGCGATCTCGCGCGCCTGGTGCTCGCGGGCGCTCCGGTCGCGGTTCCCGTCGCCCAGGATCAGCGCGGCGAACTCGTCGCCGCCGAGGCGGGCCGCGGTGTCCCCGGCCCGCACCGAGTCCTGGAGCCTGCGCGCGGCCTCGATGAGCAGCTCGTCGCCGGCCTGGTGGCCGATGGTGTCGTTGACCGCTTTGAAGCCGTCGAGGTCGATGAAGAGCACGGCGGTGCTGTGGTCGCCCGCGCGCCGGCCGGTGAGGGCCTGGCGCACGCGCCGGGTGAACAGCGCCCGGTTGGGCAGGTCGGTCAGCGGATCGTGCTCGGCGCTGTGCTGGAGCTGGGCCTGGAGCCGGACCCGCTCGGTGACGTCGCGGCTGTTGAGGATGAGCCCGCCCTGGTGGCGGTTGACGGTGGACTCCACGTTGAGCCATTCGCCGCCGCCCGACTTGAAGCGGCACTCGATGCGCGTGGTGGGCTCCTCGGTCGGCGGTGCGGCGAGGAAGCGGCGCACCTCGTGGACCACGCGGCCGAGGTCGTCGGGGTGGATCAGGGTGGCGAGCTCGGTGCCGACCAGCTCCTCGGCCTCGCGGCCGTAGACCCCGGCGGCGGCGGGGCTGACGTAGCGCAGGGTCCCGGTGGGCGCGGCGATCATGATGACGTCGCTGGAGCCCTGGACCAGGGAGCGGAAGTGGTTCTCCTTCTGGGCCAGTTCCTGGGTCAGCGCGATGTTGTCGAGGAGCATGATGCCCTGCCGGATGACGAGGGCGAGCACGACCGTGCAGCCGGTGAAGACGACCATCCGGTCCACCTTCCGGCCGTCCACGACGTTGTAGAGGATGCCGAGGGTGCACACGGCGGCCGCGAGGTACGGGGTGAGAGCGGGCAGCGAGCCGGTGATCGGGCGGCTGTGCAGCCGGTCCCCGCGCGGGTGCCCGGCCGGCTCCGGGCCCGGGTGCATGCGCCGGGCGCCCCAGGGCGCGTACGCGAGCAGCAGCGAGCCCGCGAACCAGCCGGCGTCGAGCAGCTGTCCGGACTGGTACTCGGCGCTCAGCAGGGGCGAGGTGAACAGGGCGTCGCTGAGCACGGTCAGGGCCAGCGCCGCGATGGCGGTGTTGACGGCGGAGCGGTTGGTCTCGCTGCGCCGGAAGTGCAGGACCAGGACCATCGAGACGAGCGCGATGTCCAGGAGCGGGTAGGCGAGGGAGAGCGCGGCGCGCGGGACGCTGCCGGGGGCGCCGGACTGGGCGGTCCGCGCCGCGTGGGCCAGCGCCAGGCTCCAGGACAGGGTGAGCAGGGAGCCGCCGATGAGCCAGGAGTCGAGCCCGAGGCACACCCAGCCGGCGCGGGTGACCGGGCGTTTGGCGAGGACGAGCAGGCCCACGATGGCGGGCGGGGCGAAGCAGAGGAAGGCGAAGTCGGCGAGCGAGGGCTTCGGCACCGCTTCGCCGAGGATCACCTCGTACCAGCCCCAGACCGCGTTGCCGCAGGCGCCCATGAGGGAGGAGAAGGCGAAGAGCAGCCAGGCGGGGCGTTCACGGCTGTCGATGGCCCGCGCGTAGGAGTAGCAGGAGACGGCGGCGAGTAAGCCGGCCGCGCTGAGTCCGAAGTCGCCCATGATCTCGGCGACTTCCTCCGATCCCCAGTTGAGGGCGGCGCCCACGGCGTACCCGCCGCAGACCACCGCGAGGAGCAGCTGCATCGCCAGGCCCCTGCCTGCGCCCGAGACGGTCGGCCGGTTCAGGAGCGCCGCCCCCGGGGCACTCACCGGTCCCCCTCGCCGGCTGGTTCCGGTGCAGCCCAGTCTCGGCAGCGTCGCCTCCGGCGGCTGTGCCGCATCGGATCCTTCGTCCATTGGCCGTGCATCGCCCGTCGCCCCCCAAAGTGTCCGATCACTCCCCAGCGCCAGACGTTCGTGGCGCAGCCCCTTCTTCCGGACGATACACCACTTTCGTCACTCAGGGACATAGTTGCTCTACTCTCCGTTACCACTCGGGGAGTTGTGCCCACAGAGCGCATCCGGGTGACTCCAGAGCGTGCGCACCGCGCGTCACTCGGTGATCAGCACCGTGTGCTCGACGGGCTCTCCGGCGGCGAACCGGGTGAGCTGGCGCGCCAGCAGGCGCTTGGCCCGCGGCTCGAACGCCGAGCTGCTGCCGCCGACATGAGGCGTGATCAGGACATTCGGAGCATGCCAGAGCGGGTGGCCCGCGGGCAGCGGTTCCGGGTCGGTGACGTCGAGGGCCGCGCGCAGCCGGCCCGATTCCACCTCCGCCAGCAGGGACTTGGTGTCGACGACGGGGCCGCGTGCCACGTTCACCAGCAGGGCGCCGTCCTTCATCCGGCTCAGGAAGTCGGCGCCGGCCAGGCCCCGGGTCTCCTCGGTCAGCGGTGTCACGAGGATCACCACGTCGGCCTGCGGCAGGAGCCGGGGAAGGTCGGCGAGGGCGTGCACGGGTCCGCGGGCGGCGGTCCGTGCCGTACGTGCCACCCGTGCGACCGGTCCGCACTCGAAGGCAACGAGCCGGTCCTCGATGGCCGAGCCGATCGATCCGTAGCCGATGATCAGAACTGACTTGTCGGCGAGGGCGTCGTAGAACCCGGAGCGCCACTCCTCGCGGTCCTGGCCGCGGACCATGCCGGGGATGCCGCGCAGGGAGGCGAGGGTCAGCGTGAGGGCGAGCTCCGCGGTGCTGGCCGTGTGGACCCCGACGGCGTTGCACAGCCGTACCCCGGGGCGCAGGTCGCCGAGGCCGCCCATCACGTGGTCGATGCCGGCGGTCAGGGTCTGGACGACCTGGACGGCGGGCATCGCCGCCAGCGGGCGCACGGTGACCTCGGGGGACTTCATGTAGGGGGTGACGTAGAAGACGCAGTCGGCCGGATCGGCCGGGAAGGCGTCCTCGCCGTCCCAGAGGCGGTACCGGAAGCCGTCGGGGAGACCGTCGATCTCCTCGGCGCGGAAGGGGAGCCAGACGTCCCGGGTCGTTGCAGTCATGATCACGAGGCTATGCCAAGCCAACTGGATCAAGCCGTTAGTTTGTGTGCCGGAGTGGGAGGGGGACGCAGGGGTGGAGCGCAGGTCGATCGGGGCGGGGGCGCTGACCGTGGGCGCCGTCGGCCTCGGCTGTATGCCGATGAGCTGGGCGTACGCGCCTTCGCGGCGGCGGGGACACGAGTCGCTGGCCGCCGTGCACGCGGCGCTGGACCTGGGGTCGAACCTGCTGGACACGGCCGATGTGTACGGGCCGTACACCAACGAGCTGCTGCTGGGGCGGGTGCTGCGGGAGCGGCGGTCGGACGCGTTCGTCTCGGCCAAGGTGGGGCTGCGGGCGGGTGACCAGCATGTGGTGGCCGACGGGCGGCCGGGCTATCTGCGGCGGGCCTGCGACGCCTCGCTGCGGCGGCTGCGGACCGATGTCATAGACCTCTACCAGCTGCACCGGGTGGATCCGGAGGTGCCCGTGGAGGAGACCTGGGGGGCCATGGCGGAGCTGGTGGGCGCGGGGAAGGTGCGGGCGCTCGGCTTCTGCGCGCTGGGCGCCGGGGCCGGTCCGGGGGCGGGGCGGCGCGGTGACCGGGGGTACCGGACGACGCTTCGGCACCTGGAGCGGCTGCAGCAGGTGTTCCCGGTGAGCGCGGTGCAGGCGGAGCTGTCGGTGTGGTCGCCGGAGGCGGCCTGGCAGCTGCTGCCGTGGTGCGCGGCGCGCGGGGTGGGGCTGCTGGCGGCGATGCCGCTGGGCAGCGGGTTCCTCACCGGGACGCTCACCCCGGGCGAGGGCTTCGAGTCGCAGGACGTGCGGGCCCGGCATCCGCGTTTCACGGCGGAGGCGATGGCGTCGAACCAGGTGCTGGTGGCGGGTCTGCGGCGGGTGGCGCGGCGGCACGGGCCCGGGGTCACGGCCGCGCAGGTGGCCTTGGCGTGGGTGCTGGCGCAGGGTCCGCAGGTGGTGCCGGTGCCGGGCGCCGACCGGGCGCACTGGGCGGCGGAGAACGCGCGGGCGGCGGAGGTCCGGCTCTCGGCCGCGGACCTGGACGAGATCGCGGCCCTTCCGTTCGAGGTGGGAGCCTGGGACTGACCGACAACCACTCGATCGAGTGTACGAGTGGTGGAACTTCGGGAACTGCCGCAGCTGTTGAGACAGATGAAGGGCACGATCGGAGGACCGGAAGGGAGCAGGGCGATGCGATACGGAAGTACCTCGATTTCTCCCGGGCAGCTGGGGTACGGGGCCGGGGGCGGGCCGCGCCGGAGCGTGCTGGCGGCGGTCGCGCTGGCCGGGTGCGGCGCTCTGCTGGCGACGGGATGCTCGCCGGCGGGCGCCCCGGACGCGGGTCGGGGCAGCGCTCCCCCGGGCACGGCGGCGGCCGGGTCGGCGTCCGGTTCCGGGTCGGCGGGCCCGTCGGGGAGACCGTCCGCCTCGGCCGAGGCCACCGGCCCGCCGGCAAAGGGGGCGGTCACGGTCACCGGCGAGGTCGCCAAGGGCCTGGAGTCGCCGTGGGGCGTGGCCCCGTTGCCCGGCGGGGACCTGCTGATCGCCTCGCGGGACAAGGGCACGATCAGCCGGGTCGCGGCGGGTTCGGGCACCGTGACGCGGATCGGCGAGGTGCCGGGGGTGGCCCCGGGCGGGGAGGGCGGGCTGATGGGCCTCGCGCTGTCGCCGTCCTTCGCCTCGGACCGGCTGGTGTACGTGTACTTCACGACCGAGTCGGACAACCGCATCGCCCGGCTGCGGTACGACGAGCAGAGACCGGCCGGGCAGCAACTGGGCGCGCCGGACACCGTGTTCCGGGGCATCCCGAAGGGTCTCATCCACAACGGCGGCCGGATCGCCTTCGGCCCGGACAAGATGCTCTACGCGGGGACGGGCGAGACCGGGGACACCGGGCTCGCACAGGACAAGAAGTCGCTGGGCGGCAAGATCCTGCGGATGACGCCGGACGGGGATCCGGTGCACGGGAATCCCGAGGCGGATTCGGTCGTCTACTCCTACGGGCACCGCAATGTGCAGGGCATGGCCTGGGACAAGGAAAAACGGCTGTGGGCGGCCGAGTTCGGCCAGAACACCTGGGACGAGCTGAATCTGATCGAGCCCGGCGCGAACTACGGCTGGCCGGAGGCCGAGGGGAAGGCGGGCAAGCCGGGCATGCGCGATCCGGTGGCCGTGTGGAAGACCGACGAGGCCTCGCCGAGCGGGATCGCCTGGGCCGAGGGGTCGATATGGATGGCCGGGCTGAGGGGGAACCGGCTGTGGCGGATCCCGCTGGCCGGGACGGCACCGGTGGCGGAGCCCGAGGCCTTCCTGGAGCGCAAGTACGGGCGGCTGCGGACGGTGGTGGCGCTCGGCGGAGACCGCTTGCTGCTGGTGACGAGCGAGACGGACGGGCGCGGGTCGCCGGAGGCGGGCGACGACAGGATCCTGACACTGACGGTGCGGTGACCGGCGTGTCCCCGGCTGGGGGCGAAGGGTGCGGTGGATGCGGTGTTCAACATGATCGAGGAGCTGTTCAACCCGGGGCGCAAACACACGAACGAGGAGAAGAAGCGGCTGGAGCTGTCCCGGACCGACGTCAATGACAACGACCCGGGACGGGGTCCGATAGACCTCGCATCCGGCAAGGTGCTCATACGCCTCGGCGAGCAGCCTCCGGGAGGGGGCTGACCGGGACGGGCGGGCCGAAGAGCCGCAGCCGGTGCGCGAGGGCGGCCGCCTCGCCCCGGCCGGCGACGCCGAGCTTGGCCAGGATGTTCGACACGTGCACGCTCGCCGTCTTCGGGGAGATGAAGAGCTCTTCGGCGATCTTGCGGTTGGTGCTGCCGGCCGCCACCAGGCGCAGCACGTCCCGCTCACGGCTGGTCAGCCCGAGGGCCTCGGCCGGGTCGGTCCGCGGTGCGGGCGTGGCCGGGGACGCGTCGGCCGCGGTCAGCGGCAGCCGGGCGCGCTGGGCCAGCAGGGCCAGGTCCTCACGCAGCCTGCGTGAGCCGATCCGGTCGGCGGTGGCGTAGGCCTCGCGGAGCAGGACCGCCGCGGGCTCCCGGTCTCCGCCCGCGGCCAGCATGGCCTCGGCGAGCCGGTGGCGGGCCCGGGCCAGCAGGTACGGGCGCTCCAGCGGGCGGATGGCCTCCTCGACGGCGGCCCAGTCGGCGACGGTGTCGCGGGCCTCGGCCCGCAGCAGCTCGGCCCGGACGTACTCGGCGTGGGCGCCCCACACCGGGACCGGGGTGGCGAGGCGGCGGGCGGCGGTGCGCAGCACGTCCAGGGCGGCGTCCCGGCCGGCGTCGGCGGCCGGGAGTCCCCGGGCGTCCGCCTCGGCGGAGGCGGCGGCGAGCAGCAGGGGCCAGGCGTAGCGGTGCTGCCCGAGCGGGAAACCGTAGGCGATGGCGGCGGCCGTCTCGGCGCGGACGTCGGCGATGCGGCCCTCCCCCGCGGCGAGCCCGATCGCGAGACGGTACAGCGGGATCCGGTGCTGCGGCTGGGCATCGTGCGTGCCGAAGTGGGCGCGGGCGGCGGCGAACTGCTGGGCCGCCTCGGCCAACTCGCCCCGGGCCAGCGCCAGGTAGGCCAGTCGTGCGGAACCGGAGCCGCGCGGGGCCGCGCTCTGGCCGACGAGCACGGTGCGTCGGGCCGCCTCGACGGCCTCGTCCCAGCGGCCGAGGCTGTAAAGGCTCTCGGCCATGTTTCCGCAGACCCAGGCCTCGGTGTCCAGGAGCCGGGACCTCCTGACCAGTTCAGCCCCTTGTTCGGCCAGTTCCACGGCTTCGCGGGACCGGCCCATGCTTTCCAACTGAGAGGTGAGGTTGATATGTGCACGTCCTGCCAGCATGGTGAGCCCGAGTTCCGTGGCCCGTTCCCTGACCGCGTGCATCTCGGCGAGGCCGCCCGGGCCGTCGCCCGAGTCGGTGAGCAGGCAGCCGACCGTGATCCGTGCGTTGAGCTCGGTGTCCTCGGCGCCGACCATGCGCGCGTACTCGACGGCGCGTTCGGCGGCGGCGAGGTTGTCGGGGCCGGGCTTGTGGAGCATGCCCCAGCCCGCGGCCCAGACCAGGACCTCGGCGTGCACCCGGGACGGGGGCAGCCCCCGGACGAGGTCCTGCGCCTTGGCGATCTCCTCCCACCCGTCGCCGCGGCCGAGGCCGGCGACCAGCCGGGAGCGCTCGGTCCAGAACCAGGCGGACCGCAGCGGGTCGCGGTCCTCCTCCAGCAGGCGCAGCGCCGTCTTCGTGATCTTCAGGGCGCGTTCGCGCTCGCCTCCGTAGCGTGCCGCGACGGTCGCCTCGGCCAGCAGGTCGAGCCGCTGCAGCGGGGTGCTGGCCGGGTCGCAGCCGCACGGCGGGTACACGTCGGTGTAGTCCGCCGGGCGAAGTGCCTCGCGGACCTCCGGCGGAACGCTGTCCCACAGGTCCATGGCCCGCTCCAGCAGTCGCAGCTGCTCGGAGTAGGCGTGCCGGCGGCGGGCGGCGACGGAGGCGACCAGGACGGCGGGCAGCGCCTTGGCGGGGTCGTTCGCGTGGTACCAGTAGCTGGCGAGCCGGATGACCCGCTCCTCGGCGCGGATCAGCGACGCGTCGGTCTCCAGGGCCTCGGCGTAGCGGCGGTTGACGCGGGCGCGCTCGCCGGGCAGCAGGTCGTCGCTGACGGCCTCGCGGACCAGCGAGTGCCGGAAGCGGTAGCCGTCGCCGTCCGGGGTGGCGAGCAGGATGTTGGCGCCGACCGCGGCCCTCAGCGCCTCGATCAGCTCGTCCTCGGAGAGCCCGGCGACGGCGCGCAGGAGCGGGTACTCCACGGCGGAGCCGCCCTCGGCGACGATGCGCACCAGGCCCTGGGTCTCGTCGGGGAGGACCTCGACGCGCACGAGGAGCAGGTCGCGCAGGGATTCGGTGAGTCCGGTGCGGCAGCCGCTCGCCCGGGAGGCGACGAGTTCCTCGACGAAGAAGGCGTTGCCGTCGGAGCGGTCGAAGACGGAGTCGACGAAGTCCTCGTCGGGTTGCGCGGCGAGGATGCCCGCGAGCTGGCGGCGTACCTCGGCCCGGCTGAAGCGGGACAGCTCGATGCGGCGGACGGTGCGGAGCCGGTCGAGTTCGGCGAGGAGCGGGCGCAGCGGGTGGCGGCGGTGGACGTCGTCCGCGCGGTAGGTGGCGACGACGACGAGCCGGCCGCCGGCGAGGCTGCGGAAGAGGTAGGAGAGCAGGTGCCGGGTGGAGGTGTCCGACCAGTGCAGGTCCTCCAGGACGAGGACGACGGTGCGGTCGGCGGCGAGCCGCTCCAGCATCCGGGCCGTCAGTTCGAAGAGCCGGGCGGTGCTCTCCTCGTCGTGCGGTCCGCGCGGGGTGTCGCCCAGTTCGGGAAGGATCCGGGCGAGCTCGTCCTCCTGGCCGGCGGCTGCGGCGGCCAGCTCTTCGGGGAGGAGACGGTGCAGGGTGCGCAGGGCCGTCGAAAACGGGGCGAAGGGAAGTCCCTCCGCCCCGATCTCCACACAGCCTCCGACGGCGACGACGGCGCCGCGGCGGTCCGCCTCGCAGAGGAACTCCTCGGTGAGGCGGGTCTTGCCGACCCCGGCCTCGCCGCCGATGAGCATCGCCTGCGGCTCCTGGCCTTCGGCGCGGGTCAGTGCGTCGGTGAGCACGGCCAGTTCGTCGGCTCGGCCGACGAACACCGGGCTGACGGATCTGGTCTCCACGCCGCCGAGCATCGCACAGACGTCCTGCCCGGCGGCACTCGTTATCGGTGCGCTCCCCATCGTGCGTCAGTTCACGCGGGGCGGGGCGCGGGGCGGGCGGTGCGGGTGAGGCGACTGCGCAGTCCTCTCACCGGCCCTCCGGGTTCCTGGCTCCGCGAGGAGGCGCGGCGCGCCTGCTGCGCCTGGCGGACCACGCGGAACTCGGCGGCTTCGCGCAGGAGGTCGGCGCGGCGGGCGGCGGTGGCGATCTCGTACTCGAACATCTCGTACTCCCTGGTCGCGTTTCTCGGGCACCTCGTTCGGTGTGATCCAAGATTCGCGCCCCAAGGGGTACCGGCACATCGGTCGCATGCCGCATCTGCGGGGGCAGGGGGCCTTAGTCCGGGGGCCGTGGTTCCCCGGACGGGCGGCGGAGACCTAAGGCCGTGCCCGGGCCCGGCCGGGCGGGTGCTTAGCCCGCTGCCTTGGGGATGGCGAGGAGGAGGTCGAAGTACATGAGGACGAAGAGCAGGACGCCGAGGGCACCCAGTCCGATGCCGGCCCAGGAGACGGACCGCACCCAGGTGGGGAGGGTGCGCTCGGGGGTGCTGAAGGCGGGGAGGGCCAGCACGAAGGTGGCGATGATCAGGGCGAGGGCGGCGAAGACGCCGTTCACCATCGCGGTGGCGTGCCACGGGTCGACGAACTGGGCGGCGATCTGCGCGTTGGCGTCGGCGGCCTGGCTCAGCTCCAGACGGGCGGCGACGCTCGCGCGCTCGGACACGATGCCCGCGACCCAGCTGCCGCTGAGGGCGACGACACCGAGACCGGCCGCCACGATCGCGGAGGCCGCGGATCCGACGTGGCTCGGCTCCTCGTCCTCGGCCTGGTCCTCGGCGAACGTGTCGTCGTCCAGGTCGGCGTCGGTGAGTGCGGTGCCGGCGTCGGCCTCGGCGGGCTGGGGGGTCTCGGCCTTGTCGAGGTCGACCGGAGAGGTGTCCGCCTCGGAGGCGTTCGGGGCGGGGGTCTTGGTGGTGTCCATGCGGGGCACCGTAGGCGCCCTGTCTGAGAGTTTTCTGAGAATCCGCGGGTTGTGGCCACCCGGGGCCCCGCGGTCGGCGGGGCCCGTTCTGGTCCTAGGCGGATCGGGCCGCGGCCCACTCGTGGGAGAGGATCGACCAGACCTCGGTGTCCTGGCGGACACCGCGGTGGAGGTGGTTCTGCCGCATGACACCCTCGCGGGTCATGCCGAGGCGCTCGGCCACGGCGAGGCTCTTCTTGTTGGCGGAGGCGGCGTGCCACTCGACGCGGTGCATGCCGCGCTCGCCGAAGGCGTAGTCGATCAGGACCTGGCAGGCCCGGGTCACCAGGCCGCGGCCGGCCGCGGCGGGCTCCAGCCAGCAGCCGATCTCGCAGTTGCCGGTGTCCGCCTCGAAGGCCGGGAAGAGGACCCCGCCCACGAGGGTGCCGTCGAGCCGGATGCCGAAGAACCGAGCGCCGTCCTCACCGGCCTTGACCGCGTACTTGGCCAGCAGCGCCCGGGCGGACTCGACGTCGGGGGACCGGTCCGGGAAGGGCACGTACTGGCCGATGAACTCGCGTCCCCGCTCGATGTGGGCGAAGAACTCCTCGGCGTGCCGGGCTTCCAGCGGGAACAGCTGGGCGCCTTCGGCGAGGTCTATCGAGAACATGCGGCTTCTTCCTTGGGTCTCGTGCGGCGGGTTGCCGGATCACCGGGAGGCTGTGACGGGCTCGGCGCTGTCCTCGCTCGTGGCGGGGACGGCGGCGGGCCGCTGTGCCGGAAGTTTCGCATGCGGACGGTGTTCCGGGGGCTCGATGCTGATCCGGGGCAGCCGCCGTTCGAGCCAGGCGGGCAGCCACCAGTTGGCGCCGCCGAGCATGTGCATCAGGGCCGGGACGAGGAGGGTGCGCAGGACGAAGGCGTCGAGGGCCACGGCCGAGGCGAGCGCGATGCCGAACATCGCGATGATCCGGTCGCCGCTGAGCACGAAGGCCAGGAAGACGGAGATCATGATGACGGCCGCCGAGTTGATGACCCTGCTGGTCTCCGCGAGGCCCACGCGCACGGCCCGCCGGTTGTCGCCGGTCTCCAGCCACTCCTCGTACATCCGGCTGACGAGGAAGACCTGGTAGTCCATCGACAGTCCGAAGAGGACGGACACCATGATCACGGGCAGGAAGGGTTCGATGGGCCCGGCGCTGCCCAGGCCCAGCAGTTCGCTGCCCCAGCCCCACTGGAAGATCGCGACCACGACGCCGAAGGAGGAGGCGACGGCGGCCACGTTCATGACCGCGGCCTTGACCGGGATGCCGATGGACCGGAAGGCCAGCAGCAGGAGCACGCAGCCGAGGGCGACGACCACGGCGACGAAGAGCGGCAGCTTCCCGACGATGACCTCGGCGAAGTCGTCGTAGGAGGCCGTCACCCCGCCGACGTGGACCTCCATGGAGTTGCCGTGCCCGGCCCGCGGGATGACGTCCTGGCGGAGCCAGTCGACGAGGTCGCTCGTGGCCCGGGACTGCGGGGAGGAGTCCGGTACGACGGTCAGGACGACGGTGTCCCCGCTGCGGTTGAAGACGGCGGGGCCGGTGGAGGCGACGCCCTTCGTGGTGCGCAGTGCCTGTGCCAGCTGGTCGACGGCGAGCCGGTCGCCGGCCCCGTCCAGGCGGGCGACGACGGCGAGCGGGCCGTTCGTGCCGGGCCCGAACCCCTCGGCCAGCAGGTCGTAGGCCTGCCGGGTGGTGGAGGTGGCCGGGTTGTTGCCCTGGTCGGAGGTGCCCAGGTGGAGGGAGAAGGTGGGCAGGGCCAGCACCAGCATGACCGCGGTGGCGACGACGCCCAGCAGTTTGGGGTGGCGCTCGACGAAGCCGGACCAGCGGACGGCGAAGCCGGAGGTCTGCTCGGGCTGCGGGCCCTCGGCGGCGAGCTTGCGGCGCTCGCGGCGCGAAAGGGCGCGCATGCCGATGTACGAGAGGAGGGCGGGCAGCAGGGTGACCGAGGCGGCGACCGTCAGGACGACCGTCACGGAGGCGGCTATGGCGACGCCGTTGAGGAAGTCCAGCCGCAGCACCAGCATGCCGAGCAGCGCGATGCAGACGGTGGCGCCGGCGAAGACGACGGCCCGGCCGGTGGTGGCGACGGCGCTCTCGGCCG
The DNA here is from genome assembly GCF_035917235.1 of Streptomyces sp. NBC_01294. Lineage (NCBI taxonomy): Bacteria > Bacillati > Actinomycetota > Actinomycetes > Kitasatosporales > Streptomycetaceae > Streptomyces > Streptomyces sp. NBC_01294. The sequence goes on from NZ_CP108423.1 coordinate 2,461,122, forward strand.
CCTCCTCGACCGCGAGGCCCCGCGCGAGGCCCTTGCGGTGCCGGGTGACGATGAACAGCGCGTAGTCGATGCCGACGCCGAGGCCGATGAGGGTGCCGAGCAGCGGGGCGAAGTCGGCGACCGGCATCACGTGTCCGAGCAGGGTGATGCCGAAATAGGCGGTGCCCACGCTGACCAGGGCGGTCGCGATGGGCAGCAGGCTCGCGGCGAGCGAGCCGAAGGCGAGGAAGAGCACGAGGGCCGCGACGACGACCCCGATGACCTCGGCGAGGTGCGCGGTGGGGGCCTCGGTGAGCTGGACGGCGCGGCCGCCCAGCTCGACCTGCAGTCCGCCGGCCTCGGTGGTGGCGTTCTTCGCGGCGTCGACGACCGCCTTGGCCTGGGCCTTGGGGACGGCGTCCGCCTGCTTCTCGAAGGTCACCACGGCGTAGGCGGTGTGCCCGTCGGGGCTGATCTGCGCGGCGCTCTCGGGGTGGGGGCCGTAGGGTCCGGCGACCGATCCGACTCCGGGGAGTCCGGCGACGGCTTCGAGTGCCCGGGTCATGCGCTGTTCGATGTCCGGGGTGCGCACGCTCTGCTGGTCCGGGGCCCGCCACACGATGGTGTCGGTGTCTCCGCCCTGACCGTGGAAACCCTCGCGCAGGAGGTCGTTCGCCCTGCCGGAATCGGTGCCGGGGACCTCGTAGTCGTTGGAGAACGCCGATCCGGCGGTCCCGGCGGCCGCCGCGGTGGCGCCGAGTGCGAGCAGCCAGATCAGCACGGCGAGGAGACGGTGGCGCATGCACCACCGTGCGATTACTGCCAACGGACGTGCTCCCTGGTGGTTCGGATCTTTACCGGGGGCAGCCCGTCGCAAAGAACGCCTGAACTCGTGAAGGCCCGGCCGTCGGCCCGGGGGATCGCCCCGGAGTTCGGCCCAGATGGTCTACACCCTGCACGATCTCAGTGTTTCGTGATCGTTGGCCCCTTTCGTGTGCATCGTCACAGGGGTCCGGAAGGTGCGGTACGCAGGTCAGCGCGGCAGGAGGTCCGGGGTCTGGCCGGCCACCGCCTGGCCGGCCGCCGCCGCGCCGGCCACTGCCCGGCCCTCGGGCTCGTCCACCCGGTAGCCGGGGATCGAGGGCCACCGGACGGTGAGGACGACCGCGTCCTCCTCCGCGTACCAGGAGTGGTCGACGCCCCGCCCCCAGAGCACGTAGTCGCCCTGCTCCGCGAGGACGACGGTCCGCCCCGGGAACTCCAGCCGGAAGCGTCCGCTGATCAGCACCAGCAGTGCGGTGCGCCGCTCGGCGGTCGCCCACCGCTCCCGTGCGTCGCCCTTGGGGTGGACGCCCCATTTGATCTCCACGTCCTCGCTGTGACGGGGATCGGCAGGGTCCTTGAAGTGGCCGAGGAGCCAGCCGCGGTCGGCTGCCGCGTCGGGGGCGGCCTTGCCGGTGTAGATGGTGGAGTCGTCGTTCACGGGGTGAGGCTAATGCAGTTGTGGTGACCGGCCGGACACTGATGAGCTGGGGCGATGACGATGGATCTTGATGAGCTTGTGAAGGTGCGCGCCCGGTACGACGCGGAGATGCGCGAGGGTGCGCAGCCGGACGCGCCGCAGGCCAGGGTGGAGCGGGCGGGTGCGGTCGTACGGCACAGCGTGCCCGGCCTCGGGTGGAACGGCGTGCTCTGGTCGGACCTCGACGAGGGGACGGCGGATGCGGAGATCGCGGCGCAGGTGGCGTTCTTCGCGGACCGCGGGTGTCCGGAGTTCGAGTGGAAGCTGTACGACCACGACCGGCCGGCGGACCTGGCGGACCGGCTGCGGGCGGCGGGCTTCGTACCCGAGCCGCCCGAGACCCTGATGGTGGGCCGGGTGGCCGAGCTCGCGCAGCTGCCGGTCGAGCCGCCGGAGGGGATCACGCTGCGGACGGTCACGGACGAGGCCGGCGTCGACCTGATGATGGACGTCCACACGGGGGCCTTCGGGACGGAACGGCCGCGGATCCGGGAGTCCGTGCTCGGCATGCTGCGCAGCGAGCCGGAGAACATCGCGGTGGTGCTCGCGATGGCGGGCGACACCCCGGTGAGCGCGGCGCGGATGGAGATCCGTCCGGGCACGGCCTTCGCGGGCCTGTGGGGCGGCGGCACGATCCCGCAATGGCGCGGCCGGGGCATCTACCGCCTGCTGGTCGCCCACCGCGCCCGCCTGGCGGCCGAGCGCGGCATCGAGTACCTCCAGGTGGACGCCTCGGACGACAGCCGCCCGATCCTGGAGCGGCTGGGCTTCGGGGTCCTGGGCGTCACGGTGCCGTACATGTGGTCGCAGGACTGATCAGGGGTTCCGCGGCTGTGGATCAAGGGGCAGGATCGGCCGCATGGAACGCATCAGCCCTCCCCTCACGGGTGCCGAGCGCGAGACGCTCTGCACCTTCCTCGACTACCACCGGGCCACTCTCGCCTGGAAGTGCGAGGGCCTCACCGACGAGCAGCTGCGCCGTGCCTCGATGCCGCCGTCCACGCTGTCCCTGCTCGGGCTGGTCCGGCACATGGCCGAGGTCGAGCGGCACTGGTTCCGTCGCGTCCTGAGTGGCGAGGACCTCCCGCACCTGTGGTCGGACACGCACGACTTCCAGGCCGCCTACGACGCGTCCGGCGCCAGTCGCGACGAGGCGTTCACCGCATGGCAGGACGAGGTCGCGCACGCCCGTCGCATCGAGGCCGCCGCCGAGTCCCTGGACGTGACGGCGTACGTGCCGAGTTGGAAGGAGGAGGCCTCGCTGCGCCTGGTCATGCTCCACCTGATCCACGAGTACGCCCGCCACAACGGCCACGCCGACTTCCTCCGCGAGGGGATCGACGGCGTCACCGGCGCCTGAGCCCACCCTGCGGACGACCGCGCGGGCCGGCGCCTCGAACACTCGCCCGGCCCGCCCTCAGGCGACCACCCGGGCCCTCACCTGGGCGGCCGCCCTGGTGCGTGCTCGGCCGGCCGCCCCGGTGCCTCAGGCCGCGGCCCGCCAGTACCCCAGCCCGTTCACCCGCTGCTTCGGCAGGGCGAGTTCCTTGCGCAGGTACGCCGTCAGGGTGCGGGTCGTCGCCGTGTCGCAGGCCAGCCAGACGTACGCCGACTCCGGGTCCCCGACCAGCTCCGGGAGCTCGGCCCTGACCCGGTCGACCAGGTCCGCGCCGCCCCGCGGCACCCGGCGGATGTCGTGCCGGTCCGCGTCCAGCCGTACCGGCAGCTCCGCGTCCGCGGCGTGCTGCGTCTCGAACCAGATGGTCGCCGGGGTCTGCGGGAAGGCGTCCAGCAGCGAGTTGATCGCCGGGAGGGACGCCGGGTCGCCGATGACGAGCAGTCGCTCCGGCGACGGCGTCGGGGCGGTGAACCCGGTGCCCTGGATGGTGGCGTCGATCGTGTCGCCCGCCTTGGCCCCGCGCGCCCAGTCGCTGGCCACGCCGTCGTGCAGGGCGAATTCGAAGCAGAACGTCCCCGCGGCCGGATCCGGGTCCACCAGCGTGTACGCGCGCTGGTGCGGCTTGCCCGCGCCCTGGAACCAGACCCGCACCCACATCGTCGGGTGCAGCGACTCGCCCGCGGCCGCCAGCAGCCCGCCGTCGGTGAAGTACACCCGGCGGTAGTGCTCCGTGACGTCTTCCGCCCCCGTCACCGTGAACGTGAAGTCCTTGCCCCTCATGAGCTTCAGGACCACGCCCTCCCAGCCCTTGCCGACAGCCATGTCCAACCCCTCCCCTGTGCGCCTCTATAGTTAGGGCAGCCTAACCTAATGCACCTTGGGGAAGAGTGTGAGCAGCGTGAGCAGTGTGAGCAGCGAGAGCGACCCGGAGTCGTACGCGCGGGCCCAGGGCGGGCCCCGCGGGGAGACTTCGGCATCGTACGACGTCTACCGCGACCCCTGGGGCATCCCCCACCTCCGCGCATCCGACGAACTCCGGCTCGCCTACGCGCAGGGCCGCGTCACCGCCTTCGACCGCGCCTGGCAGCTCGAGGTCGAACGGCACCGCGCCGAGGGCTCCAGCGCCTCCTTCCTCGGTGCGGACTCCGTCTCCTGGGACCGCTTCGCCCGCCAGTGCCGTCTCGCCGACACGGCCCGCCGCTGCTACGAGGCCATGGCCGCCGACGACCCCGGCACCGCCGCCTGGGTCCGCGCGTACGTGGACGGCGTCAACGACGGTCTCGCGGCCGGCGCCGCCCGTGACGAACGCTTCGCGCGCACCGGCCTCTCCCCCGCCCCCTGGGAGCCGTGGGTGCCGCTGGCCATCTGGATCGCCACGCACATCCTGTTCGCCGGCTTCGCCACCAAGCTGTGGCGCGAGCGCGTGGCCCGCGCCCTCGGCGACGAGGCGGTCACCCTCTTCGCCACCGACGGCCCCGGCACGGCCGGCAGCAACGGCTGGCTGGTGCCGGGCGACCGCACCACCACCGGCGCGGCGATCATCGCGGGCGACCCGCACCGGTTCATCGAGGACCCGGGCGTCTACCAGCAGATACGCCTCTCCTGCCCGGACTACGACGTCCTGGGCCTCGCCGTCCCCGGCGTCCCCGGCCTCGCCCACTTCGGGCACACCGGCAGCGCCGCCTGGGCGATCACCAACGCGATGGCCGACTACCAGGACCTGTACGTCGAGCAGTTGCGCCGCGGCGCGGACTCCGCCGTCGAGGCGCTCGGCCCGGACGGCGTCTGGGAGTCCGTCACCCGCCACACCGAGACCATCAGCGTGGCCGGCGGCGACGACGTCGAGGTGGAGATCCTCGAGACCGCCCGCGGCCCCGTGATCATCCACGCGGACGGCGAGCCCGGCGCCAACCCAGGCGGCGACCCCGCTGCCGAAGCCGACGGCAGCACGCAGACCCTCTCCCTGCGCTACCCGCCCCGGGTCCGCCGGGACCTCGGCTTCGCCGCCCTCCCCGCCCTCCTGCGCGCCCGCACCGTCGCCGACATCGACCGCGCCCTCGACGGCTGGGCCGAGCCGGTCAACGTCGTCCACGCCGCCGACACCGCAGGCGGCCTGCTGCACCGCGTCGCGGGCGCCGTGCCGCTGCGCCACCGCACCAACCGGCTGCGCCCCGTGCCCGCCTGGGACCCGCAGCACGCCTGGCAGGGCTGGGCCCCGACCCCCGCCGAGCCCGTGCAGGGCTTCACCGTCATGGCGAACGCGCGCGGGATCGCCTCCCCGCTCGGCGTCGAGTTCGCGCCCCCGCACCGCGCCAACCGCATTCGCGAGCTGCTCAGCGGCTCCGCGGACTGGTCCCCGAAGGCGATGGCCGACGTACACCGGGACACGCACCTGGCCTCGGCCGCGCCCCTGCTCGCCCTGCTCCCGGGCTTCGAGGACCTGACCCCTGCGGCGCAGGCGCTGCGCGAGCGGCTGCTGGCCTGGGACCGGCACATGGCGGCCGACAGCACCGACGCCACCGTCTTCTCGGCCTTCCGGACCGCGATCGTACGCCGCTTCGCCGCCGATCCCGTCTTCTCGGACCTGTGGGGTGCGCCGACCGGCCCGGACGTCTTCCATCCCTGGCTGTACCTGGTCCCGCGGATCGGCTACGCCCTCGAAGGCCTGCTCACCACCTCCCTCGTCCCCGGCCTCGACCGTGCGGCGCACGTCCGCGCCGCGCTGGAGGAGACGGCCGCGGCCGGCGCCCCCGACACCCCCTGGTCCGAGGTCCACCGCCTGACCCCCTGGCAGGCCGTGCCCGACCCGGAGGCCACGGAGTGGCCCGGCCTCGGCGGCGACCACGACTGCGTGAACGCCACCTCCACCGTGCCCGGCTTCACGGACCTCACCGCCCGTGCATCGGCGGCCCGTTACGTCTGGGACCTCGCCCGCCGCGAGGACAGCCTCTGGGCGGTCCCGCTCGGCGCGGACGGCGTCACCGGCTCACCCCACCACCGCGATCAGCTGCCCCAGTGGGCGCACTGCGAACTCGTCCCCGTCGTCACCGACTGGACCCGGCTCACCAAGGAATCGATATGACCGCCACCGCCACCGCCTCCGTCTCCGCGAGACAGCCCGTTCACACCCACCACGTCGAGGGCTTCGGCACGGTCACCATCACCCCCGTCGACCCGGCCGCCGACTCCGACCTGATCCACAGCTGGGTCACGCAGGAGCGGGCCCGCTTCTGGGGCATGGGCGAGGCCGGCCGCGAACTGGTCCAGGAGATCTACGAGGACGTCGACCGCCGCACCACCCACCACGCCTACATGGTCAGCCGCGACGGCGAGCAAGTCGCGCTGTTCCAGACGTACGACTGCGCCGAGGACCGGGTCAGCGAGTGCTACGAGGTCCAGCCCGGGGACGTCGGCGTGCACCTGCTGATCGGCCCGATCGAGGGTGCGGCCGAGCACGGCTTCACCGGGGCCCTGATGACCGCCTTCATCGGGTTCGTGTTCTCCGACGGCACCGCGCGGCGCGTGGTCGTCGAACCGGACGCCCGCAACACCAAGGCCGTCGCCCGCATGGAGCGCTCCGGCTTCGTGCTCGGACCGGAGGTCGTCCTCCCGGAGATCGACCTGCCCGAGGTCTACCTCCCGGCGAAGCCGGCCCGGCTGGCCTTCTTCAACGCTCCGGGAGCCGCTTCGGAAGGCACTTCGGGAGGCACTTCGGGAGCCGCTTCGGCAACCGGCTGACCCGAGCCGCCCCTTCGACCGGGCGTCCGGCGAACGGAACCCGCCCACCGGGCGGTTCCGCGAGCCGGGCGCCCGGCGGCGTGTCCGGCCGCGAACGCTCCCCTGCAACGCGCAGGCAGTCGCAGACGCTCCCCGGCGCTCGCCCGCGAAAAGGCTGCACCCCGGGGGGATTCCCGATTCCCATTGACCTCGCGCGTCTCCCCCCGGGAAGCTGATGCCCACTCAAAGCATGTTGAGGTGGGGGACATTGACCAGTCAGAACCTGCACATCGGTCCGGACGCGGCGGCGGACCGGTACCGCCTGCTCCGGTCGATCGGGCGCGGCGGGGAGGCCGTGCTCTATCTCGCGGAGATCGAACTCGCCGGCGGATCCGAGCCCGTGGTCGTCAAGGTGCTCGACTCCAAGACGACCATCACGCCCGACGTCTTCGACCGGATCAGCCAGAAGTGGAACGAGCAGGCCGAACTGCTGCGGTTCGTCCACCGGCCCGGAGTCGTCGGCGTACGGGAGCACTTCGAGGGGCCGCCGATCCACCGGCCCGGGGAGTCCTCGACCCTCACCGGGCGGGCGCTCGTCCTCGTCATGAACCACGTCGACGGGCTGGACCTGCGGGACTGGCGGGCCGAGCGGACCCTCGCCACCGCCGCCGAACGGCGCGAGGTGATGCGCACGCTGGAGCAGCTGGCCGACGTACTGGACTGGCTGCACTCGGGCAAGGCCACCCCGTCGGGCCGCCAGGTCATCCACGGCGACCTCTCCCCCGGCAATGTGATGGTCGACGAGCACGGGCAGGCCACGCTGGTGGACTTCGGCCTCAGCAAGCTGACCGCCGACCACCAGACGGCGGAGGTCTGGTTCACCCCGGGCTACGCCGCTCCCGAGGTCTTCGACGGCAAGCGGACGCCGGGCACGGACCGGTACGCCTTCGGGGCGATCGCGTACTTCCTGCTGAGCGGGGAGTCGCCGCCCGCCACGGCGGAGCAGCTGGCGCACGCCCTGGCGGCGCTCCCGCAGATCGCCGCGCTGGACGCCGAGCAGCGGGCGCGGATCACCTCGATCTACGCGGCCGACCCGGGGAAGCGGCCGGTGAACCTGGCCGGCTGGATGAAGGACGTCCGCCACGCGGTGGTGTCGACGACCACCTCCACCTCGCAGCGGGTCGTGCAGGACACCCCGCCGCGCCCGGCCGCGCCGCCGGTGTCGGTGGTCCCCCCGCAGCCCGCCACGCCGCCGCCGGTGGCCGCGCAGCCCACGACCCCGCCGCCGGTGGCTGCTCAGCCCGTGTCCCAGCCTCCCGTGTCGCAGCCGCCCGTGTCCCAGCCTCCCGCGGCACCGCCGCCCGCGGCGTACGTGCCCACGGCCGCGGCGACGGTGCCGGATCCCGGCCCTGATCCGGCCACGGTCCCGGCCCAGGCCCCGCTCCCCGAGTCGGTGCCCGCCGGGTACGGGCCGACGTACCACCTGAACCCGGCACCGGCTCCAATGCCGGCCCCCGTCCCGGCCCCCGAGCCGCCGCGCCCGAAGAAGCGGCGGACCGGCCTGATCCTCGGCTCGGCGGCCGCGGTGCTGGTGCTGGCCGCCCTCGCGGTGGCCGGCGTACAGCTCCTGGGCGACAAGGACAAGGACAAGAGCGGGGGCGTCCAGGCGGGCGGCTCCACCCCGAGCGCCGGAGGCGCCACCAGCGCTCCCGCCGATCCCATGCCCTCCGCCTCGCGCGCCACCCCGTCGGACCCGCCGGGCAGCGGGTCCGGCCCGTCGGGCAGTCCGGGGCCGAGCGACCCCGGCACCGCGCCCGCGAGCAACGTGGCGGACCTGACCAACCTCCAGCCCATCGACGGGCTGAACGGCCTGCGGGTGGAGGCCGCCACGCTGAACACCAAGTCCTACGGCAGCTCCTTCATCGCGGACTGCTCGCAGACCTCGTCCGCCGAGTTCAACCTCAACCGGGCCTGGTCCCAGCTGGAGTTCACGGCCGGGATCGCCGACAACTCGCCCGTCGAGCGGGGCCGCATCTCCGTCTCCATCGACGACCAGCCCGCCCTCTTCAACGAGGAGGTCGTCCTGGGCAAGCCGGTCTCCAAGACGGTGGAGGTCAAGGGCGCCCTGCGGCTGCGGATCCGGGTGGAGGACACCTGCGGCCTCAAGGACGGGTACGTCGTCCTCGCCAGCCCCACCCTGAAGCGCTGAGCCCAGGTACACGCAAGGGCGCCCCGCACCGGTACGGAACCGGTGCGGGGCGCCCTTCGTTCACTCTCAGCCCTCGGAGACGCCCAGGCGCTCCAGGATGAGCTCCTTGACGCGCGCCGCGTCGGCCTGGCCGCGGGTGGTCTTCATGACCGCACCGACCAGGGCGCCGACGGCGGCGATCTTGCCGCCGCGGATCTTGTCCGCGATGGCCGCGTTGCCCGCGATGGCCTCGTCCACGGCCGCGCCGAGCGCGCCCTCGTCCGAGACGACCTTCAGGCCGCGCTTCTCGACGACCTCGTCCGGGGTGCCCTCGCCGGCGAGGACGCCTTCGAGGACCTTGCGGGCCAGCTTGTCGTTGAGCGAGCCGTCCGCGACCAGGGCCGCGACCCGGGCCACCTGCGCCGGGGTGATGGGCAGCTCGTCGACGACCACGCCCTGCTCGTTGGCGTTGCGGGCCAGCTCGCCCATCCACCACTTGCGCGCGGCGGTCGTGTCGGCGCCCGCCTCGATCGTGGCGACGATGGAGTCCACCGCGCCCGCGTTGAGGATCGACTGCATGTCGTGCTCGGTGACGCCCCAGTCCTCGCGGAGCCGGTTGCGGCGCACGCGCGGCATCTCGGGCAGGGCCCCGCGCAGCTCCTCGACCCACGCACGGGCCGGGGCGACGGGGACCAGGTCGGGCTCCGGGAAGTACCGGTAGTCCTCGGCGTTGTCCTTGATGCGGCCGGCCGTGGTGGAGCCGTCCTCCTCGTGGAAGTGCCGGGTCTCCTGGACGATGGTGCCGCCGGAGGTCAGCACGGCCGCGTGCCGCTGGATCTCGAAGCGCGCGGCGCGCTCGACGGAGCGCAGCGAGTTGACGTTCTTGGTCTCGCTGCGGGTGCCGAACTCGGACTCGGGGGTCGGGCGCAGCGACAGGTTCACGTCGCAGCGCATCTGGCCCTTGTCCATGCGGGCCTCGGAGACGCCGAGCGCCTTGATGACCTCGCGCAGCTCGGCGACGTACGCCTTGGCGACCTCGGGGGCCCGCTCGCCCGCGCCCTCGATGGGCTTGGTGACGATCTCGATGAGCGGGATGCCGGCGCGGTTGTAGTCCAGCAGGGAGTGGGACGCGCCGTGGATACGGCCGGTGGCGCCGCCGACGTGCAGCGACTTGCCGGTGTCCTCCTCCATGTGGGCGCGCTCGATCTCCACGCGGAAGATCTCGCCGTCCTCCAGCTGGACGTCCAGGAAGCCGTTGAAGGCGATGGGCTCGTCGTACTGGGAGGTCTGGAAGTTCTTCGGCATGTCCGGATAGAAGTAGTTCTTCCGGGCGAAGCGGCACCACTCGGCGATCTCGCAGTTCAGCGCGAGGCCGATCTTGACGGCGGACTCGATGCCGATCGCGTTGACGACCGGGAGCGAGCCGGGCAGGCCGAGGCAGGTGGGGCACGTCTGCGAGTTGGGCTCGGCGCCGAGCTCCGTGGAGCAGCCGCAGAACATCTTCGTCTTGGTGCCGAGCTCGACATGGACCTCAAGGCCCATGACGGGGTCGAACGAGGCGAGAGCGTCCTCGTACGACAGCAGTTCGGTGAAGGTCACGGTGAAACTTTCCCTCTCAGCCCAGCAGGACGTCGTCGTCGCCCAGGCGCTTCAGCTCGCGGTACAGGATCGCGAGGCCGGTGACGATGGCGGCGGCGGACACGGCGGCGTCGACGAGCTTCAGCATGTCGTTCTCGGTGCGGGCCTTCTTGACCTGCTTGATCACGCTGATGGCGCCGAAGGCGGTGGTGCCGATCGACAGGTAGGTGCCGGTCTTGGACTTCTTGAAGCCCTTGGCCTTGGACAGTGCACTGGTGCTCATAGCGACGGTGCCTCCTCGAGCAGCGGGTGACCCCAGCGCGCGACGAAGGCGGCCTCGACGGCCGCGCCGACCTTGTAGAGCCGGTCGTCCTTCATCGCGGGGGCGATGATCTGCAGTCCGACCGGGAGACCGTCCTCGGGTGCCAGGCCGCAGGGGAGCGACATGGCGGAGTTGCCGGCCAGGTTGGTCGGGATGGTGCACAGGTCCGCGAGGTACATCGCCAGCGGGTCGTCGGTGCGCTCACCGATCGGGAAGGCGGTGGTCGGGGTCGTCGGGGAGACGATCACGTCGACCTGCTCGAAGGACTTCTCGAAGTCCTTGGTGATGAGCGTGCGGACCTTCTGGGCGGAGCCGTAGTACGCGTCGTAGTAGCCGGAGCTGAGCGCGTACGTGCCGAGGATGATGCGGCGCTTGACCTCGTCGCCGAAGCCGGCTTCGCGGGTCAGGGCCGTGACGTCCTCGGCGGACTTGGTGCCGTCGTCGCCGACGCGCAGGCCGTAGCGCATGGCGTCGAAGCGGGCCAGGTTCGAGGAGCACTCGGACGGCGCGATCAGGTAGTACGCGGCCATCGCGAGGTCGAAGGACGGGCAGTCCAGCTCGACGATCTCGGCGCCGAGCTCCTTGAGGAGCTCCACCGCCTCGTTGAAGCGCTGGACGACACCGGCCTGGTAGCCCTCGCCGGCGAACTGCTTGACCACACCGACGCGCATGCCGGCGACCGAGCCGTTGCGGGCGGCCTCGACGACCGGCGGGACCGGGGCATCGATGGAGGTGGAGTCGAGCGGGTCGTGCCCGGCGATCACCTCGTGCAGGAGGGCTGCGTCCAGGACCGTACGGGCGCAGGGCCCGCCCTGGTCGAGGGAGGACGAGAACGCGACCATGCCGTAGCGGGAGACGCCGCCGTACGTGGGCTTCACGCCGACCGTGCCGGTGACGGCGGCGGGCTGGCGGATGGAGCCGCCGGTGTCCGTGCCGATGGCCAGCGGGGCCTGGAAGGCGGCGAGGGCCGCCGCGGAACCGCCGCCGGAGCCGCCGGGGATCCGGGTGAGGTCCCAGGGGTTGCCGGTGGGGCCGTAGGCGCTGTTCTCGGTGGAGGACCCCATGGCGAACTCGTCCATGTTGGTCTTGCCGAGGATGACGACGTCCGCTTCCTTGAGCTTGCGCGTCAGGGTGGCGTCGTACGGCGGGATCCAGCCTTCGAGGATCTTCGAACCGACGGTGGTCGGGACCCCGACGGTGGTGAAGATGTCCTTGAGGGCGAGGGGCACGCCGGCCAGCGGGCCGAGCTTCTCGCCGGCCTCGCGCTTGGCGTCGACGGCGCGGGCCTGGGCGAGCGCGCCCTCGCGGTCCACGTGCAGGAAGGCGTTGACCTTCTCGTCGGTGGCGTCGATGCGGGCGAGGTGGGCCTCGGTCACCTCGACGGCCGTGAGCTCGCCGGAGGCGATCTTCTCGGCGGTCTGGGCGGCCGTGAGCTTGATGATGTCGACCATGGTTGTTAGTCCTCCCCCAGGATCTGCGGCACCTTGAAACGCTGCTGCTCCTGGGCGGGAGCACCGGAGAGCGCCTGCTCGGGGGTGAGCGACGGACGGACCTCGTCCGCGCGCATGACGTTCGTCAGCGGCAGCGGGTGGGAGGTCGGCGGGACGTCTTGGTCGGCGACCTCGGAGACGCGGGCGACCGCGCCGATGATGTCGCCGAGCTGTCCGGCGAAGTGATCCAGCTCGTTGCTGGACAGCTCAAGGCGCGCCAGCCGAGCGAGGTGGACGACCTCCTCGCGCGTAATGCCAGGCATGCAGCGATCCTCTGGGGGTGGGTGGATGTTTCGTTTCGGACCCAATCCTATGGGGCCCGGCCCCCGGCCTGCGAAACGGTTTGGCTCGGGCCGCCGCGGGTTCGCCGCGCGAGCCGCTGCGCGGAGCCTCCCGGGCGCCGCCCGACCCCGCGCCTCAATCGCCGGCGCGGCTCAAAGACCGGGGCTCCGCCCCGCACCCCGCGCCTCAAACGCCGGCGGGGCTGAACTTGCAGCCCCGCCGGCGTTTAAGGCGCCGTAGCTGGGATCAGACCGCGTCGGCCTCGGCGGCCGCGAGTTCGGCCGTGATGTCCGCCGGGCGGCGCCAGCCGCGCTCTCCGCGGGCCAGCAGCCAGGCGGTGGCCTCCTGCGGCGGCATCGCGGCGGCGACCAGCCAGCCCTGCACCGCGTCGCAGCCCAGGTCCCGCAGCCGCTCCCACGTCTCGTCGTCCTCCACGCCCTCCGCAACGACCAGCAGGCCCAGCGAGTGCGCCAGGTCCACCGTGCAGCGGACGATCTCCGCGTCCTGCGCGTCGACCGCCAGCCGGCCCACGAACGACCGGTCGATCTTGAGCTCGCTGACCGGCAGGCGGCGCAGGTGGACCAGCGAGGAGTAGCCGGTGCCGAAGTCGTCCAGGGACATCTTCACGCCGTGGCCCGTGAGCCCGGCCATGGTGTCGGCCGCCCGCTGCGGGTCCTCCAGCAGCACGTGCTCCGTTATCTCCAGCTGCAGCCCGCTCGCCGGCACTCCGTGGCGGGCCAGTCTCGCGGCGACCGCGCCCGCGAAGCCGGGGGTGTGGACGTCGCGCGGCGAGACGTTGACGGCGACCGGGACCTTCAGGCCCTGGGCCCGCCACCGCGCCACCTGGGCGAGGGCGGTCTCCAGGACGTACTCCGTCAGGTGCGGCATCAGTCCGGAGGTCTCGGCGATCGCGATGAACTCGTCCGGGGACACCCGTCCCCGTTCCGGGTGCACCCATCTCACGAGGGCTTCGAGTCCGGCCACCTGGCCGTCGAAGCGGACCTTCGGCTGGTAGTGGAGTTCCACTTCGCCGGCGTCGAGGGCCCTGCGGAGGTCGCCGAGGAGGCCCAGGCGGTCGGGGGTGTTGCTGTCCCGCTTGGACTCGTACACCTCCACGCCCGTACGGTCGCGCTTCGCCTGGTACATGGCCACGTCCGCGCGCCGCAGCAGCCCCTCCGCGTCCAGCGCGTGGTCGGGGAAGACGGCGAGGCCGGCGCTGGCCTCCAGGACGAGCGTGAGGCCGTCCAGGTCGAGGGGGGAGCTGAGCTCGGCGACCAGGTGGCGGGCGATGCGCTGGGCGCTGGTGGTGGAATCGGCGACGGGGAGCAGGACCGCGAACTCGTCGCCGCCGAGCCGGGCGGCCTCGGCGTCCTCGGGCAGGGCCTGGCGCAGCCGGTCGGCGATCTGGAGGAGCAGGCGGTCGCCCGCCAGGTGGCCCAGGGTGTCGTTGACCGCGCGGAAGCGGTCCAGGTCGATCAGCACAAGAGCTGCCCGGGTGCCCAAACGTTCAGCCTCGTCCAGAGCCGACCAGGCCCGCTCCAGCAGCCACTGCCGGTTCGGCAGCCCGGTCAGGGGATCGCGCAGCTGCTCCTCGGCGCGCGCCCGGGCGATCCACAGGGTGGAGTCCAGCGCGATCAGGGGTACGGCGAACAGCGGCAGCAGCACCGGCTGCGTGACCGCGACGACACAGATGAGGGGGGCGATGCCGAGCAGCGCCACGGCTACTAACGCCTGCCGGAGCAGCGCGGTGCGGGCGACGGTGGGCAGGCCGCTGCCGCGGCGGGACAGGGCGATCCAGAGCAGGAAGCGGGTGACGGCGAGGTAGGCGACGGCGACGAGGACGACCTCGGGGACCGCCTCCAGTCCCCAGCCGGTGGGCAGCCAGGGGGTCTCGACCGTGGGCGTCACGCCGAAGGCGCCGAGGACGAGGGCGCCCGCGCCGATGCCGAGGATGTCCACGGCGCCGTGCAGCAGCCCCTGCCGCCAGCGGTGCCGGCGCGCGGCCCCGACCAGGGAGACCACGGCGAGGGAGACCAGTCCCGCGGGCACCCATCCGTAGAGGAGGAGCACGCCGAGGGTGAGCGCGGCGCCCGAACCGGTGCCGCCCCACCAGCGGTCGCGGCCCAGGGCGACCAGGTGGCCGACGATGATGCCGGTGAGGAGGGCCAGCGCCCAGCCGACCGGGCCGCCGGGGAACAGCGCATGACTGCCGTTCAGCGCGGACACGATGCCGGCGCCGAGCACCACGACCGCGAGGCCCACGACGAGGAAGGGCAGCACTCCGCGCCGTTCCTGCCCACCCGTGCCGGTGTCGATCGGTCGGGTCTCCGGTGTCCTGCCTCCCAGGACACCGAGCCTGCCCGCCCGCATGGACGGGATTTCCCCGCCGAACTCAGGTGACGGGTCGGCGCTTTCGGTGGGTTTCATGCCCGTACCTCTCACAGCCGGCGATGCCGATGTCACGCGATGGCCCCGATGTCATGCCACCACGGCCGACATCGCATCCTGCAGCCGTGCACGACAGGCGCACCCCTCAACAGTAGGACGCGCAAGGCTTCCAGGGGCAGCGGTCGGCAGTGGTTGCCCGAATGCGACCCAGCCATCCTCATCAGTACGGTATCCGCCGAACGGGTGAGTTTGGACCGGGCCCCCCTCATCACCCATCCGATGATCCGACAGGTCACCGCCCTGCGACCAGCCTTGTACCGGCCGTTTACCACCGTCCGCCGCGCCTGGCGTGCGCCCGCCCGTACGGCCGCACGCCACGCATCCGTTCGCCTTCGCTACTCCCCTTCGGCGATTCCCCTCCCGTACTGCTCGGTATTACTCCCCTTCGCCTTCGCCGTCCACCGCGAGCGCGGCCTCCCGTGCCGCGTCCGGGCCCTGCTCCAGCAGCACCGCGAAGCCGGCGTCGTCGAGGATGGACAGCTTCAACTGCACGGCCTTGTCGTACTTCGAGCCCGGGTTGTCGCCGACCACGACGAACGAGGTCTTCTTGGACACGGATCCGGTCACCTTGGCGCCGCGGCTCTGCAGGGCCTCCTTGGCCCCGTCCCGCGTGTGGCTCTGCAAAGTGCCGGTGACGACGACGGTCAGCCCCTCCAGCGGCCGCGGCCCCGCCTCCTCGGAGGAACCTTCCTCCTCCATCCGTACCCCGGCCTCCCGCCACTTGCGCAGGATCTCCTGGTGCCAGTCGACGGCGAACCACTCCTTGAGGGAGGCGGCGATGATCGCGCCGACCCCCTCGGTGGCGGTCAGCTCCTCCTCGGTGGCCTGCTCGATGCGCTCGATGGAGCGGAACTCGCGGGCGAGGGCCTCCGCGGCGACCGGTCCGACGTGACGGATCGACAGGCCGTTGATGATGCGGGCGAGCGGGCGGTCCTTGGCGGCGGCGATGTTCTCCAGCATGGACAGGGCGTTCTTCTTCGGCTCGCCCTTCTGGTTGGCGAAGACCGTGACGATCTTCTCCTCGCCCGTCTTCGGGTCCCGCTTGGGCAGCCCGCTGTCCGGGTCCAGGACGTACGCCTTGATGGGCAGCAGCTGTTCGATGGTCAGGCCGAAGAGGTCGCCCTCGTCGAGCAGCGGCGGCTCGGCGGGCTCCAGCGGGCCGGTCAGCGCGGCCGCCGCGACCATGCCGAAGTTCTCGATGTCCAGGGACTGCCGGCCGGCCAGGTAGAAGAGCCGCTCGCGCAACTGGGCGGGGCAGGTCTGGGCGTTGGGGCACCGGACGTCGATGTCCCCCTCCTTCATGGGCCGCAGCTCCGTCCCGCACGCGGGGCACTGGGCCGGCATCACGAACTCCCGCTCGCTGCCGTCGCGCAGGTCCACCACCGGGCCGAGGATCTCGGGGATGACGTCGCCCGCCTTGCGCAGCACCACGGTGTCCCCGATGAGGACGCCCTTGGCCTTGACGACCTCCTGGTTGTGCAGGGTCGCGAACTCGACCTCCGAGCCCGCCACCGTGACCGGCTCCACCTGCGCGTACGGGGTCACGCGCCCGGTGCGGCCGACGCCGACCTTGATGTCGATCAGCTTGGTGTTGACCTCTTCGGGGGCGTACTTCCAGGCGATCGCCCAGCGCGGGGCGCGCGCGGTGGACCCGAGCCGGCCCTGGAGGGCGATCTCGTCGAGTTTGACGACCACGCCGTCGATCTCGTGCTCCACCGAGTGCCGGTTCTCGCCGAAGCGGGCGATGAACTCCCGTACCTCGGCGAGCGAGGAGAGCACCGCGTTGTGCCGGGCGGTGGGCAGGCCCCACTCCCGCAGCAGCTCGTACGCCTGCGACTGGCGCTCGATCTCGAAGCCCTCGCGGGCGCCGATGCCGTGCACGACCATGTGCAGCGGGCGGCTCGCGGTGACCTTCGGGTCCTTCTGCCGCAGCGAACCGGCCGCGGCGTTGCGCGGGTTGGCGAAGGGCTTGCCCTCCGCCTCCACGAGACGCGCGTTGAGCTCTTCGAACTTCTCCATCGGGAAGTAGACCTCGCCGCGGATCTCGACGAGCGCCGGGATCCGCTCGCCCTTCAGCCGGTCCGGGATCTCGGCGATGGTGCGGACGTTGGGCGTGATGTCCTCACCGGAGCGGCCGTCGCCGCGGGTGGCGGCGCGGGTGAGACGGCCGTTCTCGTAGGTGAGGTTGACGGCGAGGCCGTCCACCTTCAGCTCGCACAGGTAGTGGTAGTCCTTGGTGTTCACGTCCCGGGCCACCCGCTCGGCCCAGGCGGCCAGTTCCTCGTCGTCGAAGGCGTTGTCCAGGGAGAGCATGCGCTCGCGGTGCACGACGGAGGCGAAGTCCGTCTCGTACGCCCCGGCCACCTTCTGGGTGGGCGAGTCGGGCGTGCGCAGCTCCGGGTACTGCTCCTCCAGCGCCTCCAGCGAGCGCAGCAGCTTGTCGAACTCGGCGTCGCTGACGACCGGCTGGTCGTTCACGTAGTACCGGAAGCGGTGCTCCTCGACCTGCTCGGCCAGCAGCTGGTGCTGCTCACGCACCGCCGTCGGTACTGCCGTGTCCTGCTGTTCGGCTGCCATGCCGTGTCCTCCCGTGGCCCGTCTCGACCGTCACTCAGGGTTGTCGGCGAGCGACCTCGCCGCCCTGACGCAATGGGCCTGCACCGCGCGGGCGTAGGCGGGCGAAGCACCCGCCAGACCGCACGACGGGGTGACCACGACGGACTCCGCCAGAGTCCCCGGGGCCAGCCCCAGCCTGCGCCAAAGCTTCCTGACACCCATGACGCTACCGGCAGGGTCCGACAACGGGGCGTCGGTGCCCGGCACCACTCCGGCGAAGAGTTTCGCACCGCCTTCGACGGCCTCGCCGATGGCGTCCTCCTCGCGCTCGGTGAGCAAGGAGAAATCGAACGACACGCCTGTGGCGCCGGCCCGCCGCAGCAGCCCGAAGGGGACCTCGGGCGCGCAGGAGTGCACGACGACCTCCCCGTCGTGGACGGCGAACAGGTCGCGCAGCGCGCCCTCGACCACCTGCCGGTCGACGGCGCGGTAGGTGCGGTAGCCGCTCGCGGAGCGGACCCGGCCGAGCAGGACCGCCGTCAGGGACGGTTCGTCGATCTGCAGCACGACGTCGGCGCCGGGAATGCGTCTGCGCACGTCGGCCAGGTGCTCGCGCAGTCCCTCGGCCAGCGACCCGGCGAGGTCCCGGCAGGCCCCCGCGTCCTGCAGCATGGCCTCGCCGCCGTGCATCTCCAGGGCGGCGGCGAGGGTCCACGGCCCGACGGCCTGGACCTTGAGCTTCCCCGTGTACCCCTGGGTGAACTCCTCCAGCGCGTCGAGGTCCTCCCCGAGCCAGGAGCGGGCCCGCTTCGAGTCCCGCCCGGGACGGTCGCTGATCCGCCAGCCGCTGGGCTCGACGTGGGCGTACATGTCGACGAGCAGGCCGAGGGAGCGGCCGATCATGTCGGCGCCGGGGCCCCGGGCGGGCAGCTCGGGGAGGTACGGGAACTCCTCGAAGGATCCGGTGACGGTCTTCGCGGCCTCGCGGGCGTCGCCGCCGGGCAGCGAACCGACGCCGGTGGCGCTCGCGGTCATCGGCCCGGCCTGACGCTCAGGTCGTTGACCTCGGCGTCGCGGGGCAGGTCGACGGCCATGACGATGGTGGTGGCCACCGACTCGGGGTCGATCCAGTCGGCGGGGTCGTACTCCTTGCCCTCCTGGGAGTGCACCTTGGCCTGCATGGGGCTGGCGGTCCGGCCCGGGTAGACGGAGGTGACGCGGATGCCGTTGGCCCGCTCCTCCGCGCGCAGCGAGTCGGCGAGGGCCTTCAGCCCGTGCTTGGAGGCGGCGTACGCGCTCCAGTCGGCGTGCGCGGTGAGGCCGGCGCCGGAGTTCACGAAGACGACGGTGGCCCTGGAGGCGCGCAGGGTGGGCAGCAGCAGCCGGGTGACCTCGGCGGGGGCGATCAGGTTCACGTTGAGCTGCTGGTGCCAGGTCTTGGGCCGCAGGTCCCCCACGGGTCCGAGGTCGACGATCCCGGCGATGTGCAGCAGGGAGTCGATGCGCTCGGGGATCGCCTGCTTGGAGAAGGCCCACGAGAGCCGGTCGGGATCGGCGAGGTCGCCCACGAGGGCCCGGGAGCCGGGGTAGCGCTCGACGAGCTGCTTTCCGCGGGCGGCGTCACGGGCGAGGAGGACGAGGTCGTCGCCGCGGGCGTGCAGCCGGGTCGCGACGGCGGCGCCGATGCCGGATCCGGCACCGGTGATCAGGTGAGTAGCCATACCGCCCATGCTCGCACCCCTGCGGGTGCCGTCACTCCGAAGGCCGAAGGCCGGCGGCCGCGGCGTGGGCCGCCTCGATGACAGAACGGGCGACGGCCGCCTCGGCCGCCGCGACCCCGGGGGAAAAGCCCTGGCCGACGACCCAGTGCGGGTGCGCCGCGACGATCCGGGCCCGCGTGTCGCCCCGCGGCCCGGCCCACCGCTCCAGGGCGTGGTCCCGTACTTCGGCCAGCGCGGCGGCGCGGTCCGGCGCGGGCGGGGCGAAGCGGCCGCCGGAGGCCCGCACGTGCTCGGCCCAGCGGTCCTCCCAGAACTCCACGGTCCAGCCGGGCCAGCGGGCGGTGGGCGTACGGGCGTGCGACCGGGCCGTGTTCAGCCACCAGCCGACCCGGCGCCGCTCCGGGTCCACGTGGATGCCGGCGTCCGCCCGCAGCCGGTGGCTTCCGTGGTCCGCGGCGCCCCGGAGCCGGTCCAGCAGGGCAGGCCCCTCCTCGACCGGATGGTCACCGATGCCGGCGAGGACGTGGCAGCGTTCCCGGCCGACGGTGACCACGGCCACCATCGGGTCGGGGTCGTCGAACTCCTCGTCGTCCGGCTCCAGCACCGGGCCGGGGCACGCGGCAGCCGGTATCTCCTCGGGGTCGAGGCCGAGGTGGGCGCGCAGCCCGGTCTGGCCGTCGTAGAGCCAGCGCACCTCCCATCCGGGCCAGGCGTGCCGCAGCAGCTCCAGGGTGGCGGCCCGGGTGCGCAGGGAGGCGACGGGTCCCTCCCAGGCGAAGAACAGCAGGAGCCGGCGGGTCTGGTCGGCGAGGACGCCCGCCTCGACCATGTCGTCGGGGTACCAGTCGTCCTCCCTGACGTGGCCACGCAGGAACGGAAGCACCGCCTGCGGCCCGGCCAGCAGGTCGAGGTCGAGGCCCACCGCGCCGTAGGAGGAGCGGTGGCGGGTGTGCCCCCCGGGGCCCGAGAGCACGAACACGGCCCGGTTGCCCATCGTCAGAGTCCCGCGGCCTCGCGCAGGGCGGCGGCCGTCTTCCTGGCGTCGTAGTCGGCCGGGACGCCCTCGACGAGGATGACCTCGCCCTGGATGTGGGCGGTGCGCAGCGGGAGGAGGGCCCGGTAGGCGGGCGAGTCGTACCAGGCGCGGGCCCGGTCCATGTCCGGGAAGCCGATGACGACGACCGTGCCGGGCCAGGGGCCCTCCTTGACCTCGACCTCCTTGCCGTGGACGAGGAAGCGGCCGCCGAAGGGGTCCATCGTGGCCTGGATCTCCTCGATGTAGCGGAGGATGTCCTCGTTCATCGTGTCGGGACGGATGTGGCCGATGGCGTACGCGGTCATGGTCTTCTCCCTCGTCGACCGGGCCCGTCGGTGCGGGCTGTTGATCCGATCCTGTCAGGGCGCGGCCACGGCGGCGATTACCTGCGGGGTCATGCGGAGGCGGGCTGGAACGTGCGCCGGTAGGCGATCGGGGAGACGCCGAGGGTCGCACGCATGTGCTGGCGCAGGGAGTTGGCGGAGCCGAAGCCGGACCGGTGGGCGACGAGGTCGACCGGCAGGTCGCTGTCCTCCAGCAAGTGGCGGGCCACCTCGAGGCGTTGGGCGGTGAGCCACTGCACCGGGGTCATCCCGACCTCGTCGCGGAACCGCCGGGTGAAGGTGCGCAGGCTCATCCGGGCGTGGGCGGCGAGTTCGGCGAGGGTGACCGGCTCGGCGAGGCGCTCCAGGGCCCAGGCCCGGGTGGCGGTGGTGGTGGCGACGGTGGGCTCGGGAACGGGCCGGTCGATGTACTGGGCCTGTCCGCCGTCGCGCCAGGGCGGTACGACGCACAGCCGCGCGGCGCGGTTGGCGACGGCGGATCCGTGGTCGCGGCGGATCATGTAGAGGCAGAGGTCGACGCCGGCGGCCACGCCCGCGGAGGTGAGGATGTCGCCGTCGTCGACGAAGAGGACGTCCTCGTCGAGCCGGACGCGCGGGAAGCCCCGCTGGAACTCGACCGCGTGCAGCCAGTGCGTGGTGGCGGGCCTGCCGTCGAGCAGCCCGGCGGCGGCGAGCACGTAGGAGCCGGTGCACAGGGAGACGATCCGGGTGCCGGGCCTGATCCCGGCGAGGGCGTCCGCCAGCGCCTGTGACAGGGGGGCGCCGTGGACGAGCTCGTCCATGGAGTCCGTGGGCGGGATGATCACGGTGTCGGCTGCGGCGAGGGCCTCGGGGCCCGCCGAGACGCCGATCGTGAAGCCCGCGTCGCTGGTCACGGGCTGCCCGTCGGCGGTGCAGACGGTCAGCTCGTAGAGCGGCGCACCGGCCTCGTCGAAGGCGTTCCCGAAGACCCGGGAGGGGATCCCGAGCTCGAACGGGGGGACGCCGTCGAGGGCCAGTACTGCGATCCGATGCATGGCCAGATTCTGTCACATGGTGGCCGTCTGGCCAATACCACGGCATGCCTCCGGAGCCGAAGGTGTAGCCACGGCAACACCGGACACACCCGAGGAGAAACACATGCGCGCCATCGTCGTCAGCCAGTGGGGCGGACCCGAGGTACTGACCGAGTCCGAGCTGGACCGGCCGGAGCCGGCCATCGGCGAGATCCTGGTACGGGTCCACGCGGCCGGGGTGAACCCCGTCGACTGGAAGACCCGGGCCAGCGGCGCCCTGATCCCCTGGGGGCCGGTGCCGCAGGTCGGCTGGGACGTGTCCGGCACGGTCGAGGCCGTCGGACCGGGCGTGACCTTCCACCGGGTGGGCGACGAGGTCTACGGGATGCCCCGCTTCCCGCAGCAGGCCGGCGCCTACGCGGAGTACGTGACCGCTCCCGCCCGGCACTTCGCCCGCAAGCCCGCCTCGCTGGACCACGTGGAGGCCGCCGCGCTGCCGCTGGCGGCGCTGACCGCCTGGCAGGCGCTGGTGGACACCGCCGGAGTCTCGGCCGGCCAGCGCGTACTGGTGCACGCCGCGGCCGGCGGCGTCGGCCACCTGGCCGTGCAGATCGCCAAGGCCCGCGGCGCGTACGTGATCGGCACCGCGAGCGCGGCCAAGCACGACCTGCTCCGCGACCTCGGCGCCGACGAGCTGATCGACTACCGCACCACGGACTTCGAGGACGTCGTCTCGGACGTGGACATCGTGATCGACGCCATCGGCGGGGATTACGGGCAGCGCTCGCTGAAGGTGCTGAAGCCGGGCGGCCACCTGGTGACCCTGCCCGGCCCCGACGGCATCCCGGCCGACGCGCAGGGCGTGCAGGCCGCCTGGGTCATCGTGGAGCCGGACCTGAAGGGCCTGGAGGAGATCGCGGCCCTGGTCGAGCAGGGCCTGCTGAAGCCGCTGATCGACACGGTCCTGCCGCTGGAGCAGGCCGCGAAGGCCCACGAGCTCGGCGAGCAGGGCCGTACCACCGGCAAGATCGTCCTGACGGTGGTCTGACCGGACGCCCGTCAGACGGAGGCGGCCGCGGTCCGCGCCGTCGTCGCGATGGTGGCGGAGCCGACCACGCGGGTGCCGTCGTAGAGCACGATCGCCTGGCCGGGGGCCACGCCGCGGACGGGCTCGGAGAAGGAGACGCGCAGCTCGCCGTCCACGAGCTCGGCGAAGACCTCGGTCTCGCCGCCGTGGGCGCGCAGCTGGGCGGTGTACGTGCCCGGGGCGGCGGCCGTGGAGCCGCACCAGCGGGGGCGGATCGCGGTGAGGGCGGTGACGTCGAGGGCCTCGACGGGACCGACGGTGACCGTGTTGTTCACCGGGGAGATGTCGAGGACGTAGCGCGGCTTGCCGTCGGCGGCCGGGTGGCCGATGCGCAGGCCCTTGCGCTGGCCGATGGTGAAGCCGAAGGCGCCCTCGTGGGTGCCGATCTTCTCGCCGGCCTCGTCGACGATGTCGCCCTCGGCCTTGCCCAGGCGGTTCGCGAGGAAGCCCTGGGTGTCGCCGTCGGCGATGAAGCAGATGTCATGGCTGTCGGGCTTCTTCGCGACGGCGAGGCCCCGCCGCTCGGCCTCGGCGCGGATCTCTTCCTTGGTGGTGAGGGTGTCACCGAGCGGGAAGAGGGCGTGGGCCAGCTGCTTCTCGTCCAGGACCCCGAGGACGTAGGACTGGTCCTTGGCCATGTCGGAGGCGCGGTGCAGCTCGCGGGCGCCGTCCTCCTTGAGCACGACGGTGGCGTAGTGGCCGGTGCAGACGGCGTCGAAGCCCAGCGCGAGGGCCTTGTCGAGCAGCGCCGCGAACTTGATCTTCTCGTTGCAGCGCAGGCAGGGGTTCGGGGTGCGGCCGGCCTCGTACTCGGAGATGAAGTCCTCGACCACGTCCTCGCGGAAGCGCTCGGCCAGGTCCCAGACGTAGAACGGGATGCCGATGACGTCGGCGGCGCGGCGCGCGTCGCGGGAGTCCTCGATGGTGCAGCAGCCGCGGGCGCCGGTCCGGAAGGACTGCGGGTTCGCGGAGAGCGCCAGGTGGACGCCGGTCACGTCGTGCCCGGCTTCGACCGCGCGGGCGGCGGCGACGGCGGAGTCCACGCCGCCGGACATGGCGGCCAGGACACGAAGGGGGCGGGCGGTGCGCGGCAGGTTCTCAGTCATAGCACCGTCCAGAGTACGGGGGAACCGAGCGGGGTCACAGCGCGTTGTCGGGTACAGGGGGTGGATCACATCGTCAAGCAGGGAAACAGCGAGAAGAAGCCGGCGACCCGGACCCGCAGGGCCGTGCTGTTCGGCGGGCTCGGGGTGCTCGCGGTGGCGGCGGTCGCCGGCCGGGACGAGATGGCCCGGGGCTGGTGGCTGCTGCCCGGGGTGGCCAAGCCGCGCAAGGAGGGCGAGCTCGACCACCTGGGCGCGAGCTGGACCGCGGCCTCCCCGGCGAACTGGCGGCTGGCGGACCGCCCCGACGACTACCGGGTGGACCGGATCGTCGTCCATGTCACCCAGGGTGGTTTCCAGTCCTCGGTGGACGCCTTCAAGAACCCGTGGCACAAGGCCTCGGCGCACTACATCGTGCGCGGGGACGGCCATGTGGAGCAGATGGTGCGCGAGCTCGACGTGGCCTTCCACGCGGGCAACCGCTCGATGAACGAGCGCAGTGTGGGCATCGAGCACGTGGGCTTCGTGGACCGCCCGCAGGACTTCACGGACGCGATGTACGCGGCCTCGGCCCGGCTGGCGGCCGACGTCTGCCGCCGGTACGGCATACGGGCGGACCGCACGCACATAGTCGGGCACTCCGAGGTGCCGGGCGCGGACCACACGGATCCGGGCCGCCACTGGGACTGGGACCGGTACATACGCCTGGTCCGCGCGGAGCTCGACGGACCGGGACCCGGCGCGGACCAGGCCTGACCGGCAAGCCCCGGTCCGGGATCCGCCGGCCGAGGCCGGCCCCGGCCGAGGTCCGCGCTAGCTGAGGCCCGCCGTGCGGGCGCGTTCCACCGCCGGGCCGATGGCCGCGGCCAGGGCGGCGACGTCCTCCTTGGTTGAGGTGTGGCCGAGGGAGAAGCGCAGGGTGCCGCGGGCCAGCTGCGGGTCGGTGCCGGTGGCCAGCAGGACGTGGCTCGGCTGGGCCACGCCGGCGGTGCACGCGGAGCCGGTGGAGCACTCGATGCCCTGGGCGTCGAGCAGGAGCAGCAGGGAGTCGCCCTCGCAGCCGGGGAAGCTGAAGTGGGCATTGGCCGGGAGCCGCTCGTCGGGGTCTCCCCCGAGGACGGCGTCGGGCACGGCCGCGAGGACGGCGGCGACCAGCTCGTCGCGCAGCGCGCCGATCTCGGTGGCGAAGCGCTCCCGCCGTTCGGCGGCGAGGACGGCGGCCACCGCGAAGGCGGCGATCGCCGGCACGTCGAGGGTGCCGGAGCGGACGTGTCGCTCCTGGCCGCCGCCGTGCAGGACGGGTACGGGGCTCTGGTCGCGGCCGAGCAGCAGCGCGCCGATGCCGTAGGGCCCGCCGACCTTGTGGCCGCTGACGGTCATGGCGGCGAGGCCGCTGTCGGCGAAGTGGACGTCGAGCTGCCCGAAGGCCTGCACGGCGTCGGAGTGCAGCGGGATCCCGGACTCGCGGGCGACGGCGGACAGTTCGCGGACCGGCATGACGGTGCCGATCTCGTTGTTGGCCCACATGACGGTGGCCAGGGCCACGTCGTCGGGGTTGCGCGCGACGGCCTCCCGGAAGGCGTCGGCGTGCACGCGCCCGTAGCGGTCCACGGGCAGGTACTCGACCTGCGCGCCCTCGTGTTCCGCGAGCCAGTGGACGGCGTCGAGCACGGCGTGGTGCTCGACGGGGCTGGCGATGACCCGGGTCCGGGCCGGGTCGGCGTCGCGCCGGGCCCAGTACAGGCCCTTGACGGCGAGGTTGTCGGCCTCCGTGCCACCGGCGGTGAAGACCACCTCGCTGGGGCGGGCGCCGACCGCCTCGGCGAAGGCCTCGCGGGCCTCCTCGACGGTTCGGCGGGCCCGGCGGCCGGCGGCGTGGAGGGAAGACGCGTTCCCCGTGGCGGCGAACTGCGCGGACATCGCCGCGACAGCCTCCGGCAGCATCGGAGTGGTGGCGGCGTGGTCGAGGTAGGCCATGATCCCCCGATTCTACGAGCCCGCCGGTGCCGGTCCGCCCGGCGGGACCCCGGGCCGGGCGCGCGGCTGGGCCTGGACCCGCCGCGCGCTCTCGCGGGTCGCCGTCCCGGGCCCCGCCCCGCCGTTCCCGGGGCTCTGCCCCGGACCCCGCGCCTCAAACTCCGGCGGGGCTGAATCCGCCCCTCAGGAACGGAGCGCGCGGGCCAGTTGGCGGGACTGGGCCACCAGGTGGTCCGTCGAGTCCCAGACCTCGGCGTCCTCCTCCAGGAAGCCGCCGGCCAGGTTGCGGGTGGTGATGGAGACCCGCAGCGGGCCGGGGGCCGGGCGGCGGCGGACGTGGGTGGTGAGTTCCACCGTCGGGGTCCAGGCCACCAGGCCGAGGTCGAACGCGGTCGGCGGCAGCGCGTCCACCGCGAGGAGGATCGAGAGCGGGTCGGCGTCCCGGCCGTCGGCCAGCTCGAACCAGGCCCGCATCTCACCCTTGCCCGAGGGGGCGCCGAGGGCCCATCCCGCGGTCGCCGGGTCCAGCCGGAGCCGCAGCCGGTCCACGATCGCGGAGCTGCCGGGGATCGGGGCCGGGCCGGCCTCCGGGCCGATGCAGTCCTCGTAGGCGGGCATGACGGGCGGCTTGGCGACCGTGCGCACGTCGTCCGGCAGGGCCGCGAGGTCGCCGTAGGAGGCGAGGACGCGGATGCGCTCGACCTCGTTGCCGCTCTCGTCGTACTGGAACAGCGAGGCCTGACCGGTGGAGAGGGTGCGGCCGACGCGGACGACCTGCGTGCGGATCACGGCGGGGCCGGGCACCGAGGAGGTCAGGTAGTGCGCGGAGACGGTGAAGGGGTCCGGGTGCGGGAGGGTCGCGGACAGGGCCCGGCCGACCAGGGCCAGCAGGTATCCGCCGTTGACGGCGGCGATGATCGTCCAGCCGGCGGAGAGTTCCGCGTCGTACACCCCGGGCTCGCCCGCGCGTGCGGTGATGGTGGTGTCGCGGTCGAACTCACTGTCGCCGATGGATGCCTTGGCAGCTGCGTGTGACATGAAAACGACGGTACACCGGCTTGCTACTAAGCGGTAGCTTTCTTCTGTTACGGCTCTTCGGCCACCGCCGAGCGTCGATTCCAGGCCAGCGGCGCCCGCCAGTGGTAGCGCATGGCGAGGATCCGCAGAACGAACGTGGTGACGATCGCCAGGCCGGTGGTGACGGCGTTGAGGGCGTCGAAGCCGATGAAGAGGGCGACCATCGAGGCGCCGACCATGGCGGGGACGGCGTACATCTCGCGGTCGCGCA
This sequence comes from Streptomyces sp. NBC_01294, assembly GCF_035917235.1. Taxonomy (NCBI): domain Bacteria; kingdom Bacillati; phylum Actinomycetota; class Actinomycetes; order Kitasatosporales; family Streptomycetaceae; genus Streptomyces; species Streptomyces sp. NBC_01294. The sequence continues at coordinate 2,488,154 of NZ_CP108423.1, forward strand.
GCAGCGAGGGCACCTCGTTGACGAGCACGTCGCGCAGGACACCGCCGCCGACGGCGGTGGCGACGCCCAGCGCCGCGGACGCGGTGAGGCCGAGGCCGAACTCGTACGCCTTGGTCGTGCCCGTCACGCAGAACAGCGCGAGGCCGGCGGCGTCGAAGACGTTGATGGCGCGGTTGATCCGCTGGACCTCGGGGTGCAGGAAGTAGACGATCGCGGAGGCGACCAGCGGGGTGACGAAGAAGCTGAGCTCGGCGAATGCGGTCGGGACGGCGCCGATGACGAGGTCACGGAAGAGGCCGCCGCCGAGGGCCGTGACCAGGGCGAGGACCGCGATGCCGAAGACGTCGAAGTTCTTGCGGACGGCGAGCAGGGCGCCTGCTGTGGCGAAGACGAAGATGCCGGCGAGGTCCAGGGCATGCTGGATCCCGGGCGGGAAGAGATCGTGGAGCACTGGCTCATTGTCGCCCCTCGGATCCCGCCGGCGTGGTGGGGGGCGGGCCGGGCGCGGTGCGGCTGATTTGGTGCCGCGCGGCTCAAGGATCGGGGCTCCGCCCCGGACCCCGCGCCTCAAACGCCGGCGAGGCTGGATGAGGTCGGCGAGGCTGGCTTCGGGTGGAGGTCCGGCAGGGTCGGGGCGGCTGGTGCGCGGGTCCGGCCCTGCCGGGGCGTCTACTCCGTGGGTTTGGCCACTGCCTCTGCCGCGCCCGGCAGGGGCTGGTGGCCCGGAGCCTGGTCGGGGGCGTTCTCCGGGTGGTGGCAGGCCACCTGGTGGCCCGTCTTCAGGGCCAGCAGCGGCGGCTCCTGCGTCGTGCAGATCTGCGTGGCCTTCCAGCACCGGGTGTGGAAGCGGCAGCCGCTCGGCGGGGAGATCGGCGACGGCACGTCACCCTTGAGCAGGATGCGGCCGCTCTTCGCGCCGCGCCGCCTCGGGTCGGGCACCGGCACGGCCGACATCAGGGCCGTGGTGTACGGGTGCATCGGAGCCCCGTACAGCGACTTGTTGTCGGCCAGCTCGACGATCTTGCCGAGGTACATCACCGCGATGCGGTCGGAGACGTGCCGGATGACCGACAGGTCGTGCGCGATGATCACGTAGGTGAGGCCGAGCTCCTGCTGGAGGTCGTCCAGCAGGTTGACCACCTGCGCCTGGATCGACACGTCCAGCGCCGAAACGGGCTCGTCCGCGACCACCAGCTTGGGATTGAGCGCCAGGGCCCGCGCGATGCCGATGCGCTGGCGCTGGCCGCCCGAGAACTCGTGCGGGTAGCGGTTGTAGTGCTCCGGGTTGAGGCCCACGAGCGACAGCAGCCGCTGGACCTCCGCCTTGAGCCCGCCCTCGGGGGTGACCTTCTGGAGCTTGAACGGCGCGCTGACGATGGTGCCCACCGTGTGGCGCGGGTTCAGCGAGCCGTACGGGTCCTGGAAGATCATCTGCACGTCGCGGCGCAGCGGGCGCATGCCCCCCACCCCCAGGTGCGTGATGTCCTTCCCCTCGAACTCGATCGATCCGCCGGTCGGTTCGAGCAGCCGCGTGATCAGCCGGCCCATGGTCGACTTCCCGCAGCCGGACTCGCCGACGATGCCGAGGGTCTCCCCGCGCCGGACGTCGAAGTCGAGGCCGTCGACGGCCTTGACCGCGCCCACCTGCCGCCGGATCAGCCCCTTGGTGATCGGGAAGTGCTTCTGCAGCCCGGTGACCTTGAGCAGGACCTCGGGAGAGTCCGTGGCCTGCGCGGGGATGACCGCCTTTTCCGTCTTCTTCATGTCAGGCGTCTCGGTCACAGCTTCGGCGCAATCTCTTCGGTCCAGATCCGGGTCCGCTCGTCCTGCGACATGTGGCAGGCGGACCAGTGGCGGCTGTCGTCCTGGGTGAGCTCGGGCCGGACCGTACGGGTCACGTTGCCCTTGGGCACGTCGGCGTACGGGCAGCGCGGGTTGAAGGCACAGCCGTCGGGGATGTTGATGAGGCTGGGCGGCGAGCCCTTGACCGGGATGAGGCGCTCGGTCTGCTCGCGGTCGATGCGCGGCATCGAGCCCAGCAGGCCCCAGGTGTAGGGGTGGCGGGGCTCGTAGAAGACCTTCTCCGCGGTGCCCCGCTCGACGCACCGGCCGCCGTACATCACGAGGATCTCGTCGGCCATCTCCGCGACCACGCCGAGGTCGTGCGTGATCATGATGACCGCGGAGCCGAACTCCTTCTGCAGATCGCGGATCAGGTCCAGGATCTGCGCCTGCACGGTGACGTCCAGGGCCGTGGTCGGCTCGTCCGCGATCAGCAGGTCGGGGTTGTTGACCAGCGACATCGCGATCATCGCGCGCTGGCGCATGCCGCCGGAGAACTGGTGCGGGTAGTCGTCGACGCGCTTGGCCGGCTCGGGGATGCCCACCCGGTCGAGCATCTCGACGGCCCGCTTGCGCGCCGTCTTCTTGTCGACGGCGTTGTGGACGCGGTACGCCTCCACGATCTGGGAGCCGATCGTGTAGTACGGGTGCAGCGCGCTCAGCGGATCCTGGAAGATCATCGCCATGTCGCGGCCCCGCAGCTTGCGCACCTCCTCGGGCTCTGCGGACAGCAGTTCCCTGCCGCCGAGCCAGATCTCGCCCGACATCTCGACGTTGGAGCGACCGGCGTTGCCCACCCGGTGCAGTCCCATGACGGCCAGCGAGGTGACCGACTTGCCGGAGCCGGACTCGCCCACGATGCCGAGGGTCTGTCCCTTCTCCAGCTGGAAGGAGAGTCCGTCCACCGACTTGACGACGCCGTCGTCGGTGGGGAAGTGCACCTTGAGGTCGCGGACGTCGAGGAAGGCCTCGGAGGGACGGCCGCCGACCGGGTCCGACGCGAGGGCCGTGCCGGTGGCGGTGTCCGTGGTACGGGCGCCCGCGCCGGCGCCGTTCCCCTTCTGAGTCGGGTCGGTCACGACAGCCTCACCCTCGGGTCGATGATGGCGTAGACGAGGTCGACCACCAGGTTGCAGAACACGATGAAGAAGGCGGCGAACAGGGTCACGCCGAGGATCTTCGGAAGGTCGTTGACCGCGATCGCCTGGTAGGCGTACTCGCCGACACCGTGGTACGAGAAGACCGTCTCGGTGACGATGGCGCCGCCGAGGAGCAGCCCGAAGTCCATGCCGAAGATGGTCACGATCGGGGTCAGCGCGGAGCGCAGCCCGTGGCGGGTGACGACCACCCGTTCGCGCAGGCCCTTGGCGCGCGCGGTGCGGATGTAGTCCTCGCTCATGGTCTCCAGCATTCCGGCCCGGGTGAGCCGGGCGTAGAGCGCGGAGTAGAGGAAGGCGAGCGTGCACCAGGGCAGGACCAGCCCCTGGACCCAGGCGGCCGGGTCGTCGGAGAAGTCCACGTAGACGTTGGTGAACACGGGCCAGTTGAAGACGAAGACGGCCAGGGCGAGCGTGCCGGTGAAGAACATCGGCAGCGAGACGCCGGCGAGGGCCACGCCCATCGCGAGCCGGTCGAAGAGCGAGCCGGGCCGCAGGGCCGAGATCACGCCCGTGGTGACACCGGTGACCAGCCAGATGACGGCCGCTCCCAGGGTGAGGGAGGCGGTGACGGGCAGCCGGGTGACGATGTCGGGCCAGACCTCGACGTGGTCCTTGAAGGAGTAGCCGAGGCAGGGGGCGTGGCACTGCGAGGGGCTGGGGCCGAAGTTGAACTCGCGGCCCGCGACGATGCCCCTCAGGAACTCCCAGTACTGCGCGTACAGGGGCTGGTCGAAGCCGAGGTTCTTCTTGACCGCGGCGATGGACTCGGGCGAGGGGTTCTTGCCCACGTACTGGGTGGCCAACGAGTCGACCGTGCCGCCGGCCAGCCGGGGCAGCAGGAAGAAGATCGCGAAGGTGATCGCGCTGACGATGAGCAGCAGGAACACCGCGGCGAACAGCCGCCGGACGATGTACACAAACACGAGGGTCGGCTTCGGCGTCCGCCGGTCCGCCCGCTCCCCGGTCGGGGGAGCGGGACGGACCGGCGCGCACTGCTGCCTTCACCTGCCTTCCACGGTTCTGGCAGATCTGGCTGAGAGGGTCAAACTGCCTGCGGACGTAAGGCCCGGGGTTACTTCAGGCCGATGTTGAGGTAGTCGTACTGACCGCTCCACGCCGGGTTGGAGACCACGTTGCTGAGCTTGGGCGAGCGGTAGTGCAGCACCTTGAAGTAGGTAAGGGGCACGATGACCGCGCGGTCCATGACCTTCTTGTCGATGTCGCCGTAGACCTTCTCGCGGGCGGCGGCGTCGGTGGTGGCGATGTTGTCGTTCAGCATCTTGTTGATCTCGGGGTCGTTCAGCTGCGACAGGTTGGTGTTACCGGTCTTGCCGATCGCGTCACCGTGGACGACCTGCTGCAGGAAGCCGAAGCCGCTCGGCCAGTCGGCGCCCCACTGCATCATCATGAGGCCGATCTTGTTGTCCTCGGTGAACTTCGGGACGCCCGCGTAGTCGCTGAAGTACTTGCCGGCCGGGAACTGCTGGATCTTGACCGTGATCCCGATCTTCTTCAGGGACGCCTGGATGGCCGTGGCCATGTCGACCTCGCCGGCGCGGTCGTTGCGCGCGGTGATGGTGGTCTCGAAGCCGTTCGGCTGGCCGCAGGCGGTCAGCGCGGCCTTGGCCTTGGTCTCGTCGCCCTTGTTGCCGGCCGTCTCGTAGGTGTTGAAGTCCACGTGACCCGGGATGTCGGTCGGCAGGACCGTGTTGGCGATGGCGCCGCGGGTCGGGCCGCCGAAGGCGGTCTGCACCGACACCTTGTCGATCGCGTACTGGACCGCCTGGCGGCACTCCAGCTTGTCGAAGGGCGCCACCTTCTGGTTGATCGCCATGTAGACCAGGCGACCGCCCTCGGCGTTGTCGGTGTTGGGGTCCTTCGAGGTCAGCAGCTCGGTCTGGGTCTGCTGGGCCACACCGTTGCCGACGATGTCGATGTGGGTGTTGCCGGCCTTCAGGTTGGAGTCGATCGTCTCCTGGTTGACCTTCAGCTTGACGACGATCTTCTCCGGGAGCTGCTTGCGCAGCGGGTCCGTGGAGGCGTCCCAGTGCGGGTTGCGGACCAGGACGGCTTCCTTGTCCTGCTCGTACTTCTCGAACATGTACGAGCCGGAGGAGACGATGTTCTTGACGTAGTCCGCGCCGTTGTCCTTGGCCTTCGGCACCGGGGCCGACTGCGGGTTGGCCAGCAGGTAGTCGAACTCGGCGAAGGGCTGCTTCAGCTTGAAGACGATCGTCTGGTCGTCGGGGGTCTCGATGGACTTCAGCCCGGTGTCGGACTTGTCCTTGTACGGGCCCTCGTACGGGGTCTCGTTGTTCTTGAGGTACGTGGCGAAGTAGCTCGGGCCGTTGGAGTGCACGTCGCGGGCGAAGTTGCTGCGCTCGATCGCGTACTTGACGTCCTTGGAGGTGATCTCCGTGCCGTCGCTGTACTTCACGCCCTTGCGGAGCTTGTACGTCCAGGTGGTGGCGCCGTCGCTCGGCGTGCCGAGGCCCTCGGCGAGGTCCGGGACGACCTTGTTGCCCTCGGCGCCCGCGGCGGGCGGGAAGGTGGTCAGCGAACGGGCGTACAGACGGCTGAAGTTGAAGACGAAGCCGTAGTACGTGTTGCCGGGGTCGAAGGAGTCGGGGGTGTCGGACGCCTCGTAGACGACCGTCCCGCCCTTCTTGTCGGAGGCGTTGACCACGGCCTTGACTGCGGCGTTGGTGCCGGCCGACTTGTCGTCACCGCCGGTCTTGTCACCACCATTGCAGGCGGAGGCGGTGAGGACGACGGTGATGGCGGCGGCGAGCGCCGCGGCTGTTCTCGACCTGCTTCTCATGGCGGAGTGATGCCCCCTGATTCGGAGTGATGGTGGGTACTGGCGGTGCCTCGGCCGGGTGCCCAAGGAACGGGAGGATCAGCGCGAGCTCTTGGGGTCCAGGGCGTCGCGCAGGCCGTCGCCGAGGAGGTTGAAAGCGAGCACGGTGAGGAAGATCGCCATGCCCGGGACGACCATGAACATCGGGTCGACCTTGTAGTAGTCCACGGCGGAGCTGAGCATTCCGCCCCATGAGGCCTGCGGTGGCTGGATACCCACGCCGAGGAAGCTCAGGGAGGCCTCGAAGAGGATGTTGGTCGGGATGAGCAGCGTGGCGTACACGAGGATCGGGGCCACCAGGTTGGGCAGCAGCTCCCGGAAGACGATGAAGGGGCCGCGGGCGCCGAGGCTGCGGGCCGCGTCGACGAACTCCCGCTCGCGCAGCGAGAGGGTCTGGCCGCGCACGATGCGTCCGATGTAGGGCCAGCTGAAGAAGCCGATCACGAAGATCAGCACGCTGATGTGCAGCGGCAGCCCGTCGAGGCCGAAGGCCCCGCCCTGGAGGGCGGCGGAGATGGAGATCGCGAAGAGCAGCAGCGGGAAGGCCAGGAAGGTGTCCATCATGCGGCTGATCACCGTGTCGGCCCAGCCGCCGTAGTACCCGGCGATGACGCCCAGCACGGAGCCGATGAACACCGAGACGACGGTCGAGCCGAAGGCGACCAGCAGGGAGACCCAGGAGCCTTCCAGGATGCGGGTGGCGATGTCGCGGCCGAACTTCGGCTCCACGCCGAGGGGATGCTCCCAGCTGATGCCGCCGAAGGAGCCGATGGGGGTGGCCAGGGAGGGGTCGATGAGGTCCTGGTTCAGCGCGTCCGGGTCCAGGCCGAACATCCACTGGATCGGCTGCGAGAGCATCGCGAGGACCACCAGCAGCAGCACGACCGTGCCGCCGGCCATCGCCACCTTGTCCCGCTTGAGTCTGATCCACGCGATCTGACCGAGCGAACGCCCCTCGATCCGCTTCTGCGTCGCCCCGACGGATATCCCGTCGGTCTGCGGGAGCACCGGCTCACTGGGCGCTGTGGGTGAAGCCGTCATCGTGGTGGGGACCCCTCTCGGCCGACGGTGGCCGGCCCTGGCCGCCGCCGTAGCGGCTTGGTTCACATCGGTGGCACTGTTGGCGTGGGTGCCGGCGGCTGCGTCGGCGTGGGTGGAACGGCGAGCCTGAAGTCAGCCTGACGGGCTGTTCCTTATGCAGGGCCCGGATGGCCCGGCCTTCGGTTGGGGGGAGTCTTTATCGCGTTCTCGATCACCCGCCAGACCTGCCGGGGAATGGATGCGCAACCGTAATCTGCGGCCGAACCTCCCGGTATCCGGACTCGTCGCCCGGCTCAGCGGAACAACGGGGCCTGATGCACACGGACCGGACATCGCGGCCAACCGCCCCGGGACACCGGGATTTTGGCCGGTTTTCAGCGCATACGACGCAGGCCGCACCGGAGGATCTCCGGTGCGGCCTCGGGACGGGCGTCTCGCGATGCGGACAGGGGTGGAACGGCCGGGAGCGTGATGGAGAGGGATGGACAGGGGCACGGGCGGGGTGAGACGCCGCCCGCGTCCTCAGTACGTCGGGGCCTGGCCCTCGCGGTCGTAGAAGGGGCGGGTCTGCGCCCGCAGCCACATCGCCACCGGGTCGTGCTCGTCCGCCAGCGCGACCGTGCACACCGGCACGCCCTCGGGGACCACCCCGACCGACTGGCGCATCATCTCCCGTACGGATTCCAGCGCGGGCGCGGAGGCGTCGTACAGGTCGATCCCCACCGCGAGGTACGGGGATCCGAGCGCCGGCTGCACCCACGCACGGCGCAGCGACCGGACGGCGGGGGTGCGGTGCGCGTGCTGGGTCAGCAGTCCGTAGAACTGCGGCAGCTCGATGGCGGGCTCGGAGAGCCGCAGCGGGCCGGCCGGCATCCGGTCCAGGCCGGTGGCGATCCGGCGCAGGTCGGCCCAGGGGACGCCGAGGCCGCCGCCCTGGGCGTGCGGGTTGAGCCACAGGCCCCAGCGGTCCGGGTACAGGGCGCGGGCGATGTCCCGCCCGGTGACCACCTCGTAGCCCCGGTTCCAGCCGCTGGCGGCCAGCTCCTGCGGGGAGGTGACGCAGGGCGCGTATCCGAGGCCCTCGACCTCCATGCCGCCGTACTGTGCGTCCGGGGAGCCCGGTTGTCCCTGCCAGAGCAGCATCCACAGCCGGCCCTCTGAGAGGGCATGCAGGAGCGACTCGTAGCTCTCGTAGCGCCCGGGAGTCACCTGGCGCATCATGTGCTCGACCTGCCCGGCCGCGGCCGTGCCTGACGCACTCACCCGGTACCCCTCTTCGTCTCTTCTTCCGCCCGTCGTCAACGCGTGAACAGCTTAAGCGGCGCTACGGGAGGTAGAAGGGGCGTACGCGCTCACGAATCCAGTCCGTGACCGGGTCCTGGGCGGCGTCCAGGAGGATCAACTGCACGGGCCACGGCGGCGGAACACGCGTCAGGGCCCGCCCGAGGGCGTCCATCGGGGCGCCCTGCATCTCGGGTTCCCATCCCAGCAGGCGGACACCGATGAAGAGCTCCGGCGCCCCGCCCTCGATGCTGGCGAGGCAGCGGTGCGCGGCGGCGACCACGCCGGTGGCGCGGAACTCCTCGGCGGCGGCGGCCAGGAAGTCCACCGGGTCTTCCTGCCAGTCGGGCTCGTAGAGCCGGACGCGGCCGCCGGTGGAGGTGCCGTCGAGCGGGGTCCGGCCGGTGCGGCAGAGCTCCGCCACGGCGGGCGGGGGGAGCGGGACGCCGACGGCGCCCTCGGGATTGAGCGCGATGCCGAGCTGCGGGGGCAGGCCGCGGGCGAACTGGACGGCGGGAGCCACCGCGAAGTCCATGCCGGGGCCGACGCAGGCGAGGAACTGGTCCTCGGAGCTGTAGACGGGGACGTACGCCGCCCCGCCGATGTCCATCGTGGGCAGGTCGAGGCCGGGCGACGCGGGGCCGCCACCGCCGGGCAGGGGCACCCACACCTGGCTGCGCCCGAGCACCTCCAGGATCCGGGCCCCGGCGTCCGGCTGCCCGAGCGCCGCCCCCAGCACCTGCTCCAGCTCGTTCTCCGGCCAGCCGCTGCCCTGCATCTGCCCTGCCTCTGTGTGATCCCGCGCGTGTCGCCCCGCAGGTTACCGGCCCCGCCGCGCCGCCGCTGCCGGGGCTCCACCCGGAACCCGCGCCTCAATCGCCGGCGGGGCTGGATGTGACCCGCCGGGCGCGCCGCCACTGCCGGGGCTCCGCCCCGGACCCGCGCCTCAATCGCCGGCGGGGCTGGAGTGGGCCGGCCCATGCCTGGAAGGGCGCGCGGGCAATTTCAGCCCCTCCGGCGTTTGAGGAGCGGGGGTCCGGGGGCAGCGCCCCCGGCAACGGCGCCGCACCCGGCGGGCCCCGGTCAGGCCGGTGGCAGTCAGTCGTGGAAGCCGATGCGGGTCACGGCGGCAGCCGAGCGGCGGTCCAGGAGGGTCGCCGAGGCGCAGCCCGCGGGCGGACGCCCCGCCTCGGCGTTGCGCAGCAGACGGCCCACGGCGTGCCGGTGGCGGGCGAAGGCGTACGCCGACACCCGGCGCCCCCGCGCGGCCTGGCCGGACAGGGCCTCCTCGGGACTGCTGTCCAGGAGCAGCAGGTGCAGCGCGCGGCCCCGCCTCCGCGCGGCCACCGCGAGCATGCTTCGCACCCAGGTCTGGGTGCCGCAGTCGTGCACGACCACGGAGGCCCCGGAGCGCAGCAGCCGCCACAGCCCCCAGTAGTGCGCGGCGCGCACCAGCGGCCGGTACACCGCGTACGGCAGCGCCCCCGGCATCCGGCGCTCCCAGCACTCGCGGGTGTCCTGGGAGTCGACGGCCCCGCCCTCGGGCGCCGCGCGCTTGATCAGCGTGCTCTTGCCGCCGCCGGGCAGGCCGGACACCACGACGATGTCGCCCTCCGCGAAGCCGAGCCCCTGCGGGCCGCACACCGCCGGTCCGCGCAGGTCGCGTACGGGGCCGAGGCCCGCGTCAGCCGCACCCTTGCGCCGGCGCGCGCCGCGCTGGGCCGGCACCGCGTCCACGGTTCCCGTCGTCGTCACCACTCCGAATCTCCGCACAGTGTTCGCCTCCCCCGAATCGGGTCCGAAGGACCCTTGCCCACTGAGTGTAAAGAGACGGTAATCCGGCAGGCCCGGTTCCGGTCCGACCCTTCGGAGGGCCGTACGAACTTTCGGACCCCCACGCCCGATCACGGACATGGCGTGCAATGATGTGCGCCATCTGGACCAACTGCATACCGGCCGCTTGAATCCGCGCGGGAGAGTCCCGGCACGCCGCAAGGCCGTGCGCGGGCGCCGAAGGAGCAAGAACCTCCCTTGAATCTCTCAGGCCCCGTACCGCGTGGATGAGGCAGATCTGAAAAGCGAGCTGCGCGACAGCTCCACCCAAGGTGCAAACCGGGGATACCGGCGATCGGACGATCGGCGGAACTCTCGGCGAACCTCTCAGGTTCCGATGACAGATGGGGAGGAACGTCCTCGTCATGTCATGTCGATGCCCTGGGACCCGGGAGCCACACCCATGAGCACTGCCCCCCGTCTGACCGCCCTCGATGCGCTGCACCGCTCGCTCGGTGCGACCATGACCGACTTCGCGGGCTGGGACATGCCGCTGCGGTACGCGAGCGAGCGCGACGAGCACAACGCCGTACGCACCAGGGCCGGTCTCTTCGACCTGTCCCACATGGGCGAGATCACCCTGACCGGCCCCGAGGCCGTCAAGGCCCTGGACTACGCGCTGGTCGGCAACATCTCCACCGTCGGAGTCGGCCGCGCCCGCTACACCCACATCTGTCAGGAGGACGGCGGGATCGTCGACGACCTGATCGTCTACCGCCTCGGCGAGACCGAGTACATGGTCGTCGCCAACGCCTCCAACGCCCAGGTCGTCCTCGACGCCCTGACCGAGCGTGCCGCCGGCTTCGACACCGAGGTCCGCGACGACCGCGACGCGTACGCGCTGCTCGCGGTGCAGGGCCCGGAGTCCCCCGGCATCCTGGCGTCCCTCACCGACGCCGACCTGGACGGCCTCAAGTACTACGCCGGCCTGCCGGGCACCGTCGCGGGCGTGCCCGCGCTGATCGCGCGTACGGGCTACACCGGCGAGGACGGCTTCGAGCTGTTCGTCGCCCCCGAACACGCCGTGGAGCTGTGGCAGGCGCTGACCAAGGCGGGCGAGGGCGTCGGCCTGGTCCCGGCCGGCCTGTCCTGCCGCGACACCCTGCGCCTGGAAGCGGGCATGCCGCTGTACGGGCACGAGCTGACCACCTCCCTGACCCCCTTCGACGCGGGGCTGGGCCGGGTCGTGAAGTTCGAGAAGGAGGGGGACTTCGTCGGCCGCGCCGCACTGGAGTCCGCCGCCGAGCGCGCCGCCACGAACCCGCCGCGCAAGCTGGTCGGTCTGATCGCCGAGGGCCGCCGCGTCCCGCGCGCCGGCTTCCCGGTCGTCGCCGACGGCAAGGTGATCGGCGAGGTCACCTCGGGCGCCCCCTCCCCGACGCTGGGCAAGCCGCTGGCGATGGCGTACGTGGACGCGGCGCACGCCGCGCCCGGCACCTCCGGCGTCGGCGTCGACATTCGCGGTACGCATGAGCCGTACGAGGTCGTGGCGCTGCCGTTCTACAAGCGGCAGAAGTAGTTCCACTCACCGCGTCAGCCGTACGGGTACCCGTACGGCGCCGTCTCAGTACCCAAGACCACAGTTCGTATCCACTCCCCCGCATCCAGGAGAATCAGGTCATGAGCAACCCCGAGAAGCTGCGTTACACCAAGGAGCACGAGTGGCTGTCGGACGCCGTGGACGGCGTCGCGACGGTCGGCATCACGGAGTTCGCGGCCAACGCGCTCGGTGACGTCGTCTACGCCCAGCTCCCCGAGGCCGGCGAGACCGTGACCGAGGGCGAGACCTGTGGCGAGCTGGAGTCGACGAAGTCGGTCAGCGACCTGTACTCCCCCGTCTCCGGCGAGATCGTCGAGGCCAACCAGGACGTCGTGGAGGACCCGGCGCTCGTGAACACCGCCCCGTTCGAGGGTGGCTGGCTCTTCAAGGTGCGTCTCTCGGAGGAGCCGAAGGACACGCTCTCCTTCGAGGAGTACACCAAGCTCACCGCCGGTAACTGACCCCAGGGGACCCTGATGTCTGTACTGAACACCCCTCTCCACGAGCTCGACCCGGACGTCGCCGCCGCCGTCGACGCCGAACTCGTGCGCCAGCAGTCCACCCTGGAAATGATCGCGTCGGAGAACTTCGCTCCGATCGCCGTCATGGAGGCCCAGGGTTCGGTCCTGACCAACAAGTACGCCGAGGGCTACCCGGGCCGCCGTTACTACGGTGGCTGCGAGCACGTCGACGTGGTCGAGCAGATCGCGATCGACCGCATCAAGGCGCTGTTCGGCGCCGAGGCCGCGAACGTCCAGCCGCACTCGGGTGCGCAGGCGAACGCCGCCGCGATGTTCGCGCTGCTCAAGCCGGGCGACACGATCATGGGCCTGAGCCTGGCCCACGGTGGTCACCTGACCCACGGCATGAAGATCAACTTCTCCGGCAAGCTCTACAACGTGGTCCCGTACCACGTCGACGAGACCGGACAGGTGGACATGGCCGAGGTCGAGCGCCTCGCCAAGGAGTCCAAGCCGCAGCTGATCGTCGCCGGCTGGTCCGCCTACCCGCGCCAGCTGGACTTCGCCGCCTTCCGCCGGATCGCGGACGAGGTCGGCGCGTACCTGATGGTCGACATGGCGCACTTCGCCGGCCTGGTCGCCGCGGGTCTGCACCCGAACCCGGTGCCGCACGCCCACGTCGTCACCACCACCACGCACAAGACCCTCGGCGGTCCGCGCGGCGGTGTCATCCTGTCGACGCAGGAGCTGGCCAAGAAGATCAACTCCGCGGTCTTCCCGGGTCAGCAGGGCGGCCCGCTGGAGCACGTGATCGCGGCCAAGGCCGTCTCCTTCAAGATCGCGGCCTCGGAGGACTTCAAGGAGCGCCAGGTGCGCACCCTGGAGGGCGCGAAGATCATCGCCGAGCGCCTGGTGCAGCCGGACGTCACCGAGGTCGGCGTGTCCGTCCTGTCGGGCGGCACCGACGTGCACCTGGTCCTGGTCGACCTGCGCAACTCCGAGCTGGACGGCCAGCAGGCCGAGGACCGCCTGCACGAGGTCGGCATCACGGTCAACCGCAACGCCATCCCGAACGACCCGCGGCCGCCGATGGTCACCTCGGGTCTGCGGATCGGTACGCCGGCCCTGGCCACGCGCGGTTTCGGCGCCGAGGAATTCACCGAGGTCGCCGAGATCATCGCGGCCGCGCTGAAGCCCGCGTACGACAGCGAGGGCCTGAAGGCGCGCGTCTCTGCGCTCGCCGCGAAGTTCCCGCTGTACCCGTCGCTCTAGGCAACGGCTTGGAAGGGCCCGGCCGTGTCATCCACAGGGCCGGGCCCTTCTCCTTCTCCGCACCACGCACCACGCACCACGCACCACGCACCACGCACCAGGAACACCCGGCCCTGTGGATGGACCCGGGTCCTCCGCCTCATCCGTTCCGCTGCTGGTCACCGTCGCCCACAGCGGGACGACCCCGGCCGCGGCCGTCCCGGCCGACCGTCCCGGCCGCCGCCCTGATCACGGCGCCGGCACCCCCCGGACCCGGCCGCGTCATCCTTCCCACTTCGTGCGGCAGACAGAACGTTCACCTCACCGCGTTAAGCTCGTCTGTCGGACAAAACCCGATCAATCCACCTCTCCTGCCCCCCTCCCACCCCACGAGCAGACAAGGGAGTCCGCCACCGTGGCCATCTCCGTGTTCGATCTCTTCTCCATCGGCATCGGCCCGTCCTCCTCCCACACGGTCGGCCCGATGCGCGCGGCCCGCATGTTCGTGACGCGGCTCAAGAAGGACGGCGTGCTGGCCCAGACCGCCTCCGTCCGGGCCGAGCTCTTCGGCTCCCTCGGCGCGACCGGCCACGGGCACGGCACCCCCAAGGCGGTGCTGCTGGGCCTGGAAGGCCACTCCCCCCGCACGGTCAACGTGGAGACGGCGGACGACGAGGTGGAGCGCATCCGCAAGAGCGGCCGCCTGCGGCTGCTGGGCGCGGAGATAGGCGATGTCCACGAGATCGCCTTCGACGAGCCGAACCAGCTGATCCTCCACCGCCGGCGCTCCCTGCCCTACCACGCGAACGGCATGACGCTCTTCGCGTACGACGCCGCGGGCACCCCGCTGCTGGAGAAGACCTACTACTCGGTCGGCGGCGGTTTCGTCGTGGACGAGGACGCGGTCGGCGAGGACCGGATCAAGCTCGACGACACGGTGCTGAAGTACCCCTTCCGCTCCGGCGACGAGATGCTGCGCCTCGCGAACGAGACCGGCCTGTCGATCTCCTCGCTGATGCTGGAGAACGAGAAGGCCTGGCGCACCGAGGACGAGATCCGCGAGGGCCTCCTGGAGATCTGGCGCGTCATGCAGACCTGCGTCGCGCGCGGCATGTCCCGCGAGGGCATCCTCCCGGGCGGCCTGCGGGTCAAGCGCCGGGCCGCCTCCACGGCGCGCCAGCTGCGCACCGAGGGCGACCCGCTGCTGCACCGCAGCGAGTGGGCGACGATCTACGCGATGGCGGTCAACGAGGAGAACGCGGCGGGCGGCCGCGTCGTGACGGCCCCGACCAACGGCGCCGCGGGCGTCCTCCCTGCGGTGCTCCACTACTACATGAACTTCGTGCCGGGCGCGGACGAGGACGGCGTGGTCCGCTTCCTCCTCGCGGCAGGCGCGATCGGCATGCTGTTCAAGGAGAACGCCTCGATCTCCGGCGCCGAGGTCGGCTGCCAGGGCGAGGTGGGCTCCGCCTGCTCGATGGCGGCCGGCGCACTCGCCGAGGTCCTCGGCGGCACCCCGGAGCAGGTCGAGAACGCGGCCGAGATCGGCATGGAGCACAACCTCGGCCTGACCTGCGACCCGGTCGGCGGCCTGGTGCAGATCCCCTGCATCGAGCGCAACGGCATGGCCGCGGTCAAGGCCGTCACCGCCGCCAGGATGGCGATGCGCGGCGACGGCAGCCACAAGGTCTCCCTCGACAAGGTCATCAAGACCATGAAGGAGACCGGCGCCGACATGAAGGTCAAGTACAAGGAGACCGCCCGCGGCGGCCTCGCGGTCAACGTCATCGAGTGCTGACGCGGCCGGCGTGACACGGAGGGGCCCGGCACATCCGCCGGGCCCCTCCGCCGTTCCCGCGCCGGGCCCCTCGGGCGTCCCCCGCCGGGCTGCCCGGAAACCGGCCGGAAATCGGCCGGAACTGCGCGATCCCCCGTGGCGTCCTAGGCTGTGCCACCAGTCCCCACTCTCGAGAATCGAGGGGACGTCATGATCCACCCGCGTCTCCGGCAGTTCGTGGCCCTGGCAACCGGTGTTCTGCTCGCCGCCTGCCTTTCGTTCGCCGCGCCTGCCTCGGCCTCCACCCACACCGCCGCCGCCCAGACCCAGCCCCAGACTCAGACCCCGCTCGTGGTCAATGCCCGCTGGGGCGGGCACGCCACGTTCGACCGGATCGTCATCGACCTGCAGGGGTACGTCCCCACGGTGACCGTCACTCCCGTATCGCAGCTGATCTACGACGGGTCCGGGAAGCCCGTGCCGCTGGCCGGGAAGCACTTCCTGGAGATCCGCCTCAACCCCGCCGCCGCGCACAACGACGCGGGTGAGAGCGTCTACAAGGGGCCCAAGCTGCAGAAGATCTACCTCAGCAAGCTCAAGGGCATGGCCCTGACCGGCGACTACGAGGGGTACGTGACCTTCGGCGCCGCCTTCGACACCCTGCCGTACTACCGCGCCTACACCCTGCACTCGCCGGAGCGGTTCGTCGTGGACATCGCGCACTGAACCACACCCGACCGACGGGCCCGGGGCGTCGCACGCGCCCCGGGCCCCCGCGTCGGCCCGCCGGACGGATCCGCATCGCGCTCGGATCGCCGTTGCCGAACCAGTCCTGAGCACACCTCTGCCCGGCCAGGGCGTCCGGTCAGCGCCGCCAGAACAGGTGGTGCGTCACGCCGCTCGGGCTGGGCACGACATCGAGGTGGAACCGGTCGAGCAGCTCGTCGGGGGACTCCCAGAGCCGTGCCCCGGAGCCGATCTCCACCGGCGAGACCGCCACGTGCAGGGTGTCGACGAGGTCGGCGTCGAGGAACTCCCGGATGGTGGTGGCCCCGCCGCCGAGCCGGACGTCCCTGCCCTGCGCCGCTTCCCGCGCCATGCCGAGGACCGTGGCCGGGTCGGCGTCGACGAAGTGGAAGGTGGTGTCGGAGAGGGTGAACGAAGGACGCTCGTGGTGGGTCATGACGAACACCGGGGTGTGGAACGGGGGCTCCTCCCCCCACCAGCCGCGCCAGTCGTGGTCGCGCCAGGGGCCGCGCTGGGGCCCGAACTTGTTGCGGCCCATGATCTCGGCACCGATGTTGTGCGCGAAGTCCCGGGTCAAGTAGTCGTCGAGGCCCCGGCTCCCTCCGGGGTCGGTGCGGTTGGGCCAGCTCGCCGTGGCTCCGGCCCACGCGAACATCTTCCCTGGATCCGCGTCGCCGAACGGCCGCTCCAGGCTCTGGTGCTCACCGGCGCCGAACCCGTCGCGCGAGACGTTGAAGTTCTGAACTCTCAGCAGTTGATCCACGGCTTCCTCCAGCCTTGTCGACAGGGATGAGACCGCCCGGGCGGACGAAACTCATCGCTGTGCGGCCAACCGTTCGGCGCGCTGCCGCGGCACGGCTCACCGGTGCTCGGGGTTGGGGAAGTCGAAGCGGCAGCCCGCGTCCCACAGCGAGCGCTGGTTGCCGTGCGCCGGGATGCCGCCCGAGCGCTTGAGCAGGGCGGCCAGGTGCATCAGGTTCCAGGACATGAAGGTGGTGTTCCGGTTGGTGAAGTCGTTCTCGGGGCCGCCCGAGCCGGGGTCCAGGTAGGAGGGGCCGGGCCCGGCCTCGCCGATCCAGCCCGCGTCGGCCTGCGGCGGGATCGCGTAGCCGAGGTGCTGGAGGCTGTAGAGGATGTTCATGGCGCAGTGCTTGACGCCGTCCTCGTTGCCGGTGATCAGCGCGCCGCCGACCCGGCCGTAATAGGCGTACTGGCCGTGCTCGTTCAGCAGGGAGGAGCAGGCGTAGAGCCGCTCGATCACCTGCTTCATCACGGAGCTGTTGTCGCCCAGCCAAATGGGGCCGCACAGCACGAGGATGTCGGCGTCCATGATCTGGCTGTAGAGGACCGGCCACTGGTCGCTCTCCCAGCCGTGCTCGGTCATGTCCGGCCAGACGCCGGTCGCGATGTCGTGGTCGACGGCGCGGATCACCGAGGTCCGGGCGCCGGCCGCTTGCATGACCGCGCGGCTCCTGTCGATCAGGCCGTCGGTGTTGCTGGTCTCGGGCGAGCGCTTGAGCGTGCAGTTCACGTAGACGGCGGTGAGGTCGGCGTAGTCCGCGGGGCTCGCGGGGTCCGTACCGTTCGCGGGATCGTAGTCGGCAGCCACGTCCCCAGCCTGGGCAGGGCGGGTCGGGGGCGCCAGCGGACGGCGCCCGTACGGGGACGGCCGCCGCAAACCTAGGATGGCGCCATGTCCCTGCCCCACGCCATCCTCACCGCCCTGCTCGAGAAGCCCTCGTCCGGGCTGGAGCTGACCCGGCGGTTCGACAAGTCGATCGGCTACTTCTGGTCGGCCACGCACCAGCAGATCTACCGCGAGCTCGGACGGCTGGAGCAGGCCGGGCTGATCCGGGAGCTGCCCAGCGAGGTGCCCGTGCGGGGGCAGAAGAAGGAGTACGAGGTGCTGCCCGACGGCAGCGCCGAGCTGGCCCGGTGGGTCGGCGAGAGCCAGGACCCGAAGCCGATGCGCGACCCGCTGCTGCTGCGGATCCGTGCGGCGGGCGTCGTGGGGCCGCAGGGGCTCGGCCCTGAGCTCCGGCGCCATCTGGACCTGCACCAGCGCCAGCTGGCGCAGTACGAGGCCATCGAGGAGAAGGACTTCCCGCCGGGGCGGGACGCCGTGGAGGACCGGCTGCGCCGGCTCGTCCTGCACGGCGGGATCGCCCTGGAGACGTTCTGGCTGCACTGGCTGGAGGAGGCCCTCGCCGAGGTCGAGGACATGTCCGGACCGCAGGCCTGACACACGCGCCGGCCCCGGCCGACGGGCCGGGGCGGGCGCGGAGGGGCTGCTCGGACTACTTGTTCAGGGAGGCCCAGAACTCGTCGAAGCTCAGCAGGCCGTCGGCGTTCGCGTCCTTGGCGGCGATCACGGCGTCCGCGACCGGGCCGGTGACGAACGGGTCGCCCATGGCCGCCATGGCCGCCTTGAACTCGTCGGCCGTGACGAAGCCGTCACCGTTCACGTCGAACTTGTCGAACGTGGTCCGTGCGCTCTCGATGTCCGCCACTGGGTCCACCCCTTCTTGGTGCTTGTTGACCGGCTCAGGGTAGCGGCCTCGCGCGCCCGCCCCCGCCTCGGGTCCCGTTCGAGCGGCAGATAGAAATTGCATTGCCCTTCCGCAATACGGAAGCGATAATTCCAGCCAACAAATCCGGCCCCCACTTGTCACGCTCCGGGGCCACCGCATAACGTAACGGCATTGCCGCCACACCAGGAGCGCAGGGCTCCCAGGGACAAGCGGCAACAAGGGCGATCACACAGGTGACGATCACAGCTGACGCATCATTCGAAGTTCTGCCCTTCACCCGCACCTGCCGCCATATCTGGGAAGACGGCGACCATGTGCTCATCGGAGTGAGTCCCGGAAACAGCTACTTCACCTCCGAGCGCATCACGAGTCTCGCCCAGTGGGCCACGACCCGCTTCGCCCAAGTCGACTTCGTCTACGCAGACCTCCACGTCGACCGGATGTTCGCCGCCTTCGGCTACACCCGGGAGCACGCGGAGAGGCGCGCCACGAAGGAAATCAAGGCGGTCCGGCGGCGGATTCTCAAGGGCGTGGAGGAGTCAGGACCTCCACAGGCCGATATCCGCGTGAGAGCACTTTCCGAGTTCCAGTCGAATCCCGTCTACCAACTGCTGCACCGGCGCGTCCTGCATTTCCTGGAAACCGATGACGAATTCCGCAAGGGCTGCGAGAAGATGGCCATGCACTTTGTCGGCTCCAAGTTGCCGGAAGGTGAATCGATCACAGACGAGCAGTTGCAGGTCTGTTTCGATTACATGGCGGCCGAGCTGCCGTTCTTCGTGGACACCCCGAGCATTCTCGACGTGCCGTCCTCGGTGGCGGCCTACCACGTCAAGATGCCGCTGACGGACGTGCTCTTCGCGCGCGGTGGGGGACTGCGCGCGACCCGCAACCAGGCGTACGCCGTCGTACGGCCCGAGACCGCCGCGGCCAAGGCGCCGCACAGCACCGCGAACCACGCACAGACCGAAAGGATCGTCGATGAGCGTCGAGCAGCTTGAGGGCCGGGAGACCGGGGAGCGGCCGCTCCTCGACTTCCCGCTCTCGCGGCGCGGTGACGTGCTCCCGGAGGAGTGCACCTGGCTGCGCGAGAAGGCTCCGGTCGCCCGGGTCCGCACCCTGACCGGGGACCCGGCCTGGCTGGTGAGCAGCTACGCGCTGGCCAAGCAGGTGCTGGAGGACGAGCGCTTCAGCCTCAAGGACACCGCGAACGCCGGTGTCCCCCGCCAGTACGCGCTGACGATCCCGCCCGAGGTCGTCAACAACATGGGCAACATCAACAGCGCCGGCCTGCGCAACGCCGTGATGAAGGCGCTCAACCCGCGCCAGAAGGGGCTCCAGGACCAGCTGCGCGCCAAGGCCGGCGAGCTCATCGACCGGATCGTGGCCGAGGGCGGCCCGGCCGACCTCCGGGCGGGGTTCGCCGACCCCTTCTCCGCGGCGCTGCACTGCCAGGTGCTCGGGGTGCCCTTCGAGGACTGGCGCCGGCTGATGTCGGGTCTGGACGTCGCGTTCATGACCGCACGCGAGCCGTTCGCGGACTCGGCCCTCAACTGGTACAAGGACGTGGGCTATTTCGCCGGCCAGCTCGGCGTCCAGCTCGCGCTGACTCCCGAGGAGCGTACGGGGCTCCTCGGGAAGTTCGCCGGGCTGAAGGAGGCCGATCCGGAGTCGGCGCACCTGACCGACGACATGTTCGCGACGGTCGCCGTCTCGCTCTTCGGCGCGGGCGCCGTCTCCACCTCGGCCTTCCTGACCCTCGCCGTCCTGGCGCTGCTGCAGCGGCCCGAGCTCGTCGGGTACCTGCGCCGGCACCCGGAGCGCATGGGCAAGGCCGTCGACGAGCTGCTGCGCTGGAACCTGTCCGTCGGCGACGGGCTGCCGCGCATCGCCCTGGCGGACGTCCAGGTCGGCGACGTCCTGGTGAAGGAGGGCGAGCTCGTGCTCGTCCTGCTGGAGGGGGCCAACTTTGACCCGGAGGCCTTCGAGAACCCGGACGAGCTGGACTTGGAGCGCGAGAGCCCCAACGCCCACCTCGCGTTCGGCGCCGGCCGGCACTTCTGCCCGGCGTCCGCGCTGGGCCGGGCGCACGCCGAGATCGCGCTGGAGGTGCTGGTCGACCGGCTGCCCGGGCTGCGGCTCGCGGTGCCCGCCGAGAACCTCGTCTGGCGTACGGGCTTCATCAAGCGGCTGCCGGAGCGTCTTCCGGTCGCCTGGTAGCCCGGAGCCGGACGGGCCGGCGGCGGTGTCCCGGGAGCTGTGCGAGCTCCCGGGGCACTGCCTCGTCCGGCGGTACGGAACAGCCGGGGCCGGGGGCGAGCCGAGGCAGGGCCGGAGCCGGAGCCCGGGCGGGCTACCGGAAGATTCCGGTGTGGCCGAGCGAGTAGCGGCCGGGCTGCGGGTACACGGCGAGCCCGTGCGGGCCTCCGCCCACCGGGATCCGGGCGAGCTGCTTGCCGGTCACCGTGTCGATCGCGTAGACCTCGGAGTTGTAGCGGCCCGACAGCCACAGCACCTTGCCGTCGGCCGAGACCCCGCCCATGTCGGGGCTGCCGCCGTCGGGGAGCGTCCACTTCTTGGTGAGCTTGTTCTGCGGGAAGTTGTAGACCGAGATGGTCCCTTCGCCCCGGTTGGAGACGTACATCTCCTTGGAATCGCGGCTCACGTACAGGCCGTGGCAGCCCTTGCCCGTGGGCAGCAGCTTGGGCGTCTCGAAGGTGTCCCCGCTGAGCACCCACATGCCGTCGGCCATCATGTCCGCGACGTAGAAGGTCTTTCCGTCCGGGGAGACCTTGACGTCCTGCGGCATCGCGCCCTCGAACGGCAGTTTCTGCTGGCCGATGACCTCCATCTTCTCCGTGTCGACCTTGAGGAGTTCGCCGGAGAACTCGCAACTCACGATGAAGTAGCGTCCGTCGGCGGAGAAGTCCGCGTGGTTGACGCCGAAGCAGGTCACGGGGACGGTCTTCACGCGGTCCATCGTGTGCGGATCGCGGAAGACCAGCTCCTTGTCCATCGAGGCCATGACGATGGCGTACTTGCCGTTCGGCGTGAAGTACAGGTTGTACGGGTCGTGCACCTCGACGGGCTTTCCGGCCTCGCCGGTGGCCGGGTTGATCGGGGTGAGCGTGTGGCCGCGGTTGTTGTTGACCCACAGGGTCTTCAGGTCCCAGGACGGGACCACGTGCTGGGGCTGGATGCCGACCGGGATGGTGTCGATGACCTGGTAGGTCGCCGGGTCGATGACGGACACCGTGTTGGAGGCGGTGTTCGGCACGTAGACGCGGGAGGGGAAGTCCTTGACCACCGGGGAGAGCTTGCCCGGCCGGTCCGCCGCGTAGACGTCGTTCGGATCGAGGAGCGGCGGCATGCCGGGCAGGCCGGGCGGGGCGGGCGGCACGGCCTTGACCGGCTCGGCCGGGCCCTTGGAGCCGAGCGCCTCGGCAGGCCCCTTGTCGGCTGATCCGCAGCCGGCCAGGGCGGCGAGGACCAGACCGGCCAGCAGCACGGTGGCCTTCCGGGGAAGGCGGATGGTCGTCATGTGGTCAGCAGCTCCGTGGTGGTCACCGCGCGCAGCTTGCGGCGCGCGAGTTCTTCGAGGAGGGGAGGCATCGCGTCGACCGTGTCCGCGTAGCCGAAGTGCAGGCTCACCACCGATCCGGGTCGGATCGTCCCGGTGACGGTGCGGATGACGGCCGCGGCGCCGGGCGAGGTGAAGTCGAGGGAGTCCACGTCGTAGGACAGGACGTGGGGATAACCCGCCCGCTGGGCGAGCTCGCGCACGAGCGGGGTGGCGTACTGCGTCTGGGACGGGCGGAACCAGGTGCCGATGGAGCCGGTGAGCCGCTTGAGCCGCTGGGCGCAGCCGGTGATCTCGGCGTAGGCCTCCGCCTCGGGCATGCCGTTGATCGCGAGGTGGCGCTGGGTGTGGTTGCCGAGCTCGTGACCGCCGTCGAGGATCCGGCGGGCCATGTCCGGGTGGGCGTCGAGCCAGGCCCCGATCGCCAGTACGGTCACCCGCGCGCCCCCCCTTTCGGCCTCGGCCAGCACCGCCCGGGCGATGGCGGGCTCCCCGTTGCCGTGGAAGGTGAGGGCGACCTCGGGGCGGTCGCGCGGGCCGTGGCCGATCTCGACGGGCTGCCCGGCGAACCGGCGCGGGACGGCCGCGGCGGCCCGAGACGGCCGGGCTGGCCGGGCCGGGCCCGGAGGCGGGGCGGAGGGCGAGGCCGAGGGCCGGGCGGCGGGCGGGGCGGCGGGGCGGCCCGGTCCGCAGGCGGCGGTGAGACCGGCCGCCGCGGCGCCGGCCACCCCGAGACCGGCCGCGCGCACGGCCGAACGCAGGGCCGCGCGGCGGCCTGGAAGTGAGAGCACCTGCCCATTTAAGGGGCGGATGACCCGGAAGGTAATGATTGACCCAATTCGGGACGTCTACCGGAAGGGGCCGACCGGGCGATCCACTCGCTATGTGATCAACGATTTACTCAGAGCAGCCGATGGTTACTCATGGATTACGAGGCGAGTGGCTCACCTCACCTAGGATTTAGCTAGAAAGTCTTATTATTTGCACACTTATGTCCGAGTAGGCACTTTTGGCGATTGGACCCTCGTCTGCCATAGTCGGAAGCACGACTTCCCATTGACCCGAGCGAAGTCGCCACGCCGAGGATCACACCCCCTTAGATCCTCGGCGCACCCATGAAGCCCCCACACCGCCCCACACGGCGAACCGGGGGCTTCAGGCGTTCTGGCGGTCGGCGACCCGCATCTCGAACCAGGTGATCTTCCCGCGCGGCAGCAGGTCCGCGCCCCAGCGGTCCGACAGCTTGTCGACGAGGAAGAGGCCGCGGCCGGTGGTGTCCAGCTCGTGGACCGGCATCAGACAGGGCAGCCCGCGCGAGGGATCGCGCACCTCCACCCGGATCCAGCCGCGCCGCCGCAGCATGCGTAAACCGAAGGAGCGGGCGCCGGTGTGCCGGACCGCGTTGCCGACGAGTTCGGACACCAGCAGGACGGCGTGCTCGGCGATCTGCGGCGAGAGGCCCCAAAGGCGGATCACCACGCACTGGGTGAGCCGGCGCGCGGTACTGGCCGACTCCGGCATGGACGGCAACGTCACTTCCGCCTCGGCCGGATTCCCGTACAACTCCAGCGCCTTGAGCCCCTGTTCGTCCTCGACGGCCGCCGTGAGCCGTACCGCCGAAGCGCTGCCGCGCTGCCGCGGCTGTTCCACACCCTCCAGGCCCGCCATGCACCCATCATGGACGGCCGACCTGCCCCTCCGGGCCGTTCCACAGGAAAACACCCCCCGGATTCAACGAATCCAAGGGGGTGTCCTGTCATATGCGGGAGGCAACCGGGGGGCCTCGTTACGCACCCTGACCTGGGGTGACGGACCGGAGGGGAATGATCACGGTGAGTGGATCACCGTTTCTGCTTAAGGCTGCCTTAAGGCCTGGCTAATCCACCCACAGGGAGGACCGGCGGGCGGACTCAGACGAACTTCGCCTTGCCCGGGCCCTCTTCGACGAAACTGCGCATGCCGCGCTCGCGGTCCTCGGTGGCGAACAGGCCCGCGAACCAGTTGCGTTCGATGGTGAGGCCGGTGTCGATGTCGGCCTCCAGACCCGCGTCCACGCACTCCTTGGCGGCGCGCAGCGCGATCGCCGGTCCCTGCGCCAGCTTGGCGGCCCAGGCGTGCGCCTGCTCGTACACCTCGGCGGCGGGCACCACGCGGTCGACCAGGCCCAGGGTGAGCGCCTCGTCGGCCTTGACCATGCGCCCGGTGAAGATCAGGTCCTTGGCCTTGGACGGGCCGACCAGCCGGGACAGGCGCTGGGTGCCGCCCGCGCCCGGGATCAGGCCGAGCAGGATCTCGGGCTGGCCGAGCTTCGCGTTGTCGGCGGCGATCCGGTAGTCGGCGCACAGAGCGAGCTCGCAACCGCCGCCGAGCGCATAGCCGGTGATGGCCGCGACGACCGGCTTGGGGATGCGGGCCACGGCGGTGAAGGCGTCCTGGAGCGCGCGGGACCGGGCGACCATGGCCGCGTGGTCCATCGTCTGCATCTCCTTGATGTCCGCACCCGCCGCGAACACCTTCTCGCCGCCGTAGATGATGACCGCCCGGACGTCGGCCCGGTCGGTCGCCTCCACCGCGAGCTCGCGCAGCCGGTCCTGGGTGGCGATGTCCAGGGCGTTCATGGGCGGCCGGTCCAGACGGAGGGTGCCGACGCCTTCGGAGACTTCGAGAGAGAGGGTCATACGGGCCAGGTTAGCGTCGGTTAACGTGAAGTGGCCCGGTGCTGTGGGTCACAGCACCGGGCCACCGGATCACGTACGGGGCGTACGGGACGCGGCTACTTGATCCACTCCGCCCACGGCATGTTCCAGCCGTTGAGGCCGTTGTCCGGGGCGATCTGCTTGTCCTTCGAGTTCTTCACGACGACCACGTCGCCGATCAGCGACTCGTTGAAGAACCAGGCCGCCGGGGCGCCCGGGTCGCCGCCGCCGCGCTGGTCGCGCAGGCCCACGCAGCCGTGGCTGACGTTCGCCGAGCCGAAGGTGCCCGAGGAGGCCCAGTAGTTGCCGTGGACGAAGGTGCCCGACTGCGACAGGCGCATGGCGTGCGGGACGTCGGCGATGTCGTACTCGCCGCCGAAGCCGACGGTCGCGCCGTTCATGCGCGTCACCTTGTACTTCTCGCTGATGACCATCTGCCCGTTGTACGTGGTGGTCGACGGGGCGCCCGCGGTGATCGGGATGGTCTTGAGCACCTGGCCGTCACGGACGACCTGCATCTGCTTCTCGCTCGCGTCGACCGTGGAGACCTGCGAGCGGCCGATGGTGAAGGTGACCGTACGGGTCTGCTTGCCGTAGACGCCCGGGCGGCCTTCGACACCGTCGAGGGAGAGCTTCACGGTGACCTTGGTGCCCGCGGCCCAGTAGTTCTCGGGGCGGAAGTCGAGGCGGTCGTTGCCGAACCAGTGGCCCTCGACCGGCACGGCCGGCTCGGCCGTCACGGTGATGGCCTTCTCGACGGCCTCGGGGTTGGTGATCCCCCGGGTGAAGTTGATCGAGACCGGCATCCCCACGCCGACCGTCGAACCGTCCTCGGGCGTGTAGTGGCCGATGAAGGTGTTCGTCGGGGTCAGGGTGGTGAAGCTGGTGTCCTTGGCGGACTCCCGGCCGGCCTCGTCCTTGGCGACCGCGTGCACCTTGTACTCGGTGGCCGAGGCCAGGTGGCGCAGCGGCTCCCAGCTCGCGCCGTCGTCGGCGAGCTTGCCCTCGACCGCATTGCCCTTGGTGTCGGCGACGGTCACCGTCGCGAGCTTGCCGCCGGCGCTCGTGATCTTCAGGACGCCACTGGTGGCGACCTCCTTGGCCCCGTCGTCGGGCTTGACGCTGACGACGGCCTTCGAGGCTTCGGTGCCGGTCTTGCCGCCACCCCCACCGTTGTCGCCGCCACTGCCGCTGCCGTTTCCGCCGCCACCGCCGCTGCAGGCGGTGGTGAACAGCAGGGCCGCCCCCAGCAGAAGGGCCGGCAGGCCGGTGCGGGCGCGCCCGCGTATCGGCTGCAGGTTCACTCGTGTTCTCCCCATGTCCCCCGCGCGCGGACAGTCGCGCGCATGTCGACATGGAATCACACGGGAGGATCACGACGAGCTACGGTCTTGTCACCGTTCCGTCCCAAGTGCCGGAGAGGTCCCGGCACGGTGGCGGGGCCGGTGGAGCGGGTCGGGCGGGGCCGGTGGGGCGGGTCGGGCGGGTCAGTCCTCGGTGCCGGGCTTGGTGCCCCACACGTAGACGGCGTCACCCTTGGTCAGCAGGTTCCACAGGCGTTCCGCGTCCGGTTCGGCGAGGTTGACGCAGCCGGCGGAACCGCCGAGGCCGTAGAGGAATCCGCGGGTGCCGTGCAGGGCCTGTCCCCCGTCGAAGAACTGGGCGTACGGCATGGGGGCGTTGTCGTACAGCGTGGACTTGTGGTCCTTGCTGCGCCAGTACACCTCGTGCCAGCCGCGGCGGGTCTCCTGGGTGTCGCGGCCGGTGCGGATGGGCACGGGCGGGAAGAGGACGTCGTCGTCGCGCTGGACCCAGAGCAGCTGCCGGTCCATGTCCACGCAGGTGACGCGGTGGGTGCGGACGGGGCAGTCGCCCGCGGCGTTGGGGTCCGAGCGAGCGGCCACGACGAGCATCGTGCGGAAGGTGGTCACGCCCGGGTAGCCGTCCGCGGGGGTGACGCGGTGCTTGCGCTGGAAGGCGCGGACCGCGTGGCAGTCCGCCGAGGACTGCACGCCGTCGACCGCCAGCCCCAGGTGGTCCTCCAGCTCCCTCTGGTAGGGGCCGGTGCCCGCCACGCACGCGCTCTCCGGCTCCGAGGCCGCCGGGGCAGCCGGGGCAGCCGCCGCGGGGGACGGGCTCACGAGCGCCAGGGCGAGCAGGGCGCCGAGGGCGGCCGTCCCGGCCAGGGGACCTGTCGCCTGACGTGTGGTCATGTCGGCTCCTCCTCGGGCCCGCGAGCCGGGCCCTCGCGGCCCAGCCAACCGGGCGGGCCGGGCGTGGCGCCCGCGCGGATGCGCCGGCCGGGTGGGCGGGTCACTCCTCCGGCGCAGCGGAGAGCGGGGACCGGGCCCGGCGGGCGTCCTCGGCCCCGTCCTCGGCCCCGTCCTCGGCCCCGTCCTCGGCCCCGGCCTCATCCTCGGCCTCGCTCGCGTCCACGGCCCCGTCGGCCGCCCCGTCCTCCTCGGCCTCCTCCGCGTCCTCGTCCGTGCTCGGCGGCGGCGACGTGCGGTTGTCGCGCTTGTTGTAGAGGGTGACCACGAGCCGCTGGTCCGGGGTCTCTTCGTCCAGCCACCGCGGCCCGGTCACCGGCTCCTCCGGGAGGAGGTAGCCCTCGGGCACGTCCGTCTCGACGAGGTAGTACCAGCCGTCGGCGAGCCCGTCGAAGTCGCAGGCGCCGTCGGCGTCGGTGGCGCAGCCGGGCCTGACCAGGTGGTCGGCGTTGATGCCGCGAATCTGGAGCCCCGCGGTGCGGTTGGTCTCCCTCCAGAGTTCGAACACCGCGCCGTGCAGCGGCCCCTCGGTCTTCCAGTCCTTCTTCAGGACCCGCACCTCGCCGCTGTACTGCGCGCCCCGCCTCCGGTTCGTGACGTCGAGGACGATTCCCTCCTCGGCCTCGTCCGCGCCCAGGTCGAAGGCGGTGACCGCCTCGCCGGGCCGCTCGTAGCCGGCGGGGGCGACGGCCTCCAGCCAGTAGTACGTCTCGCCGACCGGCAGCGCCACGGTGCAGCTGCCCCGGGCGTCGCTCACGCAAACGGCGCCGTCGTGCTTCTCGTCGGCGCCCGCACCGCCGGTCTGGAGCCCGGCCTGGTCGTTGGTCTCCCGCCACAGCTCGAACCGGGCGCCGGGCAGGGGCGCCCCGGTGTCCCGGTCCGTGGTGCGCAGCACCACCGCGGCGCTGCCGGGCGGAGCCGGCCGCGGTGCGGCGGGCTGTTCGGCGGACGGTCCGGCGGACGGCACGACGGGCCGTACGGAGGCCGGGGGCGCGGGAGGAGGCGCGTCCGTGCCCGCGCAGTGGGCCGGCGCCGCCGCGGCGAGCACCGTCGCGGCGGCGAGGCCGAGCGGCCACACCCTTGCTGTCCTGGCTGCCATGCCGCTCCGTCCGTCGCCCTGGGCTGGTCTGCTGCCCTGACAGGCTGGGGGGAGCCCCGTACGTCCGTGCGGGAGGACACTCGCCCGCTACGGCATTCCGGTCACACGAATCACCCGTCCGTGCGCAGGAGCCCGTACCCGTGGGCCGGATGCTCAGGCGATCGCGGAGCCCGCGACCCAGTCCGCCCAGGACATGTTCCAGCCGCCCAGCCCGTTGTCGGCGGCGACCGTCTTGTCCTGCGAGTTCACGACCTCCACCACGTCCCCGATCAGGGTCCGGTCGAAGAACCAGCCGGCGGGGGTGTCCGAGCCGCCGCCCTTGTCGTCGCGCAGCCCCACGCAGCCGTGGCTCACGTTGGTGGTGCCGAAGGTGTCGGGGCTGGACCAGTAGTTCCCGTGCAGGAAGGTCCCGGAGGAGGTGAGCCGCATGGCGTGCGGGACGTCGGGGATGTCGTACTCGCCGCCGAATCCGACGGTCTGGCCGTTCATGCGGGTGACGTCGAAGAGCTCCATCACCACCATCTTCCCGTTGTACGTGGTGGTCTTGGGCGCTCCGGCGCTGATCGGCACGGTCGACAGCAGCTCGCCGTCCCGGCGGACCTCCATGGTGTGCGCGGCCGCGTCCACCGTGGAGATCTGGGAGCGGCCGACGGTGAAGGTGATGCTCTTGTCCTGGATGCCGTACGAGCCGGACGCGCCCTCGACGTCGCGCAGGTTCATCTTCACGGTGACCCGGGTGCCGGGCTTCCAGTACGCCTTGGGCCGGAAGTCGAGCCGCTCCTTGCCGAACCAGTGGCCGACGACCGGCACGGCGGGGTCGGAGGTGACGGTGATGGCCCGTTCGACTTCCGCGCGGCGCTCGATGGCGCGGCTGAACTTGAAGGAGACGATCATGCCGGTGCCGACGGTCGAGCGGTTCTCGGGCTTGAAGTAGCCGATGAAGCGCTCCTCGGGAACGTAGGTGGTGAAGGTGGTGTGCCGGGCCTGGCGGCGGTTGTGCCCGTCGAGGGCGACGGCGTCCACGGTGTACTTGGCCGCGAGGGCGAGCCGGCCGTGCTCCGGGTCGGGGCTCCAGCTGAGCCCGTCGGCGGCGATGGCGCCGGGGACCTGCTCCTGCTGGGCGTCCTCCACCTTGGTGACCACGACCCGCTCCAGCCGGCCCTCGGGCACGGTGACCGTCAGCCGTCCGTCGGCCTGGACCCCCTTGGCGTTGTCGTCGGGGGTGATGCGGATGGCGTCGTCCGGCGAGCGTGGTTTGCCGGGCAGCTGGATCTCGACCGGGGACTTGCCGTCCTTGGTGCATCCGGCCAGGCCGCCCAGCAGGCCCGCCCATGCCGCCACGGCGGCCAAGCCCGCCCCTGCCCGCCTCGTCAGAAGTGTCACGATCCCTCCAACGACCGGGCCCCTCCGGGGGAAACGTGAGGGCGGGGCACGTTCCGGGCAGAACAGTCCGGGCAGAACAGTGTGAAGGACCAGACGGGGGCGGGCCCAGGCCGGGACGCCGGGGCCGCACTCTCCCCTACCCCCGCCGGTACCGAGGAGCCGTGGAGGCGGGCAGTGTCGAGCGCAGCCGAGCAAGAGGCGGTGGAAGCCGTCAGCCATGCCGTCGAAGCGGTGCGGAGCGGCCATGCCGCCCCCGTACCGCACATCGACGGCCAACCGAACGGCCGATCGAACGGCCAACAGAACGGCCGGCCGAACGGCCAGGTCAAGGGCGCGGTGTTACGGGTACAGGCCCGCCCGGGGCCGGCGGTGTGGCCGGGGTCCTCGCATCCGCTGGGGGCCCGGTTCCACCACGGTCCGGACGGGACCGCGGGCACCAACTTCGCCTTGTGGGCGCAGGGCGCGGAGGCGGTGGAGGTGTGCCTGTTCGACGGGGACGGGTCCCCGGGCACGGAGACCCGCTGCTCCCTGACGGAGCTCACGCACGAGATCTGGCACGGCTTCGTGCCGGGCGTGCGCCCGGGGCAGCGGTACGGATTCCGGGTGCACGGCCGCTGGGACCCCTGGACGGGTGTGCGGCACAATCCGGCGAAGCTGCTGCTGGACCCGTACGCACGGGCCGTCGACGGCGACTTCACCCTGCCGCCGGAGGTGTACGGGCACGTCCGGGACTGGCCGCAGCAGTACATCGCGGACACCGTGCGCGACGACCGGGACTCCGCGCCGTTCGTCCCGAAGGGCGTGGTCGTCCACGATGACGACGACTGGGCGGACGACGTCCGGCCGAAGACCCCGTGGGCCGATTCGGTGATCTACGAGCTGCACGTGCGCGGCTTCACGATGCGCCATCCGGGTATTCCCGAGGAACTGCGCGGCACGTACGCGGGCCTCGCCCATCCGGCGGCGATCGAGCACCTGACGAAGCTGGGGGTCACCGCGGTCGAGCTGCTGCCGGTGCACCAGTTCGCGCACGAGGACCACCTGCTGCGCCGGGGACTGCGCAACTACTGGGGCTACAACTCGGTCGGCTACTTCGCCCCGCACGCCGGGTACTCGTCGAGCGGTACGGCCGGGCAGCAGGTCGGGGAGTTCAAGCGGATGGTCCGGGCGCTGCACGCGGCGGGGATCGAGGTCATCCTCGACGTGGTCTACAACCACACCGCCGAGGCGGGCGAGCTGGGTCCCACGCTGTCGCTGCGCGGGATCGACAACCGGGGCTACTACCGGCTCCAGTCCGACCAGCGCCGGTACGCCGACTACACCGGCTGCGGCAACACCCTGCACGCGGGGCGTCCGCACGTGCTGCGCCTCATCACGGACTCGCTGCGCTACTGGGTCACGGAGATGGGGGTGGACGGCTTCCGCTTCGACCTGGCGGCGGCGCTGGCCCGCTCGATGCACGACGTGGACATGCTGTCCCCGTTCCTCGCGGTGATCGCCCAGGACCCGGTCCTGCGACGGGTCAAGCTGATCGCCGAGCCGTGGGACGTGGGCTCGGGCGGCTACCAGGTGGGGGCGTTCCCACCTCTGTGGACGGAGTGGAACGACCGCTACCGGGATGCCGTACGGGACTTCTGGCGCGGTGCGCTGCCCGACGTACGGGATCTCGGGTACCGGCTGTCGGGGTCGAGCGACCTGTACGCCTGGGGCGGGCGGCGCCCGTACGCCTCGGTGAACTTCGTGACCGCGCACGACGGCTTCACCCTGCGCGACCTGGTGTCCTACGAGCGCAAGCACAACGAGGCGAACGGCGAGGAGGGCCGGGACGGGACCAATGACAACCGTTCGTGGAACTGCGGGGCGGAGGGCGAGAGCGACGACGCCCGGATCGGCGTGCTGCGCCGCCGCCAGCTGCGCAACCTCCTGACCACCCTGCTGCTGTCGACGGGGGTGCCGATGCTGGTGGCGGGCGACGAGTTCGGGCGCACGCAGGGCGGCAACAACAACGCGTACTGCCAGGACAACGAGACGGGGTGGGTGGACTGGTCGCTGCTGGAGGACCCGGCCTGGCAGTCGCTGTTCGCGCTGGCCTCCCGGCTGATCTCGCTGCGCCACGCGCATCCGGTGCTGCGCCGGCGGGCGTTCTTCTCGGGGCGGCCGCAGGGCGTGGACGGGCTGCGGGACCTGGCCTGGTTCACGCCGGCGGGCGTGGAGATGACCGAGCGGGACTGGTACGCGCCCGCGGCCGCGCTGGGGATGTACCTGTCGGGACGGGACATCCCGGGCCGTGACGAGCGGGGCCGGCAGGTGACGGACGACAGCTTCCTCGCGCTGCTGCACACCGGGGACCGGCCGGTGGCGTGGGTCCTGCCGGGGGCGCCGTGGGCCGAGACGTACGAGGTCGTCCTGGACACCACCCTGGAGGCCCAGTCCGACGCTCCCCTCACCCGTCACCGCGGCGGGGAGACCCTGACCGTCCCGGCCCGCTCGGTCCTCCTGCTCCGGGTGGCCGGCTGACGGGGCCGGCTCACCGGTCGGCCGACGGGGCCGACCGAGCCGACCGACCGGGCCGACCGGCGGGGGCCGGACCGTCACGGACACGAAACCGACCCCCACGTTCGCCCTGCGATGATGTGTTCGATCGACATCGTCATCGAGGGGGTCCCTGCATGGGCAGAGTCAATACCGCGCTGCAGGAACTGCGCGGGGCGCAGAAATCGGCGAAGGGGGTGTCGCTGTATTCGCGGTTCGTCAACCGGCCCGCCGGGCGCTACCTGGCCGCCGCTTCGTACGCGCTCGGGCTCACCCCGAATCAGGTGACGCTGGTCAGCGCCGCCTTCAGCTTCGCGGCCGTGGCCGCGGTCGCGCTGGCCGCGCCCTCGTGGGGGCTCGGGATCGCGGTGTGGGCGGCCCTCGCCGTCGGGTTCGCCTTCGACTCCGCCGACGGGCAGCTGGCCCGGCTGCGCGGGGGCGGCAGCGCCGCGGGCGAGTGGCTCGACCACGTCGTGGACTGCGCCAAGCTCACCGCGCTGCACACCTGCGTGCTGATCGCCTTCTACCGCTTCCCCGCGGAGTACGGGATCGAAGGGGGCGCCGGCGGCTGGCTGCTGGTGCCGCTGGGCTTCCAGTTCGCCTCGGTCGTGACCTTCTTCGGCGGGCTGCTGACCGAGAAGCTCAAGCCCAAGCCCGCCCCGGGAAGCCCCGCTGCCGCGCCGTCGACCCTGCGCGCGGTGGCCTTGCTGCCCGTGGACTACGGGGTGTTCTGCCTGGTGTTCCTGCTGCTCGGCGGCGGAAAGCTGTTCGCCTGGGCGTACGCGGGACTGGGCGTGGTCGCCGGCCTCTTCCTGCTGGCGTTCCTCGCGAAGTGGTTCCGGGAGCTCAGCGCCGTTCCCCGGTGACCTGCCCCGGCAGCGCGGCGGGTTCCGCGAGCGCGTCCAGTGCCCGGCGCAGCTGGGTACTGGAGGTGTGCACGGTGTAGGGGAAGTAGATGACGTCGACGCCGTGGGCGGCGAAGTCCTTCTCCAGCTTGTCGCCCTTGGGGGTGCCCCGCCAGTCGTCGCCCTTGAAGATGACGTCGAAGCGGACCTGCTTCCAGGTCTCCACCTTGTCCGGGACCGTCTCGACGAAGGCGGCGTCCACGTACTTCACGCTGCGGACGATCTCCAGGCGCTCGACGAGCGGGATCATCGGGCGGCGCCCCTTGGCGAGTTCGGCCATCTCGTCGGACACCACTCCGGCGACGAGGTAGTCGCACTGGCTGCGGGCGTGCCGAAGGATGTTCAGATGTCCGATGTGGAACAGATCGTAGGCTCCCGGCGCATAGCCGACTCGATACGGTCTACGCGCAGGCGCGCCAAAGTCGGACATGTCGTGCTCCGTCATCTGTTATCCCCAGCGGCCGCACCCCCCGGTGCAGCTGATTAGCAGACAATAGCGTGCACGTTCCGCAGCACGCGGGTGAACGAATAGGGTGACGTGCGCATCATCCAGGGGAAGAGGGGACGCTCGGTGTCCAGATCCGGTCAGCGGCGCATGCTGCTGGTTTCCACCAATTACGCTCCGGAGCACGCGGGGATAGGCCCGTACGCCACCCAGATCGCGGAGCACTGGGCGGATCTCGGCCACGAGACTCACGTCCTCGCCGGCATGCCGCACTACCCGGCGTGGTCGGTCGAGCCGGAGTACAAGGGGGCGCTCCAGCGCACGGAACAGCGCGCGGGGGTCACCGTGCACCGGCGTGCGCACACCGTGCCGCCCCGCCAGACCGCCGTGAAGCGCGCGCTTTTTGAAGGATCGATTCTGCTGCACGGCGCCGTGGCCCCGCCCCGGATGCCCAAGCCGGACGCGGTGCTCGCCCAGATGCCCAGCCTGGCCGGCGGCGTGCTCGCCGCCCGGCTCGCGGCGCGGTGGAAGGTCCCGTATGTCCCGGTCGTCCAGGACCTGATGGGCGCCGCCGCCGCGCAGAGCGGGATCAGCGGCGGCGACAAGGCCGCCGCGATCGCCGGCCGCGCCGAGGCGTACGCCCTCAAGCGGGCCACCCTCGTCGGCGTCATCCACGAGACCTTCGTGGACCGGGTCGTCGGCATGGGCGTGGACCCGGACCGGATCCGCCTCGTCCCCAACTGGTCCCACGTGTCGGTGCCCACCAAGCCGCGCGGCGAGACCCGCCGCCACCTCGGCTGGAGTCCCGGCGAGACCGTCGTCCTGCACTCCGGGAACATGGGCCTCAAGCAGGGGCTCGAAGTCCTCGTGGGCGCGGCCCGGCTGGATCCGAACGTCCGCTTCGTCCTGATGGGCGACGGCAGCCAGCGCGCCGCCCTCGCGGACCTCTCGGCCGATGTGCCGAATCTGGACATCATCCCCCCTGCCGCTGACGGCGAGTTCCCGGATATCCTCGCCGCGGCGGACGTACTCGCGGTCACGCAGCACGCCGCCGTGCTGGACATGAGCGTCCCGTCGAAGCTCACCTCCTACTTCCAGACCGGCCGGCCCGTCGTCGCCTCCGTGGCGGCGGAGGGCGGAACCGCCCAGGAGGTGGAACGCTCGGGCGCAGGGGTGCTCGTACCGCCGGAGGACCCCGAGGCCCTGCTGAAGGCCGTACGGGCCCTGGCCGAGGACCCGGACGGCGCGGACGCACTGGGAGCGGCCGGACCCCGCCACGTGGCGGCCCACCTGAGCCGTGAAGCGGGCCTGGCCCGCATCGACGCACTGATAGACGAAGCACTTGGGGGAACCCGGCCGTGATCGAGACGAACCGCCCGGCAGCGGCACCGGCCGACGACGAACCCGACCTCCTCAGGGACCAGTTCCGCCAGCTCCTGCGCTACCGCAGGCTCATCGGCGCGGGCATCGGGGTCGGCCTGCTGGGCGGCGTCTACCTCGGCGTCTCCACCGCCGACACCTACGTCGCGACCGCCGACGTCGTGCTGCGCGCGCCCACCGACGACCCGTTCAACCCGAGCCTCGCCCCGGACAAGGCGATCAACATCGGCTCGGAGCGCCAGGTCGCGCTCAGCTCCTCCATAGCCAACGAGGCGGCGAAGAGGCTCGGCGTGTCCGCGTCCGGCTTCGCCGCCCTGCGCAGCGGTCTGCAGGTGACCAACCCGCCGCAGACCATGGTGCTGCGCTTCACGTACACGGCGTCCTCCCCCAAGGAGGCCGCCAAGCGCGCCAACGCGATGACCGAGGCGTACCTGCTCAAGCGGCAGGAGTCCCTCGACGCCACCCGCGACAAGATGGTCAAGGGCTACAAGGAGCAGCGCGACCCGATCGCCAAGCAGCTCGACGAGCTGTCCAAGGAGATCTCCCGGATGCCCGCCGGCGCCGGGCGCGACACGGCCACCTCCGCCAAGACCGACCTGCAGAGCGAGGTCGGCGGATACAACAGCAAGATCACCAAGCTCGAAGCCCTCGACATGACCCCGGGCCGGGTCACCAGCGCCGCGACCGCGCCCCCCGGAGCCGATGGCCCCGGCATCGTGATGTCGCTCGCGCTGGGCGCCGCGGTGGGCCTCGCGCTCGGCCTGCTGGCCGCCTGGGTCCGGCTCGTCTTCGACCCGGCGCCGCGCTCCGAGGGCGACGTGGCGCGGGCGCTGCGCGCGCCCGTCCTCGGCTACCTGCCCCGGGACCGGACGGGCGGCGGGCCGCTGCTCGCCGCCGGCGAGGCCGATCCCCGGCTCGCCGAGGCGTACCGCTCGGTGGCCTTCCGGCTCGCCTACGACTCCCGCTTCGCCGACCGGCGCCGCCTGCTCGTCGTCGCCCCGCGCGGCAGCAGCGAGACCGCCGCCGCGGTGGCCGTGAACCTCGCCGCCTCCTTCGCGGAGACCGGCAAGGACGTACTGCTCATCGAGGCCGACCTGCGTACGCCGGTCCTGGCCAGCCAGCTGCCGACGGACGCCGGCGGGCGGCCCCGCTGGAGCCAGAACCCGGGCAGCCCGGCGCCCGCCGGGCGCCACGGCGACTCCGAGTGGCCCGACGGACGCCAGCTCGTCGTGGACGCCGGGGAGTCCGGCTCCTTCGACCTGATCCCCGGCGAACGGGCCCGCAACGTGCCGCGCGCGCTGACCTCCGCCCGCGCCACCCGGCTGATCTCCGAGGCCGACGCCCCCAACTCGACCGTCGTCGTGCTCGCGCCGCCCGTCCTCTCGTACGCCGACGCCCTGGCGCTGGTCGACCGCGTCGACGGCGTCCTGGTCGTGTGCGACCCGCGCGCCATCCACCGCACCGACCTGTCCCGGATCCGCGAGCTCATCGGCGGCGCCGGCGGCACGGTGCTCGGCGCGGTGCTGCACGCACCGCTGCCCGGCGACAAGCGCGGCCGCGGCAAGGGCAAGGACGCCCCGGCAACCCCCGGCCCGGCCGCGGGCCCCGGCACGTCCGGCGCCTCCGGGAAGCCCGGGAAGCCCGGCACGTCCACGCCGCAGCCGATCCCCTACGAGGTCGCCGAGCCCGAGCAGCACATCCCGGGTGACGGCACCGACACCGTCGCGCTGCGGACCGTGCGCATGGGCCGCAGATGAGCCGACGCGGCCTCGCCGCCGTCGCGTCCGTGCTGGACCAGGCAGCGTCCAGCGCCACGAACATCCTGGTGCTGGTGCTCGCCGCCCGGCTGTCCTCGGCGTCCGGGTTCGCCGACTTCTCGATGGTGTACGTGACGTTCAGCGTGCTCCTCGGACTGAACATGGCCTACGTGGGCCAGAGCCTCGTCCTGGAGAAGGGGCAGGGGGTCCCCCCGGACGAAGTCTGGGGGAAGCTGGGCGCGGTGTGCCGCTCGGCCGTCGGCTTCACCGGGGCCGCGTCGGCCGCCGTGGGCGC
Source organism: Streptomyces sp. NBC_01294 (assembly GCF_035917235.1). Classification (NCBI taxonomy): domain Bacteria; kingdom Bacillati; phylum Actinomycetota; class Actinomycetes; order Kitasatosporales; family Streptomycetaceae; genus Streptomyces; species Streptomyces sp. NBC_01294. Next base: position 2,524,820 of record NZ_CP108423.1, read on the forward strand.
GCTGCTCGCGCTGGTCGGCCTCGCGCTCCCGGGGGCCACCGGGCGGGCCTTCCTCGCGTTGGGCCTCGTCCTGCCGCTGGTGCTCCTCCAGGACGGGCTGCGCTACTGCTTCTCCGCGCTGCGCGCCCCCGAGCGGGCGCTGGCCGCCGACGCACTGCGGCTGGTGTGCGTGGTCGCGGCGCTGGCCGTACAGCCCGAAGGGGCCTCGGCGGGGCGGCTGGTGCTGGTGTGGGGCCTGTCCGCGCTGCCCGCGCTGGCGGCGGGGCTGTGGCTGCTGCGGCCGTACGTACGCGGCTCCCGCGCCGATCTGCGGCCGTACCTGCGACGGGGTCACCTGGGGCAGCGGTTCGTGGTCGAGTTCGCGGTGGGCAACGGCTCCAGCCAGCTCGCCGTGCTGGGCCTCGGCGTCTTCGCGACACCGCTGGCCGTCGGCGCGCTGCGGGGTGCGACCACCCTCTTCGGGCCGCTGAACGTGCTGTTCAACTCCGCGAACGCCTTCGGGCCGCCGGTGCTCGGGCGGCTCGGCGGCAAGCGGGCCACGGTGCGGGCGACTGCGGCGCTGGGCCTGGTGCTGGCCGCGGTGGGCGCGGGCTGGGCGACGGCCCTGTACCTGCTGCCGGACCGGCTGGGGCGGGAACTCCTGGGCGACACCTGGGCGGCGGCGTCCGCGCTGCTGCCGGCCACGGGGGCGCAGTACGCCGTGATGGGGCTGGGCACCTGCGCCCTGCTCACCCTGCGGGTGCTCGCGCCGAAGGCCACGCTGTCCCTGCAGGTGGTGTTCTCGCTGCTGTCCGTGGGGCTGCTGCTGGGCGGGTACGCGGTGGCGGGTGTGGCGGGCGCCGCGTGGGGCCTGGCGGCCGGCTCGGCCCTCAAGGCCTTGGCCGCGTGGTGGCGGGTCGCCCGCCTGCGCGCCCCTGCTCCGCAGGACAGCGAACCCGAGCGCCTCCCCGCCGTCTGACCCGCTGCCCGCCGATCCCGGGCTCTGCCCGGACCCGCGCCTCAAACGCCGGCGGGGCTGAAATACCCGGGGCTCCGCCCCGAACCCCGCTCCTCAAACGCCGGCGGGGCTGGAATTGCCGGCGTTTGAGGCGCGGGGGTCCGGGGGCAGCGCCCCCGGCAACGGCGCCGCACCCGGGCACGGGCAGGGCTAGCGCAGGGTGGTGGACTTGTCCGTGCGGTAGGTCGCGACCAGCGCGAGGCAGAGCGCCGCGATCGCGACCCGCCCCGACGCCTGGAGCAGCGGCCCGCGCAGCAGGATGAAGGAGTAGCCCGCGACCAGCGGGACGACCACCGAGATCAGGCTGCCCGGTGGCGACCGCCTCGTGGCCCGCTTCGCATAGCGCCGGTCCACGCGCGCCGAGGCGTACCCCATGCCCAGCAGCCCGGCCCCCATCCCCAGCGCCCCGAAGTCGAGCCACAGCTCCGCCCAGATCGGGGAGGAGAGGTTGGTGTTGACCGTGCCCATCCACTGGCCGACCATCACGCCCGTGTCCCGCGGCTTCCCGGGCCACATCGAGCGGGGCACCGCGAAGAACACGGACCCGGCGAGCTGGCGGCCGTAGAAGTGGCCGGGGCCGGAGTCCGAGTAGGTGATGGTGTTCGCGAACATGCCGATCTGGTCGTAGTCCTTGAGGGCCATCGGCTCCAGGAAGGACGTGGTCTCGACCGGCCGGTAGTTCTTCTCGTCGTAGCGGAAGCGGTCCGCGAACGGGAAGACGAGGAGCGCGATGACCACGGCCATCGACAGCGCCACCCGGTACATCGCCGCGCTCACCGGGAAGACCGTGAACAGCAGCGCGAACATGACGGTCAGGAACCAGTAGCGCGGGTTCGAGATCGGGTTGTTGACCACCAGGTTCAGCGCGGCGAGCGCTCCCCAGGTGACGATGATCGAGACCTTGCGCCGGGCGAACTTCGAGGTGATCAGCCAGCGGGTGTAGAGCAGCAGCGCGAGCAGCGCCGGTACGGTGCCGAAGCCGCGCAGCAGGGCCTGGCCGGCCTGGCCGTCGCCGTTGGAGACGCCCGCCTCCTCGATGCCCGCGATGATCTCCTGGCGGCTGGAGAAGAAGACCGCCGGGCCGCCGAGCTTCATGATGAAGACCGCGCTGCACCCGAAGGACAGGACCGTGAGCAGCTGCAGGCGCCGCCGGTTGGCCATGATCGGGCGCGGCTCCTTCTGGGAGCCGCCCGCGCGGCCGGTCGGCCGGTGGCGGGCGAGCAGCACGCCGACGTCGTAGGCGGTGCAGCCGAGCAGCACCAGCCCGATGGCGACGGTCAGGTCGGAGCGGGGGCCGACGACGGGGGTGGGGACCTGGCCGAGGACGGCCTGCGCGAGCGGGGCCACGCCCATGGCCATGTAGACGAAGAGCCAGAAGGAGCCCTGGAGCAGCTTGCGCCGGCTGGTGAGCACCATCGCGGAGAGCCGGGCGCCCGCGTACATGGCGAGCAGGAGCTGGAGCCAGAAGGCCGCGTCGCGCTGGCCGGCGCCGTTCTGGACGGCGACGAAGAGCGGCAGGAAGACGGTGAACCCGAGGGCGAGCGGGACGGACAGGGCCCGCGAGAGCAGCGTGCGCGGGGTGGTGACCCGGCCCCACTGGTTCTCGTCCTCGGCGGGAGCCCGCGAGGGTACGACGGAGGGCTTGCGTATGTCCGTTGCCACTGCCGCGCCCCCACCCCATGTGCCTGGTTCGCGCGCAGTCTAGTCTGAGCGGGCGGCGCCCGGGGAGGCGCGTTCGAAGGGGGTCCCCCCAGACGGAGTCTGGGGGTGGATGATCGGGGTTTTCTGTTGCGGGACCTTCCTGCCTTCACGCTGTCCGGATACGACAAGGGGCGCGGGCTGCTGACGCAGGCGCTCTGGTTCGCCGTGATGAACACGCTGTTCATGAGCTGGTTCTGTCCGGCCCGGCTGCGGGTGTCGCTGCTGCGCGCCTTCGGGGCGCAGATCGGCGAGGGCGTGCTGATACGGCACCGGGTGCGCGTGCTGTGGCCGTGGAAGCTTGACGTCGGGGACCACACCTGGATCGGCGAGGGCGCCTGGCTGCTGAACCTGGAGCCGGTCACGATCGGTTCGCACGTCTGCCTCTCGCAGGAGGCCCTGCTGTGCACCGGCTCGCACGACCACCGGGCCGCCGACTTCCGCTACCGCAACGCGCCGATCACGATCGAGGACGGCGCGTGGGTGGCCGTGCGGGCGACCGTGCTGGCCGGGGTCACCGTGGGACGCTGCGCGGTCGCCGGTGCGGGCTCGGTGGTGCACAAGGACCTGCCGGAGCTGACCCTGCAGACCCAGGACGGGCGCCGTCGCCCGGTGGAGGAGCCGAAGTGAGAGTCCTGCACGCCGTCACCCTGCACTCCCCCTCGCACGCCTTCGGCGGGCCGGTCCGGGTCGCGCTGAACCTGGCCAAGGGGCTGCGGGCCCGGGGCCACGAGGCGCGGCTGCTCGCGCTGGGCGAGGGCTTCGAGGTGTGGCCCACGTCCGTGGAGGGCGTACCGGCGAAGCTGTTCCCGGCCCGTCGCCTGCTCCCCCTCGGCTTCAGCGGGATGACCTCGCCGGCGCTGCTGGCCTCGGCCGGCCGCCTGGTGCGGGACGCCGACTTCGTGCACGTGCACCTGGCGCGCGACCTGGTGACCCTGCCGGTGGCCCTGGCGGCGCTGCGGGCGGGCAAGCCTCTGGTGCTGCAGACCCACGGGATGGTCGACCCGAGCGAGAAGCTGCTGGCCAAGGTGCTGGACGCGGTGGCGGTACGGCGGCTGCTGCGCGGCGCGGACGCGGTGCTGTACCTGACCCCGCACGAGCGGGAGGGCCTGGACGCGGTGGTCGGCGGGCCGTTGGCGAACGCGGTCCGCCTGGTCAACGGCACCCCGGCGCAGGAGGAACGGCCGCAGCCCGTCGGCCCGCCGCGGATCCTGTACTCGGCGCGCCTGCAGGCCCGCAAGCGGCCGGTGGACTTCGTGGACGCGGCCCCGGAGGTCCTCGCGGCGCACCCGGAGGCGCACTTCGTGGTCGCGGGCCCGGACGAGGGCGAGCTGGGGGCCGTACGCGCCCGGATCGGGGCCCTGGGCCTGACGGACCGGTTCTCGGTCCCGGGGGCGCTGTCCAGCACGGAGGTGCTGGCGGAGCTGCGCCGGGCCCACGTCTACGTCCTGCCGTCCGTGGACGAGCCGTTCCCGATGTCCGTGCTGGAGGCGCTCTCGGTCGGCGTCCCCTCGGTGGTGACCCACTCCAACGGCCTGGCCCGCGACATCGCGAGGGCCGGGGCGGGTCTCGCGGTCGACCCCGGCCCGGCGGGCGTCGCCGCGGCGGTGCTGGACCTGCTGGACCCGGCGGCCAACCACGCCGCCTCGCTGTCGGCCCGCAAGCTGGCCGCGGACGCCTTCTCGATGGACGCGGTCCTGGACACCCTGCTCCCGGTGTACGAGGGCGCGCTGCGCGGCTGAGGCCGGACCGGACGTCGCGCGGCCGTCGTGCGGCGCCCCTCCGGGGTCATCCGGCCACACGCGCCGTCATGCGGCGCCTTCCCGGCGTCGTCCGGCGCCCGTCCGGCGTCCGTCCGGCGTCAGATGACGTCCCGGCGGTGTTCCTCCACCACCGGTATCGCACCCGTGGAGCGGCGCCGCTTGAGGATGCTGGTGTAGACGGCGAGGCCGATCCCTCCGACCGCCATCATGATCAGACCGACGAGATCGAGGTTGACGCTCTCCATCTCCCAGTCGCTCGCGAAGGTGAGGACGGCGCCCACCACGATCAGGACGATGCATCCACCGATGCCCATGAGTTGGCCTTCCGCTGTCGTGGCTGTGACCGCGCGGGTACCCGGGTCCGGAACACGAAAACGCCCCCGAGGGCCGGCAGTCCGGTCCTCGGGGGCGTTTTGCGCCGCTACGGCAGGGTTACGCGGGGATCCAGGCGTAGCAGCCCGACGAGTTGAACTCCGCCGTGCCCGCCGGGATGGTCGCCGTGATCTTGTCGCCCGCCTTGGGCGGGGTCTCGGGGCCCGAGGCGAGGATCGAGCCGTCCTTGCCCTTGGCCTCCCAGGTGCAGTTCAGGGCCTGGGTCAGCGCCCGGTAGCTGCCGGCCGCCGGCGCCTTCCGGTTGCCCTCGGGGAAGCCCTTCTCCGCCGCGGCGAGGATCGGCTTCTGCTCCGGGCACAGGTGCGTGATCGCGTCCTTGGCGCCCGCGATCTCGCCGGTGATGACGGCGCCGGTCGCCGCGTCCTTGTCGCGCTTGGCGGTGCGCTCCACCCGCTGACAGGCGTCCTGGCCGGTCTGCAGGACGGCCGCCGGGTCCATCTTCTCCGGGACCCGCCCGCTCAGGTACTTCTTCTCCTGCGCCGTGAAGCTGCCCGTCTTCGGCGTGAGCTTCGCGTCGGGCAGGACCGGCCCGCTCGGCTTCGCGTCGGCGGCGGGCGCCGACGGGGGCGGGGTGTCCGCGGGGTCGGGGACCGCCGACGAGGCCGGGGGCTTCGCCTTCGCCCCGGAGTCGGACTTGTCCCCGCCCGAACTGCAGGCGGTCAGCGTCAGGGCGGCGGTCAGCAGGACAGCAGCCGCTGCGGAGCGTCGGTACATCGGGTTGCTCCCGTACTCAAGGGGGTGTGACAAGCGTGCGGGGCCCGGCCACGTAGAGCCGGGCCCCGCACGCCATCAGGCGGTTGCTTCGTGTGGCTAGTTGGCGCCGAAGGTGAGAACCAGCTGCGGAGTGCCCTCCGCCGCCGTGGCCTCCGAGGACCAGATCCACAGCGGGTCGCTGCCCGAGCTCGTCAGGCCCATGCTGTAGCTGATGCCCAGCACCGTGGTGAGGGCGGCGGTGTCCAGCTCGACGCTGTGGATCGCCGAGCCGTCCGGCACGCCCGCGATGCTGCCGAGCGGGGCGGTGCCGAGGGCGGGCTTGGTGTTGAAGGTGGTGCTCGCACCGGTCCAGTTGCCGGTGACCGGGACCACGGACACGGTGTCGGCGGTGCCGGCACCCGCCTGCGTGCTGGTCTTGAACTGCAGCGAGGCGGACTTCAGGACCTGGCCGGCCGGGGCGGCCGGCAGGTCGAAGCGCAGGTACGACTGGTACAGCGAGCCGCTGCCGCGCACGGCGAGCGAGGTGGCCGTGCCGTAGGCGGTGCTCGGGGCGCCCTGGTTGATGTAGGTGTCCTCGGTCGTCTTGACCGAGGAGACCGTGTCGGTGGGGGCCTTGGCCAGGTCGAAGTGGTTCTTGACCTGGGCCTGGGTGAGCGCCGTCGGGTACACGGCCGTCTCGTCGATCTGACCGGCGAAGAAGTTGCTCGTCGGACGGGTCGGCCAGCTGGCGAGGTTGTCGCCACCGACGTGCCAGTAGCCCGCGAAGGCCTGGTTGCTGGCGGCGTTCAGCGTGCCCTTGTTCTGGCCGTCGACGTACAGCGTGATGCCGCCGGGGCCCTGGGTGCCGACCACGTGGTGCCACTTGTTGTCGTTGTACGTCTCGAACAGGCCCGTGGAGACGGTCCTGGTCGAGCCGTTGTAGACGCCGAAGACCAGCCGACCGGTGTTGGTCATGTAGATGTGCCGGTCGTACGTGCCGCTGTTGCGCGTGGTGTTGTTGCCGAAGCCGATCAGCTTGCCGCCGCGCGTGGTGTTCGTCTTGAACCAGGTCTCGACGGTGAAGGTGTTGCCGACCGTCTGGCGGCGGTCACCGTGCACCTGCTGGCTGGTCCCGTTGAAGCCCATCGCCGTGCTGGTGCCGGAGACGGCGCCGGGGGTCTGGCGCAGGGCCGGGGCGTTGACCTGGATGCCGCTGGTGTTGCCACCGTTGGAGGAGTCGGCGACGTACGGGCTGACCGTGTCGTCGTAGCGCCAGTACAGCTGGGCGCCGTCCGCGCGGACCTGGTTCGGGTAGGACTGGACCGAGCTCGGGACCGTCACCGAGGAGACCGCCGACAGGGCGCTGGTGTTGCCCGCCGCGTCGGTCGCGGTCACCCGGTAGGTGTAGGTCTGGCCGGCCTTGACCGTGGTGTCGTTCCAGGAGGCCTGCGGGCGCTCCCACTCCAGCGAGCTCGCGGTGACCGTGGCGGCCGGCGTCGCCGAGCCGTTGCGGTAGATGCGGTACGTCAGCTTGCTGTCGTCCGCGTCGTAGCTGGTGCGCCAGCGGACCTGGACCTCGCCGGGCTTGACGCTCGCGGCGCTGGCCACCGGGGTGGTCGGGGCGCCGACGTCGCCGGTGGAGGCGAAGCGGGTCAGACCCTGCTGGGCCTTGCCGTTGATGAGGGTGAACTCACCGCCGACCCACATGTACTTGACGTCGTTCTTCTCGGCCACGGCCATGACGCGCGGGCCGATGCCCTCGCCGAGGCCGTCGTTGGCCGTGGGGTGCCAGCCGAGCTTGCCCGGGCCGCGCACGAAGCCGTCCACGGGCGCGGGGGCGGCGCCTTCGTGGTTGGTCGGCTGGGCCAGCAGGAAGTTCCGCTTGCCGTCGGGGAACTCGAGCTCGGTGGAGCAGTCGTGCGCGTGCGAGGAGCTGTAGAGCACGCCCTCGTACGGCAGGACGAACTGGGTCGCGCCGAGGCAGCGGTCGCGCCACTTCTCGCTGAAGTCGCTCAGGCGCAGGCCGATGCGGCCGTCGAAGACGCCGCCGCCCGAGCCCTCGTTGCCCGTGTAGAAGCCGCCGTTCTCGTCGGTCGAGATGTCCTTGACGACCGAGTTCGACGGGATGTTGGTGTAGGTCTTGGCGACCGCGCCCGTGGTGGCGTTGACCACGGCCAGGGCGTGGCTGTTGGAGCCGTTGACCGTGAAGAAGTCGCCGCCCAGCAGCACGTTCTTGCCGTCGGGGGTGACCTCGATCGCGCGGCCCGGCTCGTCGGCGTTGGCGACGAAGGGCTTGAGCGCACCGGAGGAGGCGTCCACGGCGGCGAACCGCTCGCGGGTCTGGCCCTCGACTGCGTAGAAGTCGCCGGCCGCGTACAGGGTGTCGTCGGTGACGGCGAGCGCCCGCACGGTGGCGGGGAAGCTCGGGTGGAACGATGCCTTGGGGGTGCAGGTCGCGATGTCGATCGCCGCGACGCTGGAGACCGGGGTGCCGTTGACGGCACCGAAGGAGCCGCCCGCGTAGAGGGTCTTGTTGTCCTTCGAGACGACCAGCGCACGCACGGTCGCGGTGCCCTCGCCGATGGTGAAGGCGAGCTTGCACGAGGTGGGGTTACCCGTCGCCGCGTCGAGCGCGACGAAGTTCACGGCTTCCTGTTCCGCGCCCGCGGTGCCCTCGGGCGGGCGGACGGCCGAGAAGGTACCGCCGGCGAAGACGGTGCCGTTCGTCTGGGCCATGGCCCAGACGATGCCGTCCGGCTGCCAGGTCGGCAGCTCGTCGGCGGTGAATGCCACTGGCGGCGTGATGGCCGACGCCTGAGGCATCAGCACGAAGCCTATGCCGGTGCCGGCACCGGCCAGTGACAGAACGAGGGCGGCAGTCAGCCCTCTGGATCTACGCATGAGCCCCCCAGGGCAATCGCCCGGTTTGATGGCTGGAACTATCCGAACAGCCATATGTACTGGCGCAGACTAGGGCTCACGCGAGGGCCCGGTCACCTCACTTGACCCATTGCATACCAACTTGGAATCAACAGGGTTCAGCATGGAGGGTGCACTACGGACATACGGCAGGTTTACCCCGGCCACACCATCGCAGAGCTGCGGAGTATGGCCGGAACACAGCAAACCGTAGGGGAAATATAAGGCCTCAGCGGTCGATGCGGACCGTCACGCCCGCCAGTTGGTCCTCGACCTGACGGATGTCGGCGTCGACCATGATCTGCGCCAGCTCCGCCACCAGGACCGACGGCTTCCAGCCAAGCAGGTCGTGGGCCTTCGAAGCGTCGCCGATGAGGGCGTCGACCTCGCTGGGGCGCTCGTACTTCGGGTCGTAGCGCACGTGCTCGGTCCAGTCGAGACCGGCGTGCGTGAAGGAGGACTCGACGAACTCGCGGACGGTCGCGGCCACGCCGGTGGCGACGACGTAGTCGGTGGGCTCGTCCTGCTGGAGCATCCGCCACATGGCGTCCACGTACTCGGGGGCGTAGCCCCAGTCGCGCACCGCGTCGAGGTTGCCGAGGTAGAGGTGGTCCTGGAGGCCGGCCTTGATGCGGGCGACCGCGCGGGTGATCTTGCGGGTCACGAAGGTCTCGCCGCGGCGCGGGGACTCGTGGTTGAAGAGGATCCCGTTGACGGCGAACATGTCGTACGCCTCGCGGTAGTTCACCGTGGTCCAGTACGCGAAGACCTTCGCGGCGCCGTACGGGCTGCGCGGGTGGAACGGGGTGCCCTCGTTCTGCGGGGGCGGGGTGGCGCCGAACATCTCGGAGGACGAGGCCTGGTAGATGCGGGTGTCGACACCGCTGGCCCGGATCGCCTCCAGCAGCCGCAGCGCGCCGAGGCCGGTCACGTCGCCCGTGTAGAGGGGGGCGTCGAAGGAGACGCGGACGTGGGACTGGGCGCCGAGGTTGTAGACCTCGTCGGGGCGTATGTCGCGGAGCAGGTTCACCAGCGCGACGCCGTCGGAGAGGTCGGCGTGGTGCAGCACGAAGGACCGGTTGGCCGTGTGCGGGTCCTGGTAGATGTGGTCGACCCGCTCCGTGTTGAAGCTGGACGACCGCCGCACCAGCCCGTGCACCGTGTATCCCTTGGAGAGAAGCAGTTCGGCGAGGTACGAGCCGTCCTGTCCGGTGACGCCGGTGATCAGTGCGGTCTTGCCCATACGGTCCCCCTGGGGATGGTTTCGGTCAGTTGTGATGAGCGGGGCGCCCCACCCGATCGAGGTCCCGGCAGGCAGACGGCCCGGCGCACCGGCCGGAACCGGGGACTGGATGGGTACCGTACACGCCCGGTCCCACCGCCTTTGCGGCGGATTCCTCCACAGGCCCCGCACACGACACGCACAGCCCCTCCACCCGCGCCCGCGCGGGAGCCCGGCAGCGGGTCCGGGCTCGCGGGCCCGGACCACTGCGACCCCCGCGGGAGCGGACTGGCATCATCGGCGGTATGACAAGTTCGCTGCCGCTCCTGCCCCCGAACGCCCGCGTCTTCGTCGCGGGCCACCGCGGCCTCGTGGGGTCCGCGGTCGCCCGGCGGCTGACCGCCGACGGCCACGAGGTGCTCACCCGGGGCCGTGCCGACCTCGACCTGCGCGACGCCGCCGCGACGGGCGCGTACCTCAAGGACGTCCGCCCGGACGCCGTCGTGCTGGCCGCCGCCAAGGTCGGCGGGATCATGGCCAACAGCACCTACCCGGTGCAGTTCCTCGAGGAGAACCTGCAGATCCAGCTCAGCGTGATCGGCGGCGCCCACGCCGCCGGCGTGGGCCGGCTGCTGTTCCTCGGGTCGTCCTGCATCTACCCGAAGCTGGCCCCGCAGCCCATCCGCGAGGACGCGCTGCTGACCGGCCCGCTGGAGCCGACCAACGAGGCCTACGCCCTCGCGAAGATCGCCGGCATCGTCCAGGTCCAGTCGTACCGCAAGCAGTACGGGGCCTCGTACATCTCGGCCATGCCGACGAACCTCTACGGCCCGGGCGACAACTTCGACCTGGAGTCCTCGCACGTCCTGCCCGCGCTCATCCGGCGCTTCCACGAGGCCGCCGCCGAGGGCCGCGACGAGGTCACCCTGTGGGGCTCGGGCACACCGCGCCGGGAGTTCCTGCACGTGGACGACCTGGCCGCCGCCTGCGCCGTGCTGCTGTCCGACTACGACGGCGACGAGCCCGTCAACATCGGCTGCGGCGAGGACCTGACGATCAGGGAGCTGGCGGAGACGGTCGCCGAGGTGACCGGCTTCCGGGGCCGCCTGGCCTGGGACACCTCCAAGCCGGACGGGACCCCGCGCAAGCTGCTGGACGTCGGCCGCCTGACCTCGCTCGGCTGGAAGCCCGGCATCCCGCTGCGGGACGGCATCGCCTCCACGTACAAGTGGTGGCGCGAGCAGAGCTGATCGCACAGGCGGCCTCGGCCTCAGTACGCTCCGCGACCGTCGACGACGGCGCGGAGCGTGCGGCCCATGACGTCGACGTCACTGGTGAAGGACCAGTTGTCGACGTACTGCAGGTCAAGCTGAATCGTTTCATCCCAGGACAGGTCGGACCTTCCGCTGATCTGCCACAGCCCCGTCATCCCGGGCCGCACGGTGAGCCGGCGCAGCTCGACCTCGTCGTACTGCGCCACCTCCTCCGGCAGCGGCGGACGCGGGCCGACCAGCGACATGTCGCCGGTCAGTACGTTGACCAGCTGCGGCAGTTCGTCCAGCGAGGTGCGGCGCAGGAGCCGGCCCACCCGGGTCACCCGGGGGTCGCGGCGCATCTTGAACATCAGGCCGTCGTTCTCGTTGGCCCCGGACAGCTCGGCCTTGAGGGCCTCGGCGTCCACGACCATGGTGCGGAACTTCCACATGACGAACGGGACGCCGTCGCGGCCGATGCGCTGCTGGCGGTAGAAGGCCGGGCCGCGCGAGCCGAAGCGGATGGCCAGGACGATCCCGAGGAAGAGCGGGGAGAGCACCAGCAGTCCGGCCGCGGCTCCCGCCCGGTCCAGGGCCGACTTGAGCACGGTCTGCACGCCGCGGCTGACCGGCGGCGCGACCCGCAGCACGGCGAGTCCGCCGGCGGACAGGGTCTCCAGCCGCTTGACGGAGACCTCCACCAGGCCGGGGAAGACGGCGAGTTCCAGTCCGGCGTCGTGCAGCGCCCAGGCGACCCGGCGCAGCCGCTCCCCCGTGATCCGCACGCCGGGGGCGACGAGCACCAGGTCGGCATGGTGGCTGCGGACGGCGCCGAGCACCGCCGCGGCGTCGCCGCCCGCGGCTTCGGGGGCCGCCGCGTCGAGCCGGGCCGCCACGGGCACCCCGCTGACGACCGACCCGCCGCCGACCGGGACCACGCCGACGACCACGTACGGGTGGTCGGTACGGGCGGCAAGGTGCGCGATGACGTCCTCGGCCGCGTCGGGCTCGCCTATGACGAGCACCCGGCTGACGGCCTGGGCCTCGCGGCGGGCGGCCGAGAGGTGGCGGTAGGTCAGTTTGTGGCAGGCGACGGTGATGAGCAGAGCGGGCAGCAGGGCCCCCAGAGCGGCCAGCCGCGGGGTGGCCTCCTCGGTGACCACGCGGGCCACGGCGAGCACGCCGATGAGAATCAGCCAGTCGTGGACGACCGGTAGCACACCGCGGGACTCACCGAGCACCCGGGGCGAGTATCGCCGGCGCAGCGCCTGCACCCCGGTCCACGCCACGGCGGCGGCCAGGGCGCAGTAGAGGGGCCGGACCTGCTGCGCCGCGTCGAAGACGAGCCCTACGGGAAGGGCCGCGCCGAAGAAGTCGGCGGCGACTGCGGCCGGGCGGTACCAGCGGGCCTTGTCCCCGAGGCGTCGCGCGGGCACGACCGACTCCTGGGCCGCTCTGGCCACTCTTTGCGCAGGAAAATGGACATGCCTCATGGGCCCCCCTGGCACGTGGTCTATGACAGTGGCGGGTGTCCATGGCTTCCCCTGGCAACGAACATCTGCCGCACCGGGAAACAGTACGACAAACACCCGTACGGTAAATGCCGTTTGGGTCAACGCAGCCTCTTGTTGCCCAAGTGTTAGCAACCGGTATCAGCCGTTCCGAATGCCGGACGCCTTCTCAGGCATACGAAGGTGAATGGTTCGGATACCGGATACGTATCTTCGGACAACGAACCGTTTCCGGCCAACCTTTTGACGCGACCCTGACATCTCCCTCTGCAAGTGGCACTCTTCGACCGTTCATCGCACCAGCCCTGTTCTGCCCGGAGGCCCACCCAGCCATCCGGAACCCCCCTTGCAGAAGGAGTCTGCGTTGAGGTCCACCCCCCAGAGGCGTGCCACCGCGGCCGGCGCTCTCGTTGCCGCGGCAGCCCTGCTCGCCGTAGGCATACAGACCGGCACCGCCACCGCCGACGCCACCGCGTCACAGGCACCCAAGGCCGTCCAGTCCAACCCGGGCGCGGCCAATCGCGTACTCAGCGCTTCGGAGCGTGCGACGCTCCTCGCCGAGGCCAACTCGACCACCGCGCAGGCCGCCAAGGCCCTCGGCCTCGGCAGTGGCGAGAAGCTCGTCGTCCGCGACGTGGTCAAGGACGCGGACGGCACCACGCACACCACCTACGAGCGCACCTACGACGGACTCCCGGTGCTCGGCGGTGACCTCACCGTCCACGCCAAGGACGGCGTCACCAAGAGCGTGACCAAGGCGACCCAGCACGAGATCAAGGTCGCGGACACCAACGCCACCGTCACCCCTGCGGCCGCCGAGAGCCAGGCCGTCTCGGCCGCCGGCGCCGAGGGCTCCAAGGAGGCCAAGGCCTCCAAGGGCGCCCGCAAGGTGATCTGGGCGGCCGAAGGCGCTCCGGTCCTCGCGTTCGAGACCGTCGTCGGCGGACTCCAGCACGACGGCACGCCGAACGAGCTGCACGTGGTGACCAACGCCAAGACCGGCGCCAAGATCACCGAGTGGCAGGCCGTCGAGACCGGCACCGGCAACACGATGTACAGCGGCCAGGTGACGCTCGGGACCTCGCAGTCGGGCAGCAACTTCACCCTGACCGACGCGGCCCGCGGCGCCCACAAGACGTACAACCTGAACCGCGGCACGTCCGGCACCGGCACGCTCTTCTCCGGCCCGGACGACATCTGGGGCAACAACCTGCCGTCCAACCTGGAGACGGCCGGCGCCGACGCGCACTACGGCGCCGCGGTCACGTGGGACTACTACAAGAACGTGCACGGCCGCAACGGCCTGCGCAACGACGGCGTGGCCCCGTACAGCCGGGTCCACTACGGCAACAACTACGTGAACGCGTTCTGGCAGGACTCCTGCTTCTGCATGACGTACGGCGACGGTGACGGCAACGCCAAGCCGCTCACCTCCACCGACGTGGCCGCGCACGAGATGACCCACGGCCTCACCTCGGTCACCGGCAACATGACCTACTCGGGTGAGCCCGGCGGTCTGAACGAGGCGACCTCCGACATCTTCGCGGCGGCCGTCGAGTTCTACGCCAACAACCCGCAGGACGTCGGCGACTACCTGGTCGGCGAGAAGATCGACATCCGCGGCAACGGCACCCCGCTGCGCTACATGGACAAGCCCAGCAAGGACGGCTCGTCCAAGGACGCCTGGTACTCGGGCATCGGCTCCATCGACGTCCACTACTCCTCGGGTCCGGCCAACCACTGGTACTACCTGGCCTCCGAGGGCTCGGGCGCCAAGGTCGTCAACGGCGTGAGCTACGACTCGCCGACCTCCGACGGCCTGCCGGTCACCGCGATCGGCCGCGACGCCGCCTCGAAGATCTGGTTCCGCGCGCTGACCACCGGTCTGTTCAAGTCGAACACCAACTACGCGGCTGCGCGTACGGCCACCCTGCAGGCCGCCGCCGACCTGTACGGTGCCGGCTCGGTGACCTACAACAACGCGGCCAACGCCTGGGCGGGCATCAACGTCGGCCCGCGCATCGTGAACGGCGTCTCGGTCACCAGCCCGGGCAACCAGAACACCGTCACGGGCAGCGCCGTCAGCCTCCAGATCCAGGCCAGCAGCACCAACCCCGGTGCGCTGACCTACTCGGCGACCGGCCTGCCGGCCGGGCTGTCGATCAACGCCTCGACCGGTCTGATCTCCGGTACGGCCTCCACCGCGGGCACGTCCAACGTGACCGTGACGGTGCGGGACGCACAGAACCAGACGGGCACCGCGTCGTTCACCTGGACGGTCGGCACCACGCAGCAGACCGTCTTCGAGAACACCAACGACTACGCGATCGCGGACAACGCGACCGTCGAGTCCCCGGTCACCGTGAACCGCACGGGCAACGCCTCGAGCGCCCTCAAGGTGGACGTGAACATCCAGCACACCTACGTCGGTGACCTCAGGGTCGACCTGGTCGCCCCCGACGGCACCGTCTACAACCTGCGCAACCGCACCGGCGGCAGCGCGGACAACATCGTCCAGTCCTTCACCGTGAACGCCTCCTCCGAGGTCGCGGCGGGCGTCTGGAAGCTCCGTGTCGCGGACCTCGCGAGCCTCGACACCGGCAAGATCGACAGCTGGAAGCTCACCTTCTGACCCCAACCGGGGCAGCGTGAGCGACAGCTGAACAGATAGATCACGGGGCCGCCCGGGAGGAAACCTCCCCGGGCGGCCCTGTTCCATGGGCTCCGCCCGGCGGGACGGGCCGGGGCCGGTCCCGCGTCAGGAGACGGCCGGGTCAGCCGATGGCGCGGAAGACGAGGGAGAGGAAGTCCTCCTCTTCCACCGCCTCTTCGGCGTCCGCGTCCTCACGGCCCTGCCAGTCACCGCGGCCCTGGTCCGAGTCGGCCTGGTCGTCGCCGGTCTGGTCGTCGCCGGTCTGGTCACCGCGGCCCTGGTCCCAGTCGCCCTGGTCGTCGCCGGTCTGGTCGTCACCGCCCTGGTCACCGCGGCCCTGGTCACCGCCGCTGTCCCAGTCGCCGCGGCCGTCGTTGCCGCCGTCGCCGCCGTCGCCGCCGGTCCGATTGAAGCGGACCGAGACGACCTCCAGGCCGTCGGCCCGCTCGCCCGGCTTCAGCACCTTCTCCGCCGCACCGGTGCAGCTGCGGTTGTCGAAGAGCAGCGCCCGCGACCTCGTCGCGTTGCGCACCTCCACGGCGGGCTCGTCCCGGGAGGTGCCCGTCAGCAGGTAGCAGGTGTCGCTGTCCGAGGGCCTGATCCGGCCGCTGCGCTCGGAGCCGGACTCGTCGAGGTACTCGTAGTACAGCGAGCCGAGGGCGCGATCGCCGGTGTCGGCCAGCGACGGCCCGGCGGTGGGCAGGACGAGCGCGAGAGCGCCGGCCAGCACGGCGGCGGTGGTGCGAAGACGCATGGGGGGAGTCCGTTCCTAGGGTTCCGCGGATGCCGGTCCAGTGGCATCCGCGGGCAGCGTAGGAGCGGAGGGGGTGGCTGAAACGTTTCGGCATGCGCAGCGCGTTCGAAGGTTCACCCGTGAGGTCCCCGCCGGGACCACCCGGACGGGAGACCGGCCCGGGCCCGGACGGAGCCCGGACGGAGCCCGGACGGAGCCCGGACGGAGCCCGGACGGAGCCCGGACCCGGGCCCCACGGGAGCCCGGCCCGGGGAGGACGGGCGGCCGGTGGACCTGCCGCCCGTCCCCTGAACCGGTGGCTCCGCGCGCCTACCGGAGCAGTACCCCGCCCCCGGAGTCCGTCTCCACCGGGGCCGCGACCAGCCCCAGTTCGGCATGGGTCGCCAGCAGCGGGTGCGCCGGCAGGATGCGCACCGTGTAGCCGAAGGGCCCCGTGCGGTCGAGGGCGAGCGGGCCCTCGTACACCCAGCGCCCCTCCAGGTCGGGACCCGCGGCCGGCTTGAGCGGGAAGGTCCGCCCGTCCCGGATCACGTCCTGCGGGTCCACCCGGCCGGCGAAGGCCTGGACCTCCACGTCCTCGGGCCCGAGGGCGTCCAGCGCCACCTGCACCCGCAGCGTGAGGGTGGCGCCCAGCTCCGCGGTGCCGTTCACGGGAGCCGCGGCCAGCGTCTCCACGTGCTCGACGGAGACCCGCGGCCAGGCCGCCCGGACCCGCCCCTTCCACCAGGCGAGGTCACGCGCCGCCCCGACGTCGAGGGCCCGGTGGGCGAGCGCGGCCGGCGTGTAGAGCCGCTCCACGTACTCCCGCACCATCCGTCCCGCGAGAACCTTCGGCCCCAGCGAGACGAGCGTGCGCCGGACCATCTCGATCCACCGCACCGGAAGCCCGGTGCGCCCGGCCCGGTCGTAGAACCGGGGCGCGACCCGGCCCTCGAGCAGCTCGTAGAGGGCATTGGCCTCCAGGTCGTCCCGCCGGTCCTCGTCCGCGCCGAGGCCGTCAGCGGTCGGGATGGCCCAGCCGAAGTCCGGCTCGAACCACTCGTCCCACCACCCGTCCAGCACGGACAGGTTGAGACAGCCGTTCAGCGCGGCCTTCATCCCACTCGTCCCGCACGCCTCCAGCGGCCGCAGCGGGTTGTTCAGCCAGACGTCGCAGCCCGGGTAGAGCTTCTGCGCCATGGCCATGCCGTAGTCGGGCAGGAAGACGATCCGGTGCCGCACCCGCGGGTCGTCCGCGAACCGCACCAGTTCCTGCACGAGCCGCTTCCCGCCGTCGTCGGCCGGATGCGCCTTGCCCGCCACGACGATCTGCACCGGCCGGTCCGGGTCCAGCAGCAGCCTGCGCAGCCGGTCCGGGTCGCGCAGCATCAGCGTCAGCCGCTTGTACGAGGGCACGCGCCGGGCGAAGCCGATGGTCAGCACGTCGGGGTCGAGGACGGAGTCCACCCAGCCCAGTTCGGCGTCGGCGGCCCCGCGCTGGCGCCACGAGGCCCGCAGCCGGTCGCGTACCTCCTGGACGAGCTGCTCCCGGAGCACCCGCCGCAGATCCCACACGTCCTGGTCCGGGATCTCGGCGACCGCGTCCCAGCGCTGGGAGCCGCCGACCGACAGGGCGTCCTCGGTGCGGCCCGCGCCGATCTGGCGGGCGCCGAGCCGGACCACCTCGGGGGCCACCCAGGTCGGGGCGTGCACCCCGTTGGTCACGGAGGTGATGGGCACGTCGGCCGGGTCGAAGCCGGGCCACAGACCGGCGAACATCTCCCGGCTGACCTCGCCGTGCAGGGTGGACACCCCGTTGGCCCGCTGGGCCAGGCGCAGGCCCATCACCGCCATGTTGAACACCCCGGGGTCGCCCCCGGGGAAGCTCTCGGCGCCCAGTTCCAGGATCCGGTCGACCGGTACGCCGGCCAGTTCCCCGCCCTCCCCGAAGTGCCGGGCGACCAGGGCCCGCTCGAAGCGGTCGATCCCGGCGGGGACGGGGGTGTGCGTGGTGAACACGGTCCCGGCGCGCACCGCCTCGACGGCGGCGTCGAAGCCGAGCCCCTGCTCCCTCTCCAGTTCCCTTATGCGCTCCAGCCCCAGGAAGCCGGCGTGGCCCTCGTTGGTGTGGAAGACCTCGGGGGCGGGGTGGCCGGTGAGTCCGCAGTAGAGCCGGACGGCGCGGACGCCGCCGATGCCGAGGAGCATCTCCTGGAGCAGCCGGTGGTCGCTGCCGCCGCCGTAGAGGCGGTCGGTCACCTCGCGGGCCGCGGCGTCGTTGTCCTCGACGTCGGAGTCCAGGAGCAGCAGCGGCACCCGGCCGACGCGGGCCTGCCAGATGTGCGCGTGCAGGGCGCGGCCGCCGGGCAGGGTCAGGCTGACGCGGGCGGGGGACCCGTCCTCCTCGCGGAGCAGGGAGAGCGGGAGTTCGTTGGGGTCGAGCACCGGGTAGTGCTCCTGCTGCCAGCCGTCGCGGGACAGCGACTGCCGGAAGTAGCCGTGCCGGTAGAGGAGTCCCACGCCGATGAGCGGGACGCCGAGGTCGCTGGCGGCCTTCAGGTGGTCCCCGGCGAGGATGCCGAGGCCGCCGGAGTACTGCGGCAGGGCGGCGGTGATGCCGAATTCGGGGGAGAAATAGGCGATGGCGGCGGGCAGTTCCGCGCCGTTCTCCTGGCTCTGGTACCACCTCCCGCCGTTCGCATAGTCATCGAGGTCGGCGGCGACGACGGCGAGCCGCCGCAGGAACCGGCGGTCTTCCGCCAGTTCGGCGAGCCGGGCGGCGGAGACGGCGCCGAGCAGGCGGACGGGATCGCCGCCGGCGGCCTGCCAGCCCTCGGGGTCGACGGATTGGAAGAGTTCACGGGTCTCGGCATGCCACGACCAGCGCAGATTGCGCGCGAGGTCGGTGAGCGGCAGCAGGGTCTCCGGGAGGACGGGGCGCACGGTGAATCGACGGATAGCCTTCACGTGTTCCACCTTCGCAGGGGATTACGGATCGGAGCGGCCGCACCACGCTGTGCACCCGCGCATCACCCCGGGAAGGCTAGCGAGGCCCGTGGGTTCCGGCCATGGCGCCTCGGGCGGGGCGGCGTTCCAAGGCGCCCGCGGCGACGGACCCGTCGTCGAGGTCCGCCACGGAGCGGATGTAGGGGCGCACGCCCTCGTACCGCCCGCAGAGGGTCACGTATCCCGTGGGCGCCGGTCCGTCGCATCCGGCGAGGGTCAGCGACACGTAGGCGGTGGCCGCCCCCGCCGGGCGGCCCGCGAGCGCGGCCCGGGCGTAGGCGATGCACCGCCGCAGCACCGCCGCCTCCCGTACGGGGCCGGCCGCCGGAAGGTCGAGGTCGTCCATGCTCCGCCCGTTGACGGTGCTCTCCTCGTGCACGAGGTCCTG
Organism: Streptomyces sp. NBC_01294; assembly: GCF_035917235.1. Classification (NCBI taxonomy): domain Bacteria; kingdom Bacillati; phylum Actinomycetota; class Actinomycetes; order Kitasatosporales; family Streptomycetaceae; genus Streptomyces; species Streptomyces sp. NBC_01294. The sequence goes on from NZ_CP108423.1 coordinate 2,544,049, forward strand.
GTACGGCCCGCCGGGCGTCCGTGCGAACGCCGCGAGCACGTACGCCCCGCTCCCCCGCCGGACCCAGCCGCCGCGCAGCGCCTCCCGCATCGGCTCCGGGATCTCGGTCTCCCGGATCCCCGCGGTATCCACGCGGGCCAACAGCCGCCTCATCGCCGGGCTGGTCTCATCGAACGGCATCGGGTGCCTGCACCTCCAACAGGCGGTCCAGGCAGGGCCGCAGCGCCTCCGGCAGGGCGCCGCGGTCCAGGGTGCGCAGCAGGGCGTACGCGGGCGGCGCCAGGAAGGCGTACAGGCCGAGCAGCGCCTTCAGCTGGGACTCCAGCGCGTCGTGGTCCGTCTCCCGTACGGCGGCCCGCGCCAGCGCACCGCACAGGTAGCGGCCGACCTCCGGCGCCCAGGCGTCCGGCCGGTCCGCGATGCCCTCGGCGGCGCGCCGGCGCGCCCGGGGGTCGGCCGAGCGCAGCCCCGGTACGTGCTCCCGGGCCCCGGGTTCGGCGTCCAGGCAGTCCCACTCGGCCAGCTCCCGCGCGCCGTGTCCGGACAGCAGCACCCGCCCCGAGCAGCCGGGATCCAGCCGGTCCACGGCCTTGCCGTAGAACTCGATCCGCTGCAGCACCACCCACGCCCCGTCCCGGGTGCGCAGCGGGAGGCCGGTGTGCGGGATGCCGCGCACGCACCGCACGACCACCCGTGTCCCGTCGCCGACGGGCTCCGCCGGTCCGGCGATCTGCAGCCGCGCGGCCCGCGCGAGGAGCGCGGCCACCACCGGGGAGTCGGTGCGCAGGCCGGCGAGCCGCTGCAGCGCGAGGTCGTCCAGGGCCGGTTCGACGGCGGGCAGCGCGTCGAGTTCCGCCGCGAGGGCGGCCGGGTCGTCCTCCCGGCCGGCGGCGTCGGCCAGCGCGGAGGCCAGGTACCGCTCCTGGTCCGGTTCCCATGCCACGGCCGCCGCCTGCCGCGCGGCCGCCTGCCGCAGCCGGGGGTCTTCGGCGCGCAGGTGTGCGCCGATCCGTTCGTGCAGTGCCTCCGAGTCCATGGGGCATTGTCCCTCGTACGGATGAAGCGGAAGACCGCCCACCGGACCGCGCACCGGACCCCCGGAACACCGGTCGCTCCCGCCCCTCGGGAGGACGGGCCACCATCTCCCGAAGGGGCCTCCCCGACGGTCCGGGAGGGGCCCGCGGGGCCGGTGGGACAGGTGGTGTGCGCCCCTACGTCACCTAGTTCCGGCCGACTTGACGGAGCCCCGCCGGATGTCGACCCGGGGCTTGGTATTGCCCGTGCGACTACGTACGAGTAGTTAACCGAGTGCGCGGATTGGGCGGGGTGAGAGTGGGAAGGGCTCCCCGGGTACACGTCGTACACGCACGAGGCGCCCGCCCACAAACCCTCTCCCCGCCACCCGAGTGAACGCGGACAGGAGCGGCCATGCCCGCAGCCCAGCCGTCCCGTGAGCGGCTAGAAACAGAGCGAACAGAGCGTGCACTACCAGTCGTGACTCCGACTGGCCTGTTGTCACCGAGCCCTGCGAACTGCCCCCAGGTGATCCCATCATGATCGGTCGCATTCCCGTGCTGGACGTCCGCCCCGCCGTCGACTGCGGCGCCAGACCCGCAAAGGCGGTCGTCGACGAGGTCTTCGAGATCTCCGCCACCGTGTTCCGCGAAGGACACGACGCCGTCGCCGCGCACATCGTGCTGCGCGATCCGAGCGGGCGGCTGCGGCCACCCGTACCGCTGTGCGAACTCGCCCCCGGCACCGACCGGTGGGGGGCCCGGATCTCCGCCGAGGTAGAGGGGAGGTGGACGTACACGGTCGAGGCGTGGAGCGACCCGGTGGCCACCTGGCGCGCCCATGCCGCGATCAAGATCCCCGCGGGGATCGACACCGGGCTCATGCTGCTGGAGGGCGCGGAGCTCTACGAGCGGGCCGGGGCCCGGATCCCGAAGCGCGACGGCCGGGAGGCCGTGCTGGCCGCCGCCGAGGTCATGCGGGACGAGGACCGGCCGGCCGCCGAACGGTACGCGGCCGCCCTCGCCCCCGCCGTGGACGCGGCGCTCGCCCGGCGCCCGTACCGGGAGCTGGTGACCGCCTCCAAGGCGCTGCCCCTGCTCGTCGAGCGCAAGCGGGCGCTCTTCGGCTCCTGGTACGAGCTGTTCCCGCGCTCCGAGGGAGCGGTGCTGGAGCCGGGCGAGGCTCCTGTCAGCGGGACCTTCCGGACCGCCGCGGAGCGGCTGCCGGCGATCGCCGCGATGGGCTTCGACGTGGTCTACCTGCCGCCGATCCACCCGATCGGGAGCACGTACCGCAAGGGTCCGAACAACACCCTGTCCGCGGGGAGTTGGGATCCGGGGGTGCCGTGGGCCATCGGCTCCACCGAGGGCGGCCACGATGCCGTCCACCCCGAACTGGGCACCATCGAGGACTTCGACGCGTTCGTCGCGCGCGCCCGCGAGCTGCGCTTGGAGATCGCGCTGGACTTCGCCCTCCAGTGCTCCCCGGACCACCCCTGGGTGGAGAAGCACCCGGAGTGGTTCCGCCACCGGGCCGACGGGACGATCGCGTACGCCGAGAACCCGCCGAAGAAGTACCAGGACATCTATCCGATCCACTTCGACACCGACATGGCCGGCATCGTCGAGGAGACGTGCCGGATCCTGCGGTACTGGATGGACCACGGCGTCCGGATCTTCCGCGTCGACAATCCGCACACCAAGCCGGTCGTCTTCTGGCAGAAGGTGATCGCGGACATCAACAAGTCCGACCCCGACGTGATCTTCCTGGCGGAGGCCTTCACCCGCCCCGCGATGATGCGCGCGCTCGCCGCCGTCGGCTTCCAGCAGTCGTACACGTACTTCACCTGGCGCAACACCAAGGCCGAGCTGACCGAGTACCTGACCGAGCTCTCGGCCACCCCGTCCGCGTCCGTGATGCGGCCGAACTTCTTCGTCAACACCCCGGACATCCTCCACGAGTACCTGCAGCAGGGCGGCCGTCCGGCCTTCGAGGTCCGGGCCGTCCTCGCCGCCACCCTCTCGCCCGCCTGGGGGATCTACTCCGGCTACGAGCTGTGCGAGAACACCCCGGTGCGGGAGGGCAGCGAGGAGTACCTGAACTCCGAGAAGTACGAGTTCCGGCCCCGCGACTGGGCCGCCGCCGACCGCGCGGGCACCACCATCGCCCCGCTGATCACCGCCCTGAACCGGCTGCGCCGCCGCAACCCCGCGCTCCAGCAGCTGCGCGACATCCACTTCCACTCGACCGACAACGAACAGGTGATCGCCTATTCGAAGCACGCGGGCGCCAACTCCGTACTGGTGGTCGTCAACCTCGATCCGCACCACACCCAGGAGGCGACGGTCTCGTTGGACATGCCGGTACTCGGCCTCGACTGGCACGGGTCCCTCGCGGTGCGCGACGAGCTCACCGGCGAGACCTATCACTGGGGCAGGGCGAACTACGTGCGCCTAGAGCCGGGCCGAACGCCCGCGCACGTACTGGCCGCTCTGCGACCGTCCCCGCCCACCGGAGGGTCACCCACCACATGATGATCAACGATCCCGTCCACGACACGTTCGAGGACACCCCCGCCAAGGACCGCGATCCCGACTGGTTCAAGCGGGCCGTCTTCTACGAGGTCCTCGTCCGCTCCTTCCACGACAGCAACGGCGACGGCGTCGGGGACCTGAAGGGGCTCACGGCCAAACTGGACTACCTCCAGTGGCTCGGCGTCGACTGCCTCTGGCTGCCGCCGTTCTTCGCCTCCCCCTTGCGCGACGGGGGCTATGACGTCTCCGACTACACCTCCGTGCTGCCCGAATTCGGCGACCTCGCCGACTTCGTGGAGTTCGTGGACGCCGCGCACACCCGCGGCATGCGGGTGATCATCGACTTCGTCATGAACCACACCAGCGACCAGCACGAGTGGTTCCAGCAGTCGCGCAAGGACCCGGACGGTCCGTACGGCGACTACTACATGTGGGCCGACAACGACAAGCAGTACCAGGACGCCCGCATCATCTTCGTCGACACCGAGACCTCGAACTGGACGTACGACCCGGTCCGCAAGCAGTACTACTGGCACCGGTTCTTCTCCCACCAGCCGGACCTCAACTACGAGAACCCGGCCGTGGTGGAGGAGATCGTCTCCGCGCTGCGCTTCTGGCTCGACCTCGGCATCGACGGCTTCCGCCTCGACGCCGTGCCCTACCTGTACGCGGAGGAGGGCACCAACTGCGAGAACCTGCCGCGCACGCACACCCTCCTCAAGCGGGTCCGGGCGGAGATCGACACGCACTACCCGGACACCGTGCTGCTCGCCGAGGCCAACCAGTGGCCCGAGGACGTCGTCGACTACTTCGGGGACTACGCGAAGGGCGGGGACGAGTGCCACATGGCGTTCCACTTCCCCGTCATGCCGCGCATCTTCATGGCGGTCCGAAGAGAGTCCCGCTACCCCGTCTCGGAAATCCTGGCCAAGACCCCGGCGATCCCGGACCGCTGCCAGTGGGGGATCTTCCTGCGCAACCACGACGAGCTCACCCTCGAAATGGTCACGGACGAAGAGCGCGACTACATGTACGCCGAGTACGCCAAGGACCCGCGGATGCGGGCCAACATCGGCATCCGGCGCCGGCTCGCCCCGCTCCTGGACAACGACCGCAACCAGATCGAGCTGTTCACCGCCCTGCTGCTGTCGCTGCCCGGCTCGCCGATCCTCTACTACGGCGACGAGATCGGCATGGGCGACAACATCTGGCTGGGCGACCGCGACGGCGTCCGCACCCCGATGCAGTGGACCCCGGACCGCAACGCCGGTTTCTCCTCCTGCGATCCGGGCAGGCTCAACCTGCCGGTCATCATGGACCCGGTCTACGGGTACCAGGTCACCAATGTCGAGGCGGCCATGGCGTCGCCCTCGTCGCTGCTGCACTGGACCCGCCGGCTGATCGAGATCCGCAAGGTGAACCCCGCCTTCGGACTCGGCTCGTACACCGAACTGCCGTCGTCGAACCCGGCGGTGCTCGCGTTCCTCCGCGAGTACGGAGACGACCTGGTGCTGTGCGTGCACAACTTCTCGCGCTTCGCGCAGCCCACGGAGCTGGATCTGCAGTCGTTCAACGGGCGGGTCCCGGTGGAGCTCACGGGTGACGTGCGCTTCCCGCCGATCGGTCAGTGGCCGTACCTGCTGACCCTGGCGGGACACGGCTTCTACTGGTTCCGGCTGCGGCCCGAACAGCGCGGCGAACAACGCGCCGAGTAGCGGGCCCAGTACGGGGCGGGCAGCTCGAATGGGTCAATCGCCCGCCCCTGTACGGATCATCCTGACCCGACACTCGCACATGCCGGATAAGCAACTGCCGCGCATCCGGGACACTCTGCGCATTCTGTGACGGCCCGGGGAAAGGACGCGACGCCATGTCGGAGGCTGCATCCGCCCGGAGCCGGCTGACGGCCGACCGGGCCGCCGGGATCGCCCCGCTGGAACCGATGCTGAGGGCCTGGCTGCCCGCACAGCGCTGGTTCGCGGGCAAGGGCCGCACCATCAGCAGGCTCAGGACCGTCTCGGCGGCCGAGCTGCTGCCGCCGGGCTCCACCCCGGGACTGCTGCACCTGCTCCTCGACGTCGACGGGGACTGCTACCAACTGCTTCTGGGCATCCGACCGTCCCTGCCGCCCGCGCTCGCGCCGACCCTGATCGGCCACGCCGAGGACGGCCCGTACGCCGGCCGGGCGGTCTACGAGGCGCTGGGCGATCCCCGGCTCGCGGCGATGCTGCTGGAGCGGCTGCGCTCCCCCGGCGTGCTCGGCCCGCTGCGCTTCGACCGGGATCCGGCCACGCCGATCCCGGCGGGACTCGCGCCGCGGCCACTGTCCGGGGAGCAGACGAACTCCTCGCTGATCTACGGAGATTCGTTCATCCTGAAGGTGTTCCGCCGGGTCGGACCCGGGGTCAACCCCGACCTGGAACTGCCCCGGGCCCTGGCCGCCGCCGGCTGCACCCGCGTCCCGGCGCCGGTCGCCTGGTACGAGGCGGAGCCGCCCGGGAGCGAACCGCTGACCCTGGGCGTGCTCCAGCCGTACCTGCGCGGCTCTGACGACGGCTGGCAGCTCGCGCTGCGCCGGCTCGGCGCCGGGGCCGACTTCACCGCCGAGGCGCACGCGCTCGGCCGGGCCACCGCCGAGGTGCACAGCGCGCTCGCCGCGGCGCTGCCCACGGTGGCGCTCGGCCCGGAGCAGACCGCCCGGCTGGCCGCCGGGATGACCGCGCGGCTGGCCGCCACCGCCCGGGAGGTGCCCGCGCTGCGGCCCTACGAGGCGGGGCTGCGGGGGGCCTTCGACGCCCTGGCGGCGTCCCGCGGGGCGGGGGTGCCCGCCCAGCGGATCCACGGGGACCTCCATCTGGGTCAGACCCTGCGCACCCTCGACGGCGGCTGGTCGTTGATCGACTTCGAGGGCGAGCCGGCCCGTCCGCTGGCCGACCGGCGCCGTCCCGAACCGGCGGTGCGCGACATCGCCGGGATACTGCGCTCCTTCGACTACGCCGCCCGCTCGCACCGGCCGTTCGCCCCCGCCTGGGCGGACGACTGCCGGGCCGCCTTCTGCGAGGGCTACGCCCGCACCACGGGCCGGGACCCGCGCGAGGACCCCGTGCTGCTGCGCGCGTACGAGACCGACAAGGCGGTGTACGAGGCCCGTTACGAGTCCCGGCACCGCCCCGACTGGCTGCACGTCCCGATGGCCGCGATCCGGCGGCTCTCGGAGCCCGCACGACCCGCCCACCGCATGCCGCCCACCCCGCCCGCCCCCGGCTCCATCGCACCGCACCCGCTCCCCCACCCCCACCCGAAGCCCCCGAGGAGGCCGCTCGCGTGAGCGCCGCACGACAGCCGTCACCGACCGTCCGCGACGAAGCCGCACCCGCCCCGGCGGCGGCGAAGAAGGCCCGCGCGCCGCGGGCCCGCCGCGCCGCCCCCGAGCGCGGGGTCCGCCCGGCCCCCGCGCTCGGCGGTGACGAACGGGCCCGGCTGCTGGAGGGCCGCCACCACGATCCGCACGCGGTCCTGGGCGCCCGTGCCCAGCGGGGCGGGGTGGCCTTCCGCGTGCTGCGCCCGTACGCCAAGGCGGTCACCATCGTCGCCAAGGGGCTGCGGGCCGAGCTCCACGACGACGGCGACGGGCTGTTCTCCGGGCTGCTGCCGCTGACCGGGGTGCCGGAGTACCGGCTGCTGGTGACGTACGACAGCGACGAGGTGGAGATCCACGACCCGTACCGGTTCCTGCCGGCGCTCGGCGAGCTGGACCTGCACCTGATCGGCGAGGGCCGCCACGAGCAGCTGTGGACGGCGCTCGGCGCCCAGCCGATGGAGCACCAGGGCGTGGCCGGCACCCGGTTCACGGTATGGGCGCCGAACGCCCAGGGGGTCCGGGTCACCGGGGACTTCTCGTACTGGGACTCCGTCGCCTACCCCATGCGCTCGCTCGGTGCGACGGGCGTGTGGGAGCTGTTCCTGCCCGGCGTGGCCGAGGGCACGCTGTACAAGTACGACATCACGCGCCCGGACGGCAGTCACACCCTGCGGGCCGACCCGATGGCACGGTCCGCGGAGGTCCCCCCGGCGAACGCGTCGGTGGTCACCTCCTCCCGGTACGAGTGGCAGGACGGGGGGTGGATGGCGGAGCGCGGCAGCCGGCCGCCGCACCAGGCGCCCTTCTCGGTGTACGAACTGCACCTGGCGTCGTGGCGGCCCGGGCTGTCCTACCGGCAGCTCGCCGAGCAGCTCCCCGCGTACGTCAGGGAGCTGGGCTTCACGCACGTGGAGATGATGCCGGTCGCCGAGCACCCCTTCGGCGGCTCCTGGGGCTACCAGGTCACCGGTTTCTACGCGCCGACCTCGCGGATGGGCACCCCGGACGACTTCCGCTTCCTGGTGGACTCGCTGCACCGGGCCGGGATCGGGGTGATCGTCGACTGGGTGCCCGCGCACTTCCCGCGCGACGAGTGGGCGCTCGCGGAGTTCGACGGACGGCCGCTGTACGAGCACCAGGACCCGCGCCGGGCCGCGCACCCGGACTGGGGGACGCTGGAGTTCGACTACGGCCGCAAGGAGGTCCGCAACTTCCTCGTCGCCAACGCCGTGTACTGGTGCGAGGAGTTCCACGTGGACGGGCTGCGCGTGGACGCGGTGGCCTCGATGCTCTACCTCGACTACTCGCGCGGCGAGGGCGAGTGGTCGCCCAACGAGCACGGCGGCCGGGAGAACCTGGACGCGGTGGCGTTCCTCCAGGAGATGAACGCGACCGTCTACCGGCGCTGCCCGGGTGTGGTGACCATCGCGGAGGAGTCCACGGCCTGGACGGGCGTGACCCGGCCGACGGACTCCGGCGGGCTCGGCTTCGGCCTGAAGTGGAACATGGGCTGGATGCACGACACCCTGCGCTACATGTCGAAGGAGCCGGTGCACCGCAAGTACCACCACCACGACATGACCTTCGGGATGATCTACGCCTTCAGCGAGAACTACGTGCTGCCGATCTCGCACGACGAGGTGGTGCACGGCAAGCGATCGCTGGTGTCGAAGATGCCCGGGGACGACTGGTGGCAGAAGCGGGCCGCGCACCGGGCGTACCTCGGCTTCATGTGGGCCCACCCGGGCAAGCAACTGCTGTTCATGGGGCAGGAGTTCGCCCAGGGGTCGGAGTGGTCGGAGACCTACGGGCCGGACTGGTGGCTGCTGGACTCCTCGTATCCGGCGGCCGGCGACCACCAGGGCGTGCGCACCCTCGTGCGCGACCTGAACCGTACCTACACGGCGGCGCCCGCCCTGTGGGAGCGGGACACCGTGCCGGAGGGCTTCGCCTGGGTGGAGGCGGACGCCGCCGAGGACAACGTCTTTGCCTTCCTGCGGTACGCGCAGGACGGCTCGCAGCTCCTGGCGGTGTCGAACTTCTCGCCCGTGGTCCGGCACGGCTACCGGGTCGGGGTGCCGGAGGAGGTGCCGCTGTGGCGGGAGGTGCTCAACACCGACCTGGAGGCCTACGGCGGCAGCGGCATCCACCACACGCAGCCGCTGCGGCCGGAGCCGGAGCCGGCGCAGGGCCGCCCGGCGAGCCTGCGCATGACCCTCCCGCCCCTGGCGACGGTCTGGTTCAGGCCTTAGGGGCGCCTGCGAGCTCCTCCTCCAGCTCCTGGAGGAGCCTGCGCTTGGCCCGGGCCCCGATCATCTGCTTCACGGGCTCGCCGTCGCGGAAGACGAGCAGGGTCGGCATGGACAGCACCCCGTACCGCGAGACGGAATCGGGGTTGCTGTCCGCGTCGATCTGCACGACCTTGAGCCGGTCGGCCTCCTCGGTGGCGATCGCGGACAGGACGGGCGCGATCTGGCGGCAGGGGCCGCACCAGTCCGCCGTGAACTCCACGAGGACGGGCCGCCCCCGCTCCCCGAGCACCTCGGCCTCGAAATCCGCGTCGGTCACCTGCGCCACACCGTCGGCCTTCATGTCCCCATCCCTCTCATCCGGTCATCTCGCATCTGGGCGCGGCCGCCTCGCCGGCCGCCGCTTCCGCATCGGCCAGCTGCCGCGCGACCTGCTCGCGCACGTCGGCCAGCTGGCCGATCAGGCCGTCCAGCTCGGCGAGCTTGCGCCGGTACACGGCGAGGGAGGCGGGGCAGGAGTCCCCGGCCGGGTGGCCGGCCCGCAGGCAGTCCACGAAGGGGCGGGTCTCCTCCAGCTCGAAGCCGAAGTCCTGCAGCATGCGGATCTGGCTCAGCAGCCGCAGGTCGTCCTCGTCGTAGGTCCGGTATCCGTTGCCGGCCCGCCGCGCGGGCAGCAGCCCGCGCGACTCGTAGTACCTCAGCGTCCGGGTGCTGGTCCCGGCGCGTTCCGCCAGTTCGCCGATGCGCATGCCGCGACCGTAAGCCTTGACGCCGACGTCAAGGCAAGAGCAAAGGTGTCCGGTTCAAGTTGTGTGAAGGGTGTGATGGCTCTTGCATCGGCGGGCTCTGGCTGGAACCGTACGCATCAAAGGATCTTCGAGCTCACCGATTACCGGACAGTCGCCGGGAAACCCGGCGAAACGCCTCTACTTCATAGGACGTTCCTACGAGGTATGGGCTTGTTTGTTTGGTCTGTAGGCGCCACAGCCTGGCCACTTCTACGGTGTGCGGTGTGCACTCCAGCCCACCATTCAATGCCCCCGCCGCGCGTCGCCTGCGCGCGGCCCTGGGCATGGCTCCCGGTCATGTCGCCTATGGCCTGCGCGCCCAGTACGGACTCGTCGTCGCGCCCGAGACCGTGATGGCCTGGGAGCGTGGCGAGATATCACCCTCTTCGGCCGAGCTCACGGCGCTCGCCGGGGTCCTGTGGTGTTCACCCGGGGAGCTGCTGGCCGAGCCGGTCACCCTGCGGGAGCACCGCATCGCCCGGGGCCTGGCCTCGGACGAGCTGGCCCGGCGGGTCGGCCTGGACACGAACTCGTACCAGAAGATGGAGGACACCGGACGCTGGAAGGGCAACGAGCGGCAGTCCGCCGCCCTGGCCACGGTTCTGGGTCTGACGCTGGCCCAGTTCGTGACGGCGACCGGCAAGCACGAGGAGCTGGCCGACCTGCTGCGCAGTGCGGTGACCACGCGCTGGCAGGCGTACGTGAAGCCGCTGAACAAGCTGCTGCCGATCCCCAAGCACCATCTGGAGGGCGTGCTGGAGCGGCTGCACGGGGACTACCAGTCGCGGATGGTGGCGACGCTCAGCTGGGGCGGCGGCCAGGGCGAGGCCGGCAGCGGGGACGCGGGCCGGGAGTTCCTCGTCGAGATCGTGGACCGGTTCTGGCAGCTCGCGGGCGGTGCCGCGTAGGAACCAGGGCCGTTCGGCGGGGAAATCCGGGACGAAGGTCCCGCCCGGACACGGCCTAGAAGACCGATTCGGCCTCGTACATGCGCCCCTCGGGCACGGTCTTCAGCTCCATGGTCGCCGAGGCGAGCGGGGCCATCACGACGTCGGTGCCGCGCAGGGCGGTCATGTTGCCGAAGTCGCCCCGGTGGACGGCCTCGACGGCGTGCCAGCCGAAGCGCGTCGCGAGCACGCGGTCGTACGCGGTGGGCACACCGCCGCGCTGGACGTGGCCGAGGATGACCGGGCGGGCCTCCTTGCCCAGGCGGTGCTCCAGCTCGATCGCGAGGCGGTTTCCGATGCCGGCGAAGCGCTCGTGACCGTACGCGTCGATCGCGCCCTTCTCGTACGGCATGGAACCCTCCGCCGGGTGCGCGCCCTCGGCGACACAGATCACGGCGAACTTCTTCCCGCGGGCGAAGCGTTCCTCCACCATCTTCACCAGCGCGTCCACCTCGAAGGGGCGTTCCGGCAGGAGGATCCCGTGGGCGCCGCCGGCCATGCCCGACTCCAGGGCGATCCAGCCCGCGTGGCGGCCCATGACCTCGACGACCATCACGCGCTGGTGCGATTCGGCGGTGGTCTTGAGGCGGTCGATGGCCTCGGTGGCGACCATGACGGCGGTGTCGAAGCCGAAGGTGCGGTCGGTGCAGGAGATGTCGTTGTCGATGGTCTTCGGGACGCCGACGACCGGCATCCCGGCGTCCGACAGCATCCGGGAGGCGGTCAGCGTGCCCTCGCCGCCGATCGGGATGAGGGCGTCGATGCCGTAGCGCTTCGCCAGTTCCTGCGCGTTCTCGGCGGCTTCGTGGAGACGGGCGCGCTCCATGCGCGCCGAGCCGAGGATCGTGCCGCCGCGGGCGAGGATGCCGCTGACGGCATTGATGTCGAGGGACCGGAAATTGCCGTCGAGGAGGCCCTTGAAACCGTCCTCGAAACCGATGACCTCGTCGCCGTGCCCGACCAGGGCACGGTGTACGACCGACCGGATGACAGCGTTGAGGCCCGGACAGTCGCCGCCTGCGGTGAGAACTCCGATACGCATCGTGCTGTGTCTCCTGCCGTACATATGAAGGGCGTAATGATGAAGCCTGTCCGATTGTTCCACGGGCCGGGGGTGTCGCGCGTTTTGTGCTGCTCCGCCCCACAGGCCTTTCGGCCCTCCCGGTCAGGCCTTTTCCCGGGGGGCGTCCTAGCTACTGACAGAGGTATTGTCAAGAGGTCAAGCCAGATCAAAAAGACATCCACGGCATGGGACGGAGAGCGGGCGTGACGCGCAGCGTGTATGTGACCGGTATCGAGCGGGGGGACGGCCGCCAGGTCGTCGAGCTGGGGATCATGGAGCTGCTGACCCGGCAGACGGGCCGGGTCGGCGTCTACCGTCCACTGCTCCACGACGCACCCGACCGCCTCTTCGACCTCCTCAGGGCCCGCTACCGGCTCGACCAGGACGCCTCGACGGCCTACGGCATGGAGTACCAGGAGGCCTCGTCGGTCCTCGCCGAGAAGGGCACCGACGAGCTGGTCTCCCGACTCGTCGACCGCTACCACCGGGTGGCCCGCGACTACGACGTCATGCTCGTCCTCGGCACCGACTACGCGGACACCAACCTCCCCGACGAGCTGGCGCTCAACGCGCGCCTCGCCAACGAGCTGGGCGCGGTCGTCGTCCCCGTGGTGGGCGGCACCAAGCACCCGGCCGAGGCCGTGGGCGCCGAGACCCGCAACGCGTACCGCGCCTACGGGAGCCTGGGCTGCCACGTGGTCGCGATGGTCGTCAACCGGGTGGCCGCGGAGGACCGTGACGCGATAGCCGAGCGACTGGCCGCCCGGCTCCCCGTGCCCTGCTACGTGCTGCCGGACGACAAGTCGCTGGCCGCCCCGACCGTCGCCCAGATCACCCGGGCGCTCGGCGGCGAGGTGCTCCTCGGCGACGAGGCCGGGCTGGCGCGCGACGCCCTGGACTTCGTCTTCGGCGGCGCCATGCTGCCCAACTTCCTGAACGCCCTGACCCCCGGCTGCCTGGTCGTCACGCCGGGCGACCGCTCCGACCTGGTCATCGGCGCGCTCGCCGCGCACGCCTCGGGCACCCCGCCGATCGCCGGTGTGCTGCTCACCCTGAACGAGCGCCCGGGCAAGGACATCCTGACGCTGGCCTCCAAGCTGGCGCCCGGCACGCCCGTGGTGTCGGTGGCCGGCAACAGTTTCCCGACCGCCGGCGAACTGTTCTCGCTGCAGGGCCGGTTGAACTCCGCGACCCCGCGCAAGCTGGAAACGGCGCTCGGCCTGTTCGAGCGGCACGTGGACACCGGCGAGCTGCGCGGACTGCTGTCGGTGGCCCGCTCGGATCGCGTCACCCCGATGATGTTCGAGCACGAGCTGCTGGAGCGGGCCCGCTCGGAGCGCCGCCGCGTCGTCCTGCCCGAGGGCACCGAGGAGCGCGTGCTGCGCGCCGCGGACGTGGTGCTGCGCCGGGGGGTCTGCGACCTGACCCTGCTGGGCGAGGAGCAGGCGATCCTGAAGAAGGCCGGCGACCTCGGCATCGACCTCTCGGGCGCGCAGCTCATCGACCCGGCGACCTCCCCCCTGCGGGAAGGTTTCTCCGAGTACTACGCCCAGGTCCGCGCACACAAGGGCATGACCGTCGAGCTGGCCAACGACGTGGTCACCGACGTCAATTACTTCGGCACGCTGATGGTCCAGCGGGGCCTGGCCGACGGCATGGTCTCCGGCGCGGTGCACTCCACCGCGGCGACGATCCGCCCGGCCTTCGAGATCATCAAGACCAAGCCGGAGGCGTCCATCGTCTCCTCGGTCTTCTTCATGTGCCTGGCCGACCGGGTCCTGGTCTACGGCGACTGCGCCGTCAACCCGGACCCGGGCGCCGAGCAGCTCGCCGACATCGCCGTACAGTCGGCCGCCACCGCCGCCGCCTTCGGCGTCGAGCCCCGGATCGCCATGCTCTCGTACTCGACCGGCACCTCCGGCTCGGGCGCCGACGTGGACAAGGTCCGCAAGGCCACCGAGATCGTCCGCGAGCAGCGCCCCGACCTGCGGATCGAGGGTCCGATCCAGTACGACGCGGCCGTGGAGCCCTCGGTCGCCGCGACCAAGCTGCCCGGGTCCGAGGTGGCCGGCCGCGCGACGGTGCTGATCTTCCCCGACCTCAACACCGGCAACAACACGTACAAGGCCGTGCAGCGTTCGGCGGGCGCGGTCGCGGTCGGACCGGTGCTCCAGGGGCTGCGCAAGCCGGTCAACGACCTCTCGCGCGGTGCGCTCGTCCAGGACATCGTCACCACCGTGGCCATCACCGCGATCCAGGCGCAGGGCGCGCCGGCGCCCACCGCCACCGCCTGATCCCTCCCCGTCCCTCCCACCGCCCGCGACAAGGAAAGACCCTCATCGTGACCGCATCGCGCGTACTCGTCCTCAACTCCGGCTCCTCGTCGGTCAAGTACCAGCTCCTCGACATGGCGGACCGGTCCCGCCTCGCCGTCGGCCTCGTGGAGCGCATCGGCGAGGAGACCTCCCGGCTGGTGCACGAGCCGCTCACCGGTCCCGGCGCCGCGGGCGGCAAGCGCGAGCAGCTCGGCCCGATCGCGGACCACGAGAACGCCCTGAAGGCCGTGGCCGCGGAGCTCGCCGCCGACGGGATGGGCCTGGACTCCCCCGAACTGGCCGCGGTGGGGCACCGGGTGGTGCACGGCGGGACGAGGTTCACCCAGCCGACCGTGATCGACGACGAGGTGCTGGCGGAGATCCGCAGCCTCATCCCCCTGGCTCCGCTGCACAACCCGGCGAACGTGACGGGCATCGAGGTGGCGCGCTCGCTGCGCGCGGACCTCCCGCAGGTCGCGGTCTTCGACACCGCCTTCCACTCGACGATGCCGGAGCACGTGGCGCGGTACGCGATCGACGCCGCGACCGCCGACGCGTACTCCATCCGGCGGTACGGCTTCCACGGCACCTCCCACGCCTACGTCTCCCGGGCGACGGCCGGGCTGCTGGGCAGGCCGGTGGAGGACGTGAACGTGATCGTCCTGCACCTGGGCAACGGCGCCTCCGCTTCGGCCGTCCGCGGCGGCGTGTGTGTGGAGACCTCCATGGGCCTGACCCCGCTGGAAGGGCTGATCATGGGGACCCGGTCGGGCGACCTCGACCCGGCGGTCGTCTTCCACCTGGCCCGGGTGGGCGGCTTCTCGGTGGATGAGATCGATTCGCTCCTGAACAAGAAGAGCGGTCTGCTGGGCATGTGCGGCGACAACGACATGCGCGAGGTGATGCGGCGGGCGGGCGAGGGCGACGAGGCCGCGAGCCTCGCCTTCGCCGCGTACGTCCACCGTCTGAAGAAGTACATCGGTGCCTACTCGGCCGTGCTGGGGCGGGTGGACGCGGTGGCGTTCACGGCCGGGGTCGGCGAGAACGCCCACCAGGTCCGCGAAGCCGCGCTGGACGGCCTGGCCGGGCTGGGCCTGGTACTGGATCTCGACGCCAATGCGGCGCGCTCCCCGCAGCCCCGGCTGGTTTCGGCGGACGATGCCCGGGTGGCCGTGGCGGTGGTCCCGACGGATGAGGAACTGGAGATCGCCACCCAGGCGTACGCGCTGGTTACCGGGTAGTCACTTGGACTTTCCACCAGCCGGAATATTCCGCTACGAAACAAACCGATAGGATCCGCTCCATGCGCCGTTCCAAAATCGTCTGCACGCTGGGCCCCGCCGTCGACTCGTATGAGCAGCTGAAGGCTCTCATCGAGGCAGGTATGAACGTGGCCCGATTCAACTTCAGCCACGGATCCCAGGCAGAACACCAGGAGCGGTACGACCGCGTCCGGCAGGTCTCCGAGGACACCGGGCGCGCCGTCGGCGTCCTGGCCGACCTCCAGGGTCCGAAGATCCGCCTGGAGACCTTCGCCGAGGGTCCCGTCGAGCTGGTGCGCGGTGACGAGTTCACCATCACCACCGAGGACGTCCCGGGCGACAAGTCCATCTGCGGCACCACCTACAAGGGCCTCCCGGGTGACGTCACCAAGGGCGACCAGGTCCTGATCAACGACGGCAACGTCGAGCTCCGGGTGACGGAGGTCGAGGGCCCGCGGGTCAGGACCATCGTCATCGAGGGCGGTGTCATCTCGGACCACAAGGGCATCAACCTGCCGGGTGCCGCCGTGAACGTCCCCGCCCTGTCGGAGAAGGACGTCGACGACCTCCGCTTCGCCCTGCGGATGGGCTGCGACATGGTCGCCCTGTCCTTCGTCCGCGACGCCAACGACGTCAAGGACGTCCACAAGGTGATGGACGAGGAGGGCCGCCGGGTCCCCGTCATCGCCAAGGTCGAGAAGCCGCAGGCCGTCGAGAACATGGCAGCCGTGGTCGACGCCTTCGACGCGGTCATGGTGGCCCGTGGTGACCTGGCCGTCGAGTACCCGCTCGAGAAGGTCCCGATGGTCCAGAAGCGGCTCATCGAGATGTGCCGCCGCAACGCCAAGCCGGTGATCGTCGCGACCCAGATGATGGAGTCGATGATCACCAACTCCCGCCCGACGCGCGCGGAGGCGTCCGACGTCGCCAACGCGATCCTCGACGGCGCGGACGCGGTCATGCTGTCGGCCGAGTCCTCGGTCGGCGCCTACCCGATCGAGACCGTCAAGACGATGTCGAAGATCGTCACGGCGGCCGAGGAGGAGCTCCTCTCCAAGGGCCTGCAGCCGCTGGTCCCGGGAAAGAAGCCCCGTACCCAGGGCGGCTCTGTCGCCCGCGCGGCGTGCGAGATCGCGGACTTCCTCGACGGCAAGGCGCTCATCGCCTTCACCCAGTCCGGTGACACGGCCCGCCGGCTGTCGCGCTACCGCGTGACCCAGCCGATCCTGGCCTTCACCACCGACGTCAACACCCGCAACCAGCTCACGCTGAGCTGGGGCGTCGACTCCTACATCGTCCCGCACGTGGACACCACCGACGCGATGGTCGACCTGGTGGACGGCGAGCTGCTCAAGCTGGGCCGCTACAACGACGGCGACACCATGATCATCACCGCCGGCTCGCCCCCCGGCGTCCCCGGCACCACCAACATGGTCCGGGTCCACCACCTGGGCGGCGGCACGGGCGCCTGACCCCGCCGCACCGCACGACTCTGCCGCACAGAGGCCGAGGGCGGCACCCCGCAGTGATGCGGGGTGCCGCCCTCGGCGTGTTCACACGAGCGTCGCGCCGGACTACTCCGGCGGACCTATGTAGTTCTTCAGGCCCGGGACCGTCAGGGTGCCGCCGAACTGGCCGGCCTGGACGACCTTCACGTCCGTGAAGAACGCGAACGGGACGTTCAGGGGCGGCGGGCTGTTCGGGGTGAACTCGATCGGGATCAGACCGAACAGGTTTCCCTTCAGGCTCTCGGTGTACATCGTCACCGTGCCGCCGCGGATCTTGGACGTGGAGCCGGGGCGGGACTTCAGGTGGGCGACGTGACCCGACTTGCCGACCGTCTGGTACAGGTCCTTGATGTCCAGCGAGTCCGCCGTGAACTTCAGAACCTTCTTGGTCTTGCCACTGCCCGTCTTCACCTCGACGATGCCGTGGTAGTCCAGGCCGTAGAGCGTCAGCAGCGAGCTGTCGAGGTACCAGGGCTCGTCCGGCAGGAGCGGGATGCCCTTCTCCAGCTCGGCGTCGGCCAGTGCCTGGGCGTCGTAGGTCGGGCAGGGGAAAGGTTCCTTCCCGTCCGGGTCCTTCGTCGCCTCGGTCTCGTCCTTGTCCTCGTCCTCGGACTTGTCCTCGTCCTTGTCCTCGGTCGCCTCGCCCGTCTCGTCCTTCGGCTTGTCCTCGGTCTTCTTGACCTCGTCGGACAGCTCCGAGACTTCGGCTCCGGCCCGCTTCGCCGCGTCGCGGATGGCGTCCGCAACCGGGTCCGGGGTCGGTGTGGCCGTGGTGGACGGCGTGGGCGTCGGGGTCGGGGTCGCGTTCCGGTCCTTGAGCGGCCGGCTGAGCTCGTCGACGAGGTCCTTGAGCGCGTCACCGACGCCCAGCGGATCCAGCGGGTTCGGGGTCTTGGCCGGCGACGGCGTGGCGGCCGGGGCCGTCTCGTTCGTCGTCGGGGGCTTGGTCGCCTCCGGAGAAGCGGTCGGCTTCGGCTTCTGCTTCGCGGACGCGGACGGTGAGGGCGTCGCGCTGGGCGACGTACTCGGCGAAGGCGTGGTCGAAGGCGTCGGGGACGGGGACTTCGACTCGGTCTCCGCGGGTTCGTCGGACCGTGTCACACACGGCCCCGGCGCGAAGGGGATCTCCTTGTCGTCGGCCACGGCCAGCTTCGGCGCCATGCCCATCCCGACGAACACGGCCGTCGGCATCGCCGCCAGCGCCATCGTCTTGCCGACGGGTATCTGGATCTTGTTCAGCAGCGACTTTCGCGGCGCCGCGTGCCGCGGCCCCTTCACTACACGGGACTCTGCGCCTGGGGCCACGCCCCGCTGCGTCTCGTCACCCCGCACTGTTCCTCCCGCCATCGGCGTGGGCAGTCGTCTCGCTCGCGTGTGCCGTCTCCGTCCCACGGGGACCCGGGATGCCCGGGATGCCCTGGGTGTCCTGAATGCCCGCCGGCTCCTCCGCCTTATCCAGGCCGACCGCGGCCGGCTGCCGGAGCGCCGGCTGCTGTTCCTCCGGCTCCTCGTCCGCCGGCTGCCCCGGAGCCCAGGCCAGCGCGAGAGCGCCGCCGACCATGGAGAGGGTGAAGCCGACGAAGAAGCCGCCGAGGTTGGACACCGGAATCGAGACGAGGGCCAGCAGGATCGCGGCCACGCCGGCGAAGACGCGGATGGTTTCCTGGAACCAGAGGGCCAGGCCCAGCGTGATCAGCAGTACACCGATGATCAGTGCGCCCGCGCCGCCCGTGGTGGCCATCGCGAGACTGACGTTGCCCAGCCGGAGGTCCGCGTACGGGAAGTACGCGATCGGGAGGCCACCGAGGAGTGTGAACAGACCGGCCCAGAAGGGACGGTGACCGCGCCAGGCATGGAAGCGGTAGTACACCACGGTGGGCCAGGCGTCGTTTTCAGCGCGAACGTAAACCGGGGCCTGGGGGTTCATGGACAACAGCTCCCTGGAAACGGTGGTACGGAGAACTCTGTGGAGCCCGGACGGGCGGGAGGCGACGGCTGCCGCCACCCGCCCTTCCGGTCATTCACCGGGACGTATCAGTCCTTGACGTCCTGGTAGCACGGCTGGTCGCCGCCCATCAGGCGCAGCTTCAGGTTGGGCAGCTTGAAGGTGCCCGCCGTGGTGGCCCACGCCTTCTGCTTGACGTTCGTCAGAACGGCCCGGTCGGCGCGCTGCGAGAACGCGTACGGGCTGGCGACCGTGCCGGCCTGCGGCTTGGTCTTGTGGCTCGGGTCGCCGACCGCAACGCCGATGTCCAGGTTGGTGAACTCGGCGTCCGTGTCGAGCTCGGCAACATCCAGGTAGATGTTGGTCGCCACGGCCGGGGTGCCCTTGTGACCGGTCTTCAGCTGGAGCGTGATGGGGCCCAGCGGAGTCGGGGTGACCAGGGACTGGCACATGTTGGTGATCTTGGCGTTGCTGAACCCGGAAATGGTGACCGGGTGCTGGACCGCCTTGCCGGTCTTGAGGTCGTGCCCCTCGGCGATACCGCCGTACTGGATGAGGTTTTCACCGTCGAGCTTGTCGGCCGAGACCTTGAAGTCCTGGCCGGAGACGCTGAACGACGCCGCGAGAGCGCCCTGCGCCAGACCCACACCGACCGCGGCCGTGGCCGCGATGCTCGGCACCATGACGAGCGCGAAGCGCTTCCATCTGGTCCCGCCACGAACCTGAGAACTCATTTCGTTCCTCCTTCTCGGACGTACATCTCCGGTCCGGGCCGTGCCCGTCCTGGGATGGGAGAAGTGCTACGTCCTCGGGAAGAAGCGCAGGCGGCCGGGCCGCAGCTGTGCCACGTCCGAAACACCGGCGATCACCCCCGAGCGACAACCACTGGGCCACGCGTTCGCGCAACCTGGAGGACAGGCCCCGCCGGTGCGGCAGAGACCCCCCTGTCCCACGGCCGGTGCCACTGCCACCGGCCGGCTCGGTGGGGACCCTTCACCGCGGCTCCGAGTGAGCGGCTCTGCGGGAAGGACCGAGCGTCGCCGATCGTGGTCCATTCCCGGCCGGGGCACAAGGGGGTTCGTTACTGGCGGGTAACGGCCAGATAACCTGAGTACGACCCCCCGCCGTCGGGCAGCAACACAGGGTGTCACCTACGGCCACGACAGAACGGTGAAATGGTGAACACACCGGACAGTTCACGGGGTTCGATTTACTGCGAGTAACAGCAGCCGCGATTGCCAAGTTTTGGCAAAGCGCGGCTGCTGTTTATCTCCGTGTCAACAAATCGCCGGTGGCCCGCCGACGGCCGGGAGGCTCCCCGGGGCCCGCGCGGCGGGGCCCGCAGGCGGCTCGAAGCCGGTTCCGAGCCGGTTCGAAGTCGGTTCGAAGCCGGCCTAGAAGAGCACCCGCGCGAGCGCCGTGCGCGCGGCCGTCACCCGGGGGTCGTCGGCGCCGATGACCTCGAACAGCTCCAGCAGCCGCAGCCGCACGGCGTCCCGGTCCTCACCGAACGTGACGCGCACGGTGTCCACCAGGCGCCCGAAGGCGTCCTCCACGTGACCGCCGGCCAGGTCGAGGTCGGCCGCGGCGATCTGCGCCGCCGGGTCGCGCGGGTTCTCGGCGGCCGCGGTGCGCACCACCTGCGGGTTCATGTCCTGCACGCGGGCGAGGAGCTCGGCCTGGGCCAGGCCCAGCTTGGCCTCGGTATTGCCCGGGTCGTCGGTCAGTACGTTCTTGTACGCCTGCATCGCACCGCCCAGGTCACCGGCGTCGAGCGCGACGACGGCCGCCTCCAGCAGCGCGTCGTACGGGCCGGCCGGAGTCTCGGCCTCGGCCTCGCCGGCGGCCGGAGCGGCACCTTCCGCGTTCGGGTCCACCTCGATGCCGATGATCCCGAAGCGCTCCTCGGCGACCTGGACCAGCTGGGCGAGGGTCTCGCGGATCTGCTGCTCGGGGGCCACGCCCTGGAAGAGCGGCAGCACCTGACCGGCGACCACGGCGAAGACGGCCGGGATGCCCTGGATCTGGAACTGCTGCATCAGCATCTGGTTGGCGTCGACGTCGACCTTGGCCAGCACGAGGCGGCCGTTCGCCTCGACGGTCAGACGCTCCAGCAGCGGGCTGAGCTGCTTGCACGGCTGGCACCACTCGGCCCAGAAGTCCAGGACGACCGGAACCTCGGCGGAAAGCTGGAGCACATCGCGTTCAAAGCCGGCCTCGTCTACGTCGATGACGAGCGCGGACGGCGGCACCGCACCGGAGGACGGGCCGGTCCCGCCACCCTGACCGGCCTGGCGCGCCGCTTCGGCGCGGGCCTGCTCGGCCTTGGCCTTGGCCTCGCCGGCCGCCTTCACCGCGGCGAGGTCGACGACGCCGCTCATGGACATGTTTCTGGGCTGCATGCGTACATCCTCCCCCGTGTGCGCGCGCCGACGAAAAAGATCGCGTGAATTGGCCGTGCCGTCGTACTGTCGCGATCGTGATGCTGGGCGGCGCCGGGTCCCCACCTGGCGCCTGTAGCTCTTCGCGTGGTTGTCGCTCTTACGCTACGAGCCGTAGCGTAACTCGCCCGGAGGACTTGCGCGCCCCCGCGGCGCCAGTGATCTGAACCACAGAGGCCCGTTCGGCTACCGACGGGTATGGTCTCGGCCATGCGCAACCCCAGCCCCGGCCGCACCGGTCGCCCCCGCAGCGCCGCAGCGGACGCCGCCATCCTCGCCGCGACCCGGGACGCACTGGTCGAGCTGGGCTGGTCGAAGCTGACGATGGGCGACGTCTCGGCCCGCGCGGGCGTTGCCAAGACCACCCTCTACCGCCGCTGGGCGGGCAAGAACGAGCTGGTCGTGGACGCGGTCGCGGAACTGTTCGACTCGCTGGAGCTGCCGGACCGGGGCTCCCTGGAAGCCGACATCGAGTACGTGGTCCTGCGGTTCGCGGAGCTGCTGCGGCGCCCGGAGGCCCGTACCGCCCTGATGGCGGTCGTCGCCGAGTCCACCCGGGACGAGGCCCTGCGTGACCGGATCCGGTCGGCGATCGTGGACCGGCAGAAACGTCTCGTCGTACTGGGCCGCGAGCGGGCCCAGGCACGCGGCGAACTTCCCTACGAGGAGGACGCGTCCCTCGCGGGCCGCACCACGGACCTGATCTTCGACGTGATCGCGGGCACGGTGGTGCACCGCGCCCTGGTGAGCTCCGAGCCGGTGGACGAGGTCTGGGTGGCCACCTTCACGGCCCTGCTGATGCACGGCCTCCGCGGCCCGGACCCGGCCTGACCTGACCGCGCCTCAGCGGGGCCCCGCCCGGCGGATCCGCTCGTACAGCTCCTCGGACCGGGGATTGTGGCCGGGCCAGGGCCTCGGCCGGCCCGGCCACTGCGCCCAGCGCAGGGCGTCCGCCTCCTCGGCGGGCCGCAGCCCGGCCGCGACGAGGGCGGCCCGGGCCGTTTCCGCCCCGGCCGTCCGGTAGCCGATGTCCCAGGCGTCCGCGTCGTACACGCCGCCGTCCGTGAGCCGCACCACGGCCGCGACCCCGTCCAGCCCCAGCTCGATCCCCGCCCGCACGGCCGGGAGGAGGTCCGCGGGCAGCCGCTGCTCCGGGACCAGGTTCACCAGATCCGTCCGGCCGTCCGGGCCGGGCGGCTCGAAGTCGGCCACGAGGTAGGCGTAGTAGCCCCCGCAGCCGCCCTTGTTCATCATCACGCGTGCGCTGACACCCCGTACGGGGACAGGAAGACCGGTCATGCCGCCACCGTAGGGCGCCATGACCGGTCCGTGCCGGCCCGGCCGATGGGGGGTCAGAAGCCCGGCGGCTCCGTGTAGGTGCCCCATTCGTCGCGCAGGACGTTGCAGATCTCGCCCATCGTGGCCTCGGCCCGCACCGCGTCCAGCATGGCCGGGATCATGTTCGACCCGTCCCGGGCCGCGTCCAGCATGGCCTTCAGCGACGCGGTGACCTTGGCGTCGTCGCGCCGCGCCTTGCGCGCCGCCAGCTCCCGTACCTGGACGGTCTCCACCTCGTGGCTGACCCGGAGGATCTCCAGGTCGCCGGTGACCGACCCGTGGTGGACGTTGACGCCGACGACCCGCTTGTCGCCCTTCTCCAGCGAGCGCTGGTACTGGAAGGCGGACTCGGCGATCTCCCCGGTGAACCAGCCGTCCTCGATGCCGCGCAGGATGCCCGAGGTGATCGGCCCGATCGGGTGCTGCCCGTCCGGGTGGGCGCGCAGCCCGCGCTCCTTGATCTGCTCGAAGATCTTCTCGGCCTCGGCCTCGATGCGGTCGGTGAGCTGCTCCACGAACCAGGAACCGCCCAGCGGGTCCGCCACGTTGGCGACGCCGGTCTCCTCCATCAGCACCTGCTGGGTGCGCAGGGCGATCTCGGCCGCCTGCTCGCTCGGCAGGGCGAGGGTCTCGTCGAGGGCGTTGGTGTGCAGGGAGTTGGTGCCGCCGAGGACGGCCGCGAGGGCCTCCACCGCGGTGCGCACGACGTTGTTGTAGGGCTGCTGCGCGGTCAGCGAGACACCGGCGGTCTGGGTGTGGAAGCGCAGCCACATCGACTTCTCGCTCTTGGCCCCGTAGACCTCCTTCATCCAGCGGGCCCAGATCCGGCGGGCGGCGCGGAACTTGGCGATCTCCTCGAAGAAGTCGAGGTGCGCGTCGAAGAAGAAGGAGAGACCGGGCGCGAAGTGGTCCACGTCCATGCCGCGCGAGAGGCCCAGCTCCACGTAGCCGAAGCCGTCGGCGAGGGTGTACGCGAGCTCCTGCGCGGCCGTCGCCCCGGCCTCGCGGATGTGGTAGCCGGAGACGGACAGCGGCTTGTAGGCCGGGATGCCCTTCGTGCAGTACTCCATGAGGTCGCCGATGAGGCGCAGGTGCGGCTCGGGCTCGAAGAGCCACTCCTTCTGGGCGATGTACTCCTTGAAGATGTCGGTCTGGAGCGTGCCGTTGAGCACGGCCGGGTCCACGCCCTGCCGCTCGGCGGCGACCAGGTACATGCAGAAGGCGGGTACGGCGGGGCCCGAGATCGTCATCGAGGTCGTGACGTCGCCGAGCGGGATGTCCTTGAAGAGGACCTCCATGTCGGCGGCGGAGTCGATGGCGACCCCGCAGTGCCCGACCTCGCCGAGGGCGCGCGGGTCGTCGGAGTCGCGCCCCATGAGGGTCGGCATGTCGAAGGCGACGGAGAGCCCGCCGCCGCCGGCGGCCAGGATCATCTTGTAGCGCTCGTTGGTCTGCTCGGCGTTCCCGAACCCGGCGAACTGCCGGATGGTCCAGGTCCGCCCCCGGTACCCGGTGGCGTGCAGGCCTCGGGTGTAGGGGTACTCACCCGGCCACCCGATGCGCTCGAACCCCTCGTACGCGTCGCCGGGCCGGGGGCCGTAGACCGGTTCGACGGCGTCACCGGAGAGCGTGGTGAAGTCCGCCTCGCGCTTGCGGGCCTTGTCATAACGGGCCTGCCAGCGACGGCGGCCCTCCTCGATGGCGTCAGCGTCCATACCCATGAATTTACTAGGACGTCCTAGTAAATGTCGATGGGAAACCCCCGGGGACTCGCCCGGGGGTGGGTGACGTACGTCGCCTGTCAGGCCTTGGCGGTCGCGAGCGAGCCGCTGACCAGCGGCTCCACCTCGTCGCGGACCTTGCGTTCGACGAAGAAGGCGGCCAGCGGGATCGTGCCCGACACGAGCACCCAGAGCAGCTTGCCGAAGGACCACTTGGCCTTGGAGCCCAGGTCGAAGGCGAAGACCAGGTAGACCATGAAGAGGACACCGTGGGCCTGGGAGACCGCGAAGGTCAGGCCGGCGCCGGTGTCGAAGCCGTACTTCGCCACCATGCAGGCACACAGGATCAGGAGCATGACCGCGGTCACGTAGGCCATGACGCGGTAGCGGGTCAGCACGCTTCGTTTCATGCGGACGAGCCTAACCGTCCGTTTTGCTCGATCTTGACGCGGGCCCGGGTCCCGGGGGCGGGCTACGCCTCCTCGAAGTCGGCGGCGGCCACCCGCAGCGGGCGCAGCAGCGCGAAGATCTCCCCGCACTCCTCGGCGTCGTACACACCGAGGCCGAAGTCGATCTCCATCAGGTCCTTCGTGGCGGCCTCGACGACCTCGCGGCCCTTCTCCGTGATGGAGGCCAGGGTGCCGCGTCCGTCGTTCGGGTTGGGCCGCTTGTCGACGAGTCCGGACCTCACCAGCCGGTCCACCGTGTTCGTCACCGAGGTCGGGTGGACCATCAGCCGCTCGCCGATCTTCGACATCGGCAGTTCGCCGGCCTTGGAGAAGGTGAGCAGCACCAGCGCCTCGTACCGCGCGAAGGTCAGTCCGTACGGCTTGACGACCGCGTCGACCTCGCCGAGCAGGATCTGGTGGGCGCGCATGATCGAGGTGATCGCGGCCATCGAGGGCACGGGCCCCCAACGTCGCTGCCAGAGCTCGTCGGCGCGGGCGATGGGGTCGAAGGGAAGGCTGAGCGGCTTGGGCACGCGTCGACCCTACCGGGAGGTCACTTCACGGCGAGGCCCGTCTCATCCTTCAGTCCTTCCTCCTGCCGGGCGGCGGCCCGGAGTTCGGCCAGGAGCAGCAGCACGACGGCCGTGCCGAGGATCCCGGCGCCGGTGACGACCGCGTGCACCGGAAGGAACTCGGCGGCCAGGCCGGCCAGCGCCATGCCCACCCCCTGGAGGGTCATCAGGCCGGTGCTGAGCAGGGTCATCGCCCGGCCGCGCAGCTCGTCGGGCACGGCGTCGACGTACCACTGGTCCAGCCCGAGGGTGTAGGCGTGGGCCAGGCCGGCGAGCAGCAGCGCGGTGAGGGCGAGGGGCACGCCCGGCCGGCCGGCGTAGAGCAGCAGGGGCAGCAGGCCGGCGGCGGCGAGCGGGGCCACGATCCGCGACCGGGTCCGGGCGGTGAGGGCGGAGCCGGCCCAGAGTTCCCCGGCGATGGTGCCGACGGGCATGGCGCACATCATCAGCCCGAGGGCGGCGGTGCCGACGCCGATGCCGTGGGCATACGCGGCGAGCAGGGCCTCGGGGACGACGAGGAAGACCGGCGGCAGCCAGAACAGCAGGGTGAGCGCGCGCAGCCGGCGCCGGCCGAGGACGGCGCGCAGTCCGGCGAGCGGGGAGGTGCGGGCGCCCGTGCGGGCGGGGCGGCTGCGGGTACCGAGCCGCAGCAGGAGCGCCGAGCCGAGGAAGCCGGCGGCGGTGAGGGCGAGGGCCCCGCGCGGGGCGACCACGGTGAGCAGCAGCCCGCCGAGGCCGAAGCCGATGAGCTGGGCGCTCTGGGCCACCATGCGCAGCAGCGAGCGGCCCAGGACGAAGGCGTCGCCGGTGCCGAGGACGTCGGAGAGGGAGGCGTTGCGCGTGCCCTGGAAGAGCGGCGCCACGAAGGCCATCGCGCAGCGCAGGACGAGGAGCACGGCGACGGGGGTGCCCGGCAGCACCATGGCCGCCGCGCAGAGCGCACAGACGAGGTCGCAGGTGACGAGCACCCGCCGGGCGGGGTGCCGGTCGGCGATCCCGGCGAGCAGGGTGCCGCCGAGGGCGTACGGGAGGAAGCCGAGGGCGAAGGTGAGCGCGCTCATCAGGGGCGAGCCGGTGAGGCGGTAGACGAGGACGGACAGGGAGATCTCGGCGACGACCACGCCGAACACGGACATCAGGTGGGCGGCGAAGACGGTCCGGAACTCCCGGACCCGGAACACGGAGCGG
Source organism: Streptomyces sp. NBC_01294 (assembly GCF_035917235.1). NCBI lineage: Bacteria > Bacillati > Actinomycetota > Actinomycetes > Kitasatosporales > Streptomycetaceae > Streptomyces > Streptomyces sp. NBC_01294. Next base: position 2,570,744 of record NZ_CP108423.1, read on the forward strand.
TAGCCCGGTGGCGGCGTGGACCGCCCGGGCGCCTGGGTGTCGGCTGGCATGGGCCCAGCGTCCCGGCCCGGGGTCCGGCGCCCCATTGATTCGCCTGAGGCCGAATATTGAGGCAGTGTGTCCCGGGAGACGGGGTCCTCTGGGACGGGGTTTCCTGGGACGAGGTCCCCCGGGACGGCGCCGCTGAGACGGCGTCCCCTGAGACGCGTCATCGCGCGGAGGACGTGGAGAAGAGGGAGGGGAGCCGGATGGGGTTGCACCACCGCTTCGGCCACGGGGACCTGCTGCGGTGCCGGTTCGCCCTGTCGCCCGTGTGGGAGACGCAGGAGGCGGTCCGCACCCTGACCCGCCCGGACCGGCAGGGCTACCACCTGCCCTGGCTGCGGCGGATCCGCGCCGCCGCCGACGGGCTGGACCTGCGGCCGCTGTGGCTGCTGATGCCGCGCCGGGGGCACAGTACGGACTTCATCAGCCCGCCGCCGAGCGGGCCCGGCGTCTCCTTCGAGGAGGAGATCGCCCTGGTCCGCGCGGCCGATCCGGCCGAGGCGCGCGAGGACATGCGCAAGGCGCTGGCCTGCACGCCGGGCGCGCTCGACAGCGAACCGGGCCGGGCGATGCTCGCCGATCCGGCGCGTGCGGTGCACGAGCTGGCGGATCTGCTGGAGCGGGCCTGGAGCGTCCTGGTCGAGCCGCACTGGCCACGGCTGCGGGCCCTGCTGGAGGCGGACGTCCTCTTCCACACCCGCCGTCTCGCCGCCGGCGGACTGGAGTCGCTCTTCGACGGCCTGCACCCGGACCTCTCCTGGGACGCCGCCTCCCTCACCCTGACCATCGAGCGGCCCAGTCACCACGAGCGCGTCCTCGGCGGCCAGGGCCTGCTCCTCATGCCGAGCGCCTTCGTCTGGCCGCAGATCGCGGGGGGCTTCGACCCGCCCTGGCAGCCGACCGTCGTCTACCCGGCCCGGGGCATCGGCGCCCTGTGGACCCCCGTACGGGAGGACACCCCGGCCGCGCTCGCCCGGCTGCTGGGCCGGGTCCGGGCCGACGTGCTGTGCGCGCTGGACGAGCCGTCCTCCACCACGGCCCTGGCGCATCGGCTGGGTCTGGCCCCGTCCACGGTCTCGGCCCACCTGGGGATCCTGCACGCGGCGGGGCTGCTCATCTCCGCCCGCCACGGCCACCAGGTCCTGTACGAGCGCACCCCGCTGGCCATCGCCCTCACCACGGGGGACCCCGCGCGCTGACCCCGCGCGCCGACCACGTGGGCGTGGTGTCGGACCGCCGCACCAACTGTCCGTTATGTCACCATGTCCCGGTATTTCGGTCCGCTGCCCGACCTTCGTCCTGAGGAAGAGGAAGCCGGATGCCCCCCGCCGTTCGCAGGCAGCCCTTCAGAACTCCCGCCACCGCCCTCGGCGTCCTCCTGCTCCTCGCGGCGGGCTCCGCCTGCACCGGCGCACCCCCGCCCCACCCGGGCACTGCCGCCGCCACGCCCCCGGCTCCCTCCCCCGTCGCCGGCGAGTCCCCGTACTGGGTGGACCCGCACAGCGCCGCCGCACGGCAGGTCGCCGCCTGGGAGGCGGCGGGTCGCAACAGCGACGCCCAGGTGCTGCGCCGGATCGCGGACCGCCCGATGACCCTGTGGGCGCCGGGCGGGAATCCGGGCCCCCGGATCCGCCGGGCCGCGGCGGGCGCCCGGGCCGCCGGGCGGACCCTGCTGCTCGCCGCCCACAACCTCCCGCACCGCGACTGCGGGCGGCAGCCGGCCGGCGGCGCAGCCGACGCCCGGGCCTACCGCACCTGGATCGGCGCCGTCGCCGACGCCGTCAAGGACACCAGGGCCGTCGTCATCCTGGAGCCGGACGCCCTCGCGCACGTCGTCGACGGCTGCGTCCGGGCCGAGCAGCGCGCCGAGCGCCACCGGCTGCTCTCCGAGGCCGTCGACCGGCTCAAGAAGAACAGGAACACGAAGGTCTACCTGGACGCGGGCGGTCCGGCCCGGATCCCCGACCCGGCGGACCTGGTGGACCCCCTCCGCACGGCGGGCCTGGAGCGCGCGGACGGCTTCGCCCTCAACGTCTCCGACTTCCAGCCCGACGCGGCCACCCGGGCGTACGGCGCCGAGCTGTCCGAGCGGACCGGGAACAAACACTTCGTCATCGACACCAGCCGCAACGGCGAGGGGCCGCTGCCGGGCAGCCGGAGCCAGGCCGGGTGCAATCCGCCGGGCCGCGCCCTCGGAACGCCGCCGACCGACCGGACCGGCGACCCGCTCGTCGACGCGTACCTCTGGGTCAAGCGGCCCGGCGAGTCCGACGGCTCCTGCCGCGGCGGCCCGCAGGCCGGGGCGTGGTGGCCGGACTACGCGCTGGGCCTGGCCCGGCGCGCCAGGGAATGAGCCCCGCGGCCGGAACTCCGAGGTCAGCCGCGGGTACCGCGGCGCAGACCGTGCCGCACCGCGCGCTGACTCAGCGGACCCAGGCCTTCCAGCACCGTGGCCAGCCCGGCGAGCTGCTCCAGCGCGTCGAGCGCACTGCCGGCGCCCTGCGGGTCCACCCCCTCGTACAGCTCGATGCCGACGAAGGAGGCGGCCGTGGCCCGGGCCAGCCCCGCCGGGTCGGCGAACCCGTCCAGCGGGGTCGCCGCCAGCAGCCGGGTGAGCACCGCCTCCAGCTCGTCGATCCACAGCCCGAGCCCGGCGGCGGTGGCGGCCGCGAGGGCGGGCGAGCTCTGCCCCGCGGCCAGCAGCTGGCCGAGCATGGCGACGTGCCCGGCGGCCCGCTCCTCGACGTGCATCTCCCGGGCGAACTGGAGCAGTTCGGCGAGGCTGCCCAGCTCGGCGAGCCGGTCGCGGTAGCGGGCCACCCGCTGCTCGGCGCCGAACCGGCAGGCCGCGGCGAGCAGCTCGTCGACCGAGCCGAAGTGATAGAAGATCAGGCCCTGCCCCACCCCGGCGGTGGCCGCGATGGTGCGGGCGGAAGTCTTGGCGATGCCCTGTTCGACCAGGGTGCGCAGGGCCCCTTCGAGGAGCTTCTCCTTGGTGGCCGCGCTCATGCCCGGACCTCCTCGCGGACCGGCCGCAGGTCGCCGCGCACGCCGTGGGAGCGCGCGTCGACGTACTGCGCGGTGAAGGAGCCCTCGTAGCCGAAGAGCGGTCCGACGTGGCGGTTGACCACCCGCACCCGGATCCGGAACCGGCCGGTGGCGTCGTCGAATGACTCGCGCACCTCGGCCTGCCCCCCGATCAGATCGGGGACGCGGACGTCCACGCGGCCTTCGCGGAAGCGGTGCTCGCCGGAGCGGATGAGCAGCGAGCCGTCGGGCTCGGCGCTCATGTGGAGGTCGCTGGCGAGGTGCTGGTGCGTGCCCAGGTAGTCGAGGACGCAGTCGCGTTCGGGGCTGTGGACCATCGTGGCGTCGAAGCGGTGGGGTCCGCCGGGCAGCCGGAAGGTCCGGACGAAGGTGACGGTCTCCCGCCCGAAGGAGTCGAGGTAGGGGAGGTTCTCGATGACGAACGGGACGTCTCGCCCCTCCCGCGGCACCAGGATGTTGCGCATGCCGCCGAGCCGGAGGAACGGCTTCACGTAGCGGGGCCCGTGCCATATCCGGTCCATGGTGCCGCGCCCGATGCAGCCCTCCCCGCTCTCCAGCCCGACCGAGAACCTCCGCTGGATCTGCGGGTGCAGCCGGTCGAAGTCGGCGCCCATGTGGGCGCGGAAGATGGAGGTCATGACGGCTCCAGGGTGCTGAGCAGGCGGGGTGCGGAGGCGGGGGTGCGGCCGGGCGGGGTGCGCAGGCAGCGGCGGGCGGCCGGGGTTCCGGGCAGCGGCGGCAGCAGCAGGGCGGCGGCCAGGACGAGCAGGGCGACGGCGGGCGGCGCGTACACCAGGGCGGCCGCGCACAGCAGGGCCCGCAGGACGCTCTCGCCGATCGCCCGGGCGAGGGCGAGGCCCGGCGGGGTGCCGCGCTCGCACCACAGCCGCAGCCGGTCGAAGGACCAGGCGGTGGCCCAGCCCATGAGCGGGCGGAACACCAGCCGGTCGGCGAGGGCCCCGAAGCGGCCCCAGCGCGGGCGGTAGTCGTAGCCGGTGAGGAAGCGGATCCCGTCGGGCCCCGGCACGTAGCGCCAGTACCCGCTGCCCTCGGCGAGCAGCGACAGCGGATGCTCCGAGGCGAAGCGCAGGGCCGACACCCGGGTCCCGTCGTCCCGGTGCCGCTCTCCGGCGGAGACCCCGGTCCCGTCGACGGAGAGGAAGGGCAGCACGCGGGTCGCGTACCGGAACCGCTGGGGCTCGCCCTCGGCCCGCGGGAGGTACCCGATGGAGGTGAACCTCAGGTCCCACCGCTGATGCTGCGCGGGATCCTGACTGCGCTCCCAGAGCTCGTCCATCCCGGCACGGATCGACGTCTCGACGTACAGGCCCATGCCCGCCCCCGATTCTCGTTTTGAGCGACCGCTCAACCGGCACCCTAAGCCACTTTGAGCGATCGCTCAACTGCCCTCCATCCAGCCCTGACGCCTGAGGCGCACCCACCCAGCCCGCCACCCGCCCCATCCCCGCCGGCGTTTGAGGCGCACCCACCCAGCCCCGCCGGCGTTTGAGGCGCACCCACCCAGCCCCGCCGGCGTTTGAGGCGCGGGGTCTGGGGCGGAGCCCCAGGAAGCCGGAGCGCAGCCCGCGCCCCCACCCCCGGCCCGCGCCCACGCCCACGCCCACGCACGCAAAAGCGCCCCCGGCCGAATAGGCCAGGGGCGCTGCAAAAGAAGAGGGGCACGGCAGCCGGGCGCGTCAGCCCCCCGCGAGGTGCCGTTCCACCGTCTCCACCTTCGAGGTGATCCCGTCGCGGACGCCGGGACGGATGTCGGCCTTGAGGATGAAGGAGACCCGGGGCGCCCGCTCCTCGACCGCGGCCACCGCACGCCTGACCACGTCCATGACCTCGTCCCACTCACCCTCGACGGTGGTGAACATGGCGTCGGTGCGGTTCGGCAGCCCGGACTCGCGGACCACGCGGACCGCGTCGGCGACGTACTCGCCGACCTCTTCGCCGACCCCCAGCGGGGTCACCGAGAAGGCGACGATCACGCGTCGGCCGCCTCGCGCGCACGGGCCGCGATCACGCTGTCGCCCTCGTCCCGCTTGAGCAGCTTGTCGCCGTACAGCCCGCCGAAGGGCACCAGCGAGAGCACGAAGAACAACACGACCTTCTTGAAGGGCCACTTGGCCTTGTTCCAGACGTCCAGCAGGAAGAGCACGTAGACGACGAACAGGATTCCGTGGATGGCGCCGAGCGGCAGCATCAGGTAGTCGATGTCCGAGACCCGGCTCAGCAGCGAGCCGAAGATCAGCAGGGCCGGGAACGACAGCGCCTCCGGGACGGAGACGAGGCGCAGTCGGTGCAGGGCGGAGGCGGTCTTGATGTCCACGTGGAACCTTCGGGTGTGGAGGCCAGGGTCCGTCCCAGTGTCGCAGCCGCTTTACGGGATCTTGACCCGGCCCCTCCCCCTGCGCGGCGGGCCTGGATCGCCCCCATACCGCCCGGGTGTGGCATATATCGGCCACGGGGCCCTGTTCGGGCTCGCCCGCTGCCGATAACGTCTTCCCGTGGCTCAGTTCCGACTTCAAGGCAGCAAGGTGCTCGCCGTCGACCTGACCGGGGACGCCGTGAAAGCGAAGAACGGCTCCATGGTCGCGTACGACGGGCAGATGGCCTTCAAAAAGATGTCCGGCGGCGGCGAAGGCCTCCGCGGCATGGTGACCCGCCGGCTGACCGGCGAACAGATGACGGTGATGGAGGTACAGGGGCACGGCACCTGCTTCTTCGCCGACCGCGCAAGTGAGATCAATCTGGTCAATCTGCGCGGCGAGAAGCTCTACGTCGAGTCCAGCAACCTGCTGTGCACCGACGCCGGCCTGCGGACCGGCACGACCTTCACCGGGCTGCGCGGCGCGACGACAGGCAACGGCCTGTTCACCACGACCGTCGAGGGCTCGGGCCAGGCGGCGATCGTCTCCGACGGCCCGGCCGTGGTGCTGCGCGTCAGCTCCCAGTACCCGCTCTCCGTGGACCCGGGGGCGTACATCGCGCACACCGGCAACCTCCAGCAGTCCTTCCAGTCCGGTGTGAACTTCCGCACACTGATCGGCGAGGGTTCCGGCGAGGCGTTCCAGATCCGCTTCGAGGGCGAGGGCCTGGTGTACGTGCAGCCCAGCGAGCGCAACACCGTCGGGGGCGACGTCTGATGCCGTTCCGCGAGATCAACTCGAAGATGGTCGAGGCGCAGGTCGTCCCGGGCCAGAAGATGTACAGCCAGCGCGGCGCGATGCTCGCGTACCGCGGCGAGGTCTCCTTCACCCCGAGCGTGACGGGCGGTCAGGGCGGCGTCATGGGCATGATCGGGCGCCGGGTGGCGAACGAGCAGACCCCGCTGATGACGGTCGAGGGCAGCGGCACCGTGATGTTCGGCCACGGCGGCCACCACATCCAGGTGATCAATCTGACCGGCGAGACCCTCTACGTCGAGGCCGACCGGCTGCTCGCCTTCGACGGCACCCTCCAGCAGGGCACGATGTTCATGGGCTCCCAGGGCGGGGTCATGGGCATGGTGCGCGGCCAGGTGACCGGCCAGGGCCTGTTCACCACCACCCTCAAGGGCCACGGCTCGGTCGCCGTGATGGCCCATGGCGGGGTCATCGAGCTCCCCATCACCCCGCAGCGCCCGATCCACGTGGACCCGCAGGCGTACGTCGCCCACCACGGCGACGTGCGCAACAAGCTCTCCACCGCGCTCGGCTGGCGGGACATGGTGGGGCGCGGCTCGGGCGAGGCGTTCCAGCTGGAGCTGTCCGGCCAGGGCGCGGTGTACGTACAGGCCTCCGAGGAGAAGCTGTGAACTTTGGCCCTGTGACCGGCGGACCCGGCGGCCCGACGGTCTTCGACCCGTACACGCTGCCCTCCGACGACAACGTGAACGCGTACACCTTCTGCGTGGAGCTCAAGGGGAGCCAGTGGTTCCTGCAGAAGGGCAAGATGATCTCGTACTACGGGCGCATCGAGTTCAACGGCATCGGCAACGGGCGCTTCGACCGCCTGCTGCGCACCAGCTTCCACTCGCCGCTGCACGCCAGCGACTGGGTGGTGGCCGAGGGCCAGGGCAAGATGCTGCTGGCCGACCGGGCCTTCGATGTCAACTCGTACGACCTGGACAACGGGAATCTGACGATCCGGTCAGGCAACCTGCTCGCGTACCAGCCCTCCCTCGCCCTGAAGCAGTCGATCGTCCCGGGCTTCCTGACGCTGATCGGAACCGGGAAGTTCGTGGCGGCGTCCAACGGACCGGTGGTGTTCATGGAGCCGCCGCTGCGCGTGGACCCGCAGGCGCTGGTGGGCTGGGCGGACTGCCCCTCGCCGTGCCACCACTACGACCACGGCTACATGTCGGGCGTGATGGGCGGACTGCGCTCGCTGACCGGCATCGGGGGCAGCTCGGGCGAGGAACACCAGTTCGAGTTCGTCGGAGCGGGCACGGTGCTGCTGCAGTCGTCGGAGATGCTGATGGCGGAGCAGTCGGTCGGCGCGGTCGGCGCCGGCGCGGCGACGGGCAACGCACAGGGCGTCCCGGGGGCCGGCCAGGGCCCGATGGGGCAGCTGGGCGTACCGCGGATGCCGGGACAGCTGGGTGATCTCCAGCGCCGCTTCGGACTGTGATCCCCCAGACGCCAGCATCTTTGTACGCAATTCAACTTTTTAGGTAGAGTTCATTCATGGAGACCATGGAGACCGAGACGGCCACGCGCTGGTTGACCGACGCCGAGCAGTGCGCCTGGCGCACCCACCTGGACGTCAGCAGACTGCTGATGCACCAGCTGGAAAAGGATCTCCAGCCGTTCGGACTCACCAACAACGACTACGAGATCCTCGTGAACCTGTCGGAGTCCGAGGACCACCGGATGCGCATGAGCGATCTCGCGACCGCCACGCTGCAGTCCAAGAGCCGGCTGTCGCACCAGATCACGCGCATGGAGGCGGCGGGCATGGTCCGCCGGGTGAACTGCGAGTCCGACCGCCGCGGCCTGTACGCGGTGCTCACGGACGAGGGCATGGAGACGATGCGCAAGGTCGCCCCGCACCACGTGGCGTCCGTCCGCCGGCACTTCATCGACCTGCTGCCGCCGGAGGCCCTGGCGGCGCTGCGCGCCTCGCTGACCCCGGTGGCGGAGCACCTGCGCGGCACCCGCGGCAGGGCCTGAACCCTGGCGCTCGGCGCGCCCCGCATGGCGGCCGGCCGGAGAATGGGCGGTATCCGCCCACCGCCGGCCGCCGCCGAGCAACCGTAGGCGCCCTGGCCGGCCCGAGGAGGTCCTGCCATGCAGCGCACCCTGTACGTCTCCGCGGCCGCATCCGTCGTCCTGATGGCGGGAGGCCCGGTGGCGGCCGCGACAGCGGCATCCGCCGACACGGCGAGAACCGTGGCCGCCGTCGCCGCCGTCTCTGCCGTCCCCACCGCCGAGACGGCCGAGCAGGCGTCCGCGGCAGCCCTGAAGCACTACCCGGGCGTTGTCGAGTCCCTCGACAAGGACGACACCGTCTGGAACGTCGACGTGATCACCAAGGACGGCAAGGGGCACGCCGAGCTGGAGGTGGCGGCGGATGGCGCGGTCACCGAGCGCAACCGCGACACGAACGAGAACGCCGCCGAGCACAAGGAACTGCTCGCCGCCAAGGTCACGGCCGACCAGGCGATGAAGGCCGCCCTGGCCGCCCACCCCGGTCAGGTCTGGTCCGTCCAGTGGGAGGACGACGAGGACGGCAACGCCCACTACTGGGAGGTCGAGGTG